>DATHAK010000183.1:0-42164 GCA_035296685.1 Blastococcus sp.
CCGCACTGCTTCCGCAACCGCGGCAACGGCCCGATGACCATCTACTGGGTCTACGGCGGGCGCGACGTCACCCGCACCGTCACCGCCACCGGCGAGACGTTCGAGCACCTGTCGGACAAGGACCGTGGCGCTGGACCCGCGCGCCCGGGCGAGGGAGCGACGCCGGCATGAGCGCCGTCGTCACGGTGAACCCGGCCACGGGGGAGCGGCTCGCCGAGTACCCGGCCTTCACCGACGCCGAGGTCGACGCCGCGCTGACGAGCGCCGACGCGGCCCAGCGCGCCTGGGGCGCACTGCCGATCGAGCAGCGCGCCCCGGTGCTCCGCCGGGTCGCCGCGATCCTCCGGGACGAGGCCGACGACCTCGCCGTGCTGATCACCCGCGAGATGGGCAAGCCGCTCGCCGAGTCGCGCGCCGAGGTCGAGAAGTTGCGCGACCACCTGCGACTTCTACGCCGACCACGCCGCCGTCTTCCTCGCCGACGAGCCGGTCGAGACCGCCGCCGACCGCAGCTGGATCTCCTACGAGCCGATCGGGGTCGTGCTCGCGGTCATGCCGTGGAACTTCCCGCTCTGGCAGGTGCTGCGCTTCGCCGCGCCCGCGCTCATGGCCGGCAACGCCGCTCTGCTGAAGCACTCGCCGAACACCACCGGCTGCGCCCTCGCCGTGCAGCGCATCGTGACCGCTGCCGGCGCGCCCGAGGGCCCGTTCGGGGCGCTGGTCGTCGCGGAGGCCGACGTCCCCGCCGTCACCCAGCGGCTGATCGCGGACTCCCGGATCGGCGCGGTGACGATCACCGGCAGCGAGCGGGCCGGCCGGGCGGTCGGCGCGGCCGCCGGCGACGCGATCAAGAAGTCGGTGCTCGAGCTCGGTGGCTCCGACGCCTTCGTCATCCTCGCCGACGCCGACCTGCCGAGAGTGGCCGCTCTCGCGGCCCGCGGCCGACTGATGAACGCCGGGCAGAGCTGCATCTCCCCGAAGCGGCTGATCGTCGACGCGTCGGTGGCCGAGGAGTTCACCCGCCTGCTCGTGGCCGAGGTCGAGGCCCTGGTCGTCGGCGACCCAGAGGCACCCGGAACGCACATCGGGCCGATGGCCCGCTCGGATCTCCGCGACGGCGTGCACCGCCAGGTCGAGGCCTCCGTCGCGGCGGGCGCCCGGCTGCTGACCGGCGGCCGGCCGCTGCCGGGCCCCGGCTGCTTCTACGCGCCGACCGTCCTGACCGACGTCACGCCGGGCCAGGCCGCCTACGACGAGGAGATCTTCGGCCCGGTGGCCACCGTGATCGTGGCCGACGGGGACGACGAGGCGGTCCGCATCGCCAACGACACCCGGTTCGGCCTCGGCGCCAGCGTCTGGACGGCCGACGCCGACCGCGGCGTGGCCGTCGCCCGCCGGATCCGGTCCGGCGCGGCCTTCGTCAACGCGCTCGTCGCCTCGGATCCGCGCATGCCGTTCGGCGGCACCCGGGCCAGCGGCTACGGCCGGGAGCTCGCCGCCGCGGGGATCCGCGAGTTCGTCGACGTCCGTTCCTGGTGGGTTCTGGACGAGCCCGCCGCCACCGCACCGACCTCGGAGTAGGGGACATGACCACCTTCCGTCTTGGAGTGATGCTCGGCGACGGCATCGGGCCGGAGATCGTGTCCGCGTCCGTGCGGGTCGTCGACGCGGCCCTGGCCGCCGTCGGCGCCGAGCCCGTCGACTGGCAGGAGTTGCCCCTGGGCGCCTCGGCCATCGAGGGCCACGGCAGCGCCATCCCGGCCGGCACCATGGAGGCGCTCGCCGGGCTGGACGGCTGGCTGCTCGGCCCGCACGACAGCGCGGCCTATCCCGAGCCTTTCCGGAGCCGGCTCAACCCGAGCGGGACCATCCGCAAGGCCTTCGACCTCTTCGCCAACATCCGCCCGGCTCGGAGCTTCGAGGGCGGTCGGGTTCTCGCACCCGGCACCGACCTCGTGATCGTTCGGGAGAACACCGAGGGCTTCTACGCCGACCGCAACACCTTCGCGGGCACGGGCGAGTTCATGCCCACCGCGGACGTCGCCGTCTGCATGGGGATCTTCACGCGGCCCGCTGTCGAGCGGATCGCGCGCACCGCCTTCGAGCTGGCGCGCCGGCGCCGGAGCCGCGTGACGATCGTCCACAAGGCGAACGTCCTGCAGCTGACCTCCGGGCTGTTCAAGCGGGTCTGCCTGGAGGTGGCGCGGGGCTACCCGGACGTCGAGGTCGACGACTTCCACATCGACGCCATGACCGTTCACCTGCTGCGCCGGGCGGCCGACTTCGACGTCGTCGTCACCGAGAACATGTTCGGCGACATCCTCTCCGACATGGCCGGCGAGCTGGCCGGGTCGCTGGGCATCGCGCCGTCGATCAACGCCTCCGACGACCGCTGCATGGCGCAGGCCGCGCACGGGTCCGCACCGGACATCGCCGGCCAGGGGCTGGCGAACCCGATCGCGATGATGCTGTCCGCGGGCATGCTGCTCGACTGGCTGGGACGGCGGCACGGCGACGCCCGGACGACCGAGGCGGCGGTGCGCGTCGAGGACGGCGTGCGCGCGGCCGTGCGCGACGGGGTCAGCACCCGCGACCTGGGGGGTTCCGCCTCGACGGGCGAGTTCACCGCTGCCGTCGTGGCGCGGATCGCCGCCGGCTAGGTTCCGGCGCCGCCGTCCACGGCCAGCCGCCGTGCCGCGACCCCCACGGCCGCGAGCGCGGCGGCCGTGGCGCCCAGGACGCCGGCGGCCCCGACCCCTGCGGCGACGAGTCCGACGGCGCTCGGGATCAGCACCTGGCCGAGCCGGTTGCCGGTGAGCCGCAGGGACATGGCCCGCCCGCGCTGCCCGGCCGGCGCTACTTCGGCGAGCCACGACATGGTGAGCGGCTGGCCGACCCCGAGCCCGAGGCCCAGCAGGACGACGACCACCGCCATGGCCGCGGTCGGCATCGGCGCCGCGACGGCCGCCATCGAGATCGCGGACAGCGCCACGCTGACGACCATCAGCCGGCGGCGGCCGACCAGACCCACCAGGCGCCCGAGGAAGAGGCGGGAGGTCATCGAGGCGACGGCCCGCAGCGTCAGCAGCAGTCCGACGAATCCCGCCGCCAGCCCGCGGTCGGCGCCGAGCGCGGGCAGGTACACGAGGGTGATGTCCACGGCGGCCAGGACGACGCAGCTGACCAGGAGCGCACGGAGCAGACCCGGCAGGCGCAGCAGCGAGCCCATGCCGCCGGTGCGGCCGGCCTCGGCGGCGCGCTCCCTGGCGGGCATGCGGAGGAACGCCGTGCAGGCCAGGAGGACGACCCCCAGCGCCGTCGCGGTGAGGAAGATCGGCGTGGTGTCGGGGAGCTCACCCTTCCCGCCGATGACCGTGATCAGCGCCGGTCCGGCGGCCTGGCCGAGTGAGGCCGCGAAGGTGTAGTAGCCGAAGGCGGTGTCGAAGCGGCCGGGGCCCGCGGTGTTGGCCACGGCGGCCTGCTGGCCGACCACCGAGAGCAGGTGCCCCGTGCCCAGCACGACGCTGCCCACGACCAGCCCGGCCGCACCGCCGCGTTCGGTGGCGAAGACGACTCCGGACAGCGTCATCAGGACGGCGCCGACGAGCATGACCCGGCGCTCGCCGAACCGGTCGGTCGCCTGCCCCGACGGAACGGCGAGCACGAGGGGCACGACGGCGAAGGAGGCCGTCAGCGCGCCCAGCCAGGCGGGGGAGATGCCGAGCTCGATCGCGCGGTAGGCCGACGTGGGGCGCAGGACGAAGGTGACGACCTGGGTGAGGACGGAATGCGCGAGCAGGACGGCGAGCAGCCGGCGTCCCGGGTGTGCGGTCACTGCGGCCGGTCCGGGCCGGCCAGCCGGTCGGCCGACCGCGCGCCGAGACTGGTCTCGACGTGCCGGAGCATCAGGTCCGCCGCGGTGTCGGCGTCCCCGTCGCGCACCGCCTCGAAGAGCAGCCGGTGCTCGGTGGCCCGCGCGTCGCGCTCCTCGTCGCTCCGGCCGGTCTCCAGGCCGTGCCGACGGTACCGGTCGGTCTTGACCCACAGGCCGTCGAGGACGTCGATCAGCAGCGCGTTGTGCGACGCCCGGTGGATCGCGGCGTGGAACCGGTGGTGACTCTCGAGCTGGGCGAGCGAGGGGGACGTGTTGAGCGCCTCCAGCCCGTCGAGGGCGGTGCGCACGTCGGCGAGGTCGGCGTCGGTCCGGCGCTGGGCGGCGAGGGATGCGGCTAGCGGGTCGAGGCTGCGCCGCAGCTCGAGGAGGTCGCGGGCCTCGGTGGCGTCCAGCGGCCTGACCCGGGCGTCGCGGTGGGCGTCGAGCTCGACCAGCCCCTCCTGCTTGAGGCGGCGCAGCGCCTCGCGCAGGGGAGTGGTGCTCATCCCGATCTGCTGCGCGAGGGCGGCCTGCGGGAGCACCGCACCCGGGGCGAGACGGCCGGAGAGGATCAGCTCGCGCACCCGGTTGTAGGCGTGGTCGCTCTTCGTCGAGAAGCCGGGGTCGCCGGTCGAGGGGCTGTCGAGCACGCTGTTCCTTTCGCCGACCGACGCTTCGTTATAGGTTATAACGAAGCCCCGAGTGAGAGCGAGCCGCCGTGCCGACCTATGCCACCACCGACCTCTGCGACGCCCATCCCGACATCCAGGTCTGTGACCCGGTCTTCCAGGCGTTCGGCGGCAACCCCCGGTTCGCCGGTCCGATCACGACCCTGAAGGTCTTCGAGGACAACACCCTGATCAAGCAGGCGGTCGAGGGTCCGGGCGAGGGCCGGGTGCTGGTCGTCGACGGGGGCGGGTCGAAGCGGTGCGGCCTGGTCGGGGGCAACCTCGCCGTCTCCGCCGCGACCAACGGCTGGGCCGGCATCGTCGTCTACGGCTGCATCCGGGACGCCGACGAGCTGGCCGAGCAGCCGATCGGCGTGCGCGCGCTCGCGGCGTTCCCCCGCAAGAGCCAGCGGGGACTGCACTCCGGCCAGGCGGGCATCCCGGTGATCTTCGCCGGGGTGGTGTTCCGCGAGGGGGAGTGGCTCTGCGCCGACGCGGACGGCGTCGTCGTGCTGCCGGAGGTGCCCGCCGCCGGTTGAGTCAGCGGCGGCCGAGCAGCCGGGCCAGCCGGTGGGTGCGGCCGAGCCGGAGCTCGGCCAGGTCCGGCGGCGCCGGCTCCGGGGCCTCCGCGATCTGCGAGTGGCGCTCGTGCAACCGGGCCCGCACGTCGTCGGGCGTGTAGGCGCGGCGCTGGCGCTCGTTGCGGGCCAGCACCACGCCCGTCGCCGCCACGCCGGTGAGACCGGCAAGTCCGAGGAGCTTCCAGAGGCGCACGGTCCGTAACGTAGCGCCCGTGGCCGAGCTCGCACTGGACAAGGCGGTCGAACTCACGCGCACCGGGGACGTGTGGGTCTTCCGCGGGCCCTCGCTCGCCGATCGTGCGATCCGGGCGATCACCAACGCCCCGGTCAACCACGTCGGCATGGCGGTCGTGCTCGAGGACATGCCGCCTCTGCTCTGGCACGCCGAGCTCGGGAAGTCGCTGCCCGACGCCTGGACCGGCGAGCACCAGCGCGGGGTGCAACTGCACGACCTGCGCGACGCCGTCCTCACCTGGCGGCGCCGCTACGGCCAGCGGGCATGGTTCCGCCAGCTGGTCGGGCCGTCGGCCGACGGGGGCGTGACCGCCGCGATGGAGGACGCCGTCCTGCGCACGATCGCGCGGCTGGACGGCAAGCCGTTCCCGACCACCCGCGGGCTGGTGCGGGGCTGGGTCAACGGCCGGCTGCGTCGCAGCACCGCAGCCGAGACGGTGTTCTGCGCGGAGCTGGTGGCGGCCACCTACACCGCGATGGAGCTGCTGCCCGGCGACCGTCCGCTGAACGCCTACGACCCCGGCAGCTTCTGGTCCGGCGACGACCTCGAGCTGCTCCAGGGCGCCCGCCTCGGCCCGGAGATCCCCGTCGACGTTCCGCTCAGCGACTGACCGTCGCGACGCGGTAGGTGCTCTGCACCATGCCGCCACGGAACGTCTGCGTGCGGACGTGCTCGAGGGGGACGTCGGCGGCCAGCTCGCCGAACGGCGTGTGGCCCGTGCCGATGAGCACGGGGACGCGGGAGAGGGTCAGGTCGGCGACGAGGCCCGCGCGCAGGAAGGCGTGCACGGTGCGCCCGCCGTCCACGTACACCCGCCGGTATCCGGCCGCCTCGACCGCGGCCACCGCCTCGTCGAAGGACCTGTGCACGGTGATCCGCGGATCGGCGCCTGCTTCCAGCGTCGTGCTCAGCACGTGCACCGGCTTGCCCTGGTACGGCCACTCCCCGAAGGGCGCGATCACGTCGTAGGTGCCGCGGCCCATCACGAGGGCGTCGATGCCGGCGACGAACTCGGCGAACCCGAAGTCACCGCCCTCCCCGTCGTCGGGTGCGCTGCCGACCTCGGCGTCGCCGGTCAGCCAGGAGAGGTCGCCGTCGAGGCGGGCGATGAAGCCGTCGACGCTCATGCCGAGGAAGACGTGCCCGGTGAAGGAAGCGCTCATCCCCTCACCGTGCACCACGGGTACGACGGTCGGACCGGGAACGTGCGCCGGCTGCGGGTGCGGGTGACTACCGGGGGTCGGACCGCGGGGCGACCGCCGGTGCGGCCGCGGCGTACGCCGCCGCGACGCCGCCGCTGATCCGCGCCGCGCGGCCGTACCGGGGTGAGCGCAGCAGCGGCACCATGCTCGCCGCGTGCAGCAGGTCGATCCCCGAGTGGAAGAGCACCCGGGTGTGGGTGGGGGCGGCCAGGGTTCCGGCGTGCTGGACCACCAGCCGCCCGCCCAGCACCCGGGCCAGCCACAGCCGGTCGGGCGGGAACTCCGGCGCCAGGGCCGCCACGACCGGCTGCGGGCGGATCAGCAGCGCCAGTCCCCACGCCAGACCGGCGGCGGCGAGGAGCCGGGTGACCCGTCGACGGCCCACGTCCGCACCAGCGGTCATCGATCTCCTCCGTCGGGCGGGGGATGGTCCCTGCGGAACCTCTGTCTCTGCTCCCAGATGTAAGCAGAGGCAGAGGTTGCGCGGGGCGAAACGGTCAGGCGGCGCGCGGCGACGTGCGGTTCTCCGCGAGCGGCGTGAAGCCGCGCAGCCGGAGGCTGTTGGTGACCACGAACACCGAGCTGAACGCCATCGCCGCGCCCGCGATCATCGGGTTGAGCAGGCCGGCGACGGCCAGCGGGATCGCGGCCACGTTGTAGGCGAACGCCCAGAACAGGTTGCCCTTGATGACGGCGAGCGTCCGCCGGGACAACCGGATGGCGTCCGCGGCCACCCGGAGGTCGCCCCGCACCAGCGTGAGGTCGGCCGCCGCGATGGCGACGTCGGTTCCCGTGCCCATGGCCAGCCCCAGGTCCGCCTGGGCGAGCGCCGCGGCGTCGTTGACGCCGTCGCCGACCATCGCGACCGTGCGGCCCTCGGCCTGCAGCCGCCGCACCACGTCGACCTTGTCCCGGGGCAGCACCTCGGCGACGACCTGCTCGATGCCGACCTCCGCGGCCACCGATCGGGCGGCCCGCTCGTTGTCGCCGGTGAGCAGCACCGGTGCGAGGCCGAGGTCGCGGAGCTGCCGCACCGCCGCTGCCGACGTCGGCTTCACGGCATCGGCGACGACCAGGACGCCGCGCGCCGCGCCGTCCCAGCCGACGGCCACCGCGGTCCGGCCCTCGGCCTCCGCCGCGGCGACCGCCGCCGCGAAGTCGTCCTGCAGGCACAGCCCCCGCTCGGCGAGCAGCCGTGGCCGGCCGACGACGACGCCGACACCCTCGACCGTGCCGGTGACGCCCAGGCCCTCGGTGTTCGCGAACCGCTCGACACGCGGCAGGGGACCGCTGCGGGTGACGGCGGCCTCGGCCACCGCCGCGGCGATCGGGTGTTCCGACGCCGCCTCCAGCGCACCTGCCAGCCGGAGCACGTGCGCGGCGTCCTCACCCGCCGCCGGCACCACGTCGAGCAGCGTCATCCGGCCCGTGGTGACGGTCCCCGTCTTGTCCAGGACGACGGTGTCGACCCGGCGCGTGCTCTCCAGCACCTCCGGGCCCTTGATCAGGATGCCCAGCTGGGCGCCGCGGCCGGTGCCGACCATCAGCGCGGTCGGCGTGGCCAGGCCGAGGGCGCACGGGCAGGCGATGATCAGGACCGCGACGGCGGCGGTGAAGCCGGCCGGCAGTCCGGCGCCGGTGCCGATCCAGAAGCCGAGGGTCGCCACCGCCAGCGCCAGAACGATCGGCACGAACACCGCCGAGATCCGGTCGGCCAGCCGCTGCACCTCGGCCTTGCCGTTCTGGGCGTCCTCGACCAGCCGCGCCATCTGGGCGAGCTGGGTCTCGGCGCCGACCCGCGTCGCGCGCACGACGAGCCGGCCACCGGCGTTCACCGTCGCCCCGGCCACGGCGTCGCCCGGGCGGACCTCCACCGGCACCGACTCGCCGGTCAGCATGGAGGCGTCGACGGCCGACGACCCCTCGGCGACCTCGCCGTCGGCGGCGATCTTCTCCCCGGGACGGACGACGAACAGGTCGCCGACGGCTAGTTCCCCGACTGGCACGCGCCGCTCGGTGCCGTTCCGGAGGACCGAGACGTCCTTGGCGCCCAGCTCCAGCAGGGCGCGCAGCGCGGCGCCGGCCCGGCGCTTGGACCGGGCCTCCGCGTACCGGCCGGCGAGCAGGAACGTGGTGACCCCGGCGGCCGCCTCGAGGTAGATGTTCCCGGCACCGTCGCTGCGGGCGACGGTCAGCTCGAACGGGTGGGTCATGCCGGGGGTGCCGGCGGTGCCGAGGAAGAGCGCGTAGAGCGACCAGCCGAACGCGGCGAGGGTGCCCAGGGACACGAGGGTGTCCATCGTGGCGGCGCCGTGGCGGAGGTTCGTCCAGGTGGCCCGGTGGAACGGCGCGCCGCCCCACACCACCACGGGCGCGGCGAGGGTGAGCGAGAGCCACTGCCAGTAGTCGAACTGCCAGGCCGGCACCATCGCCAGGAGGACGACGGGGACGGTCAGCGCGGTGGACACCAGCAGCCGGTGCCGCAGGAGAAGGACCCCGTCTTCCTCGCCCCTCGCAGGCTCGGGGCGAGCCTCTGGACGGGACCGTAGGGCGGCCGTGTAGCCGGTCTGCTCGACCGTCGCGATGAGGTCCGCGGGCGTGACGCCCTCGCCGAAGCTGACCTTCGCCTTCTCGGTGGCGTAGTTGACCGTGGCGGTGACGCCCTCGAGCCGGTTGAGCTTCTTCTCCACCCGGGCGGCGCAGGAGGCGCAAGTCATGCCGCCGATGACCAGCTCGATGTCGGTGGGCGCGCTCACGAGCCGGCCTCCTCGTGCCCGCGCGCCGTCACGGTGAACGCCGCCGTCCGGACGACCGAGCCGTGCCGGAAGTCGAGGAACAGGCGGTAGGTGCCGGCCGAGGGCGCGGTGGTCCCGAAGACGACGTCCGGGCCGGGCCGCGTGACGCCGTCGCCCGGCTCGCCGGCCGGGTGGACGTGCAGGTAGGCGAGGTCGCCGGCACGCAGCGCCACCAGGTGCCCGTAGGCGCCCAGGTAGGGCTGCAGGTCGCTCACCGGCCGGCCGTTCCGGCTGACGGCGAACGTCAGCTCCGACTCCGTCCCGGCCGACAGCTCGCCGTCGAGCGTGACGGTGTAGCCGTCCACCTCGGCGGTCGCCGCCGGTGCGGGCAGCGGCTCCGGCGCGCTCTCGCCGGCAACCGCGAGATCGGCCCCCAGGATCCGGTTCTCGCCGCCGTCGCCCGGCGTGAAGTCGGCGAAGACCCGCCACGAGCCCGGGGTGAGGGCCAGCGGGACCCGCCAGGTGCCGCCCGCGTCCCGCACCGGGTGGACGTGCTGGAACCCGGTCAGGTCGCGGCGGACGGCGACGAGGTGCAGCTCCTTCTCGTGCGCCTCCGCGAAGTCGAGGACCGGCCGGTCGTCGGATCCGAGGATGCGGAAGGAGAGCTCCGCGGCGGGCGCCGCGGGCAGCACCGCGTCGTCCAGGGCGAGGGTGTAGCCGCCGTCGGAGACCATCAGCCCGCCCGGAGAGCGGTCGCCGCCCGCGGTCTCGGCGTGCTCCCCGCCGCCCATCTCGTGCCCGGCCGGCGCCTCCGCGGCGGTGGCCCCGACGGGACCGGCGAGCCGGCCCGCACCCAGGGCGGCACCGAAGACGGCGGCCAGCCCCACGGCGAACCCGGCGAGCTTGAGGGGTGTGTTCATGGCAGGTGCGACCGCGTCAGCGGCCCGCCACCTCGTATCCGGCCTCCTCGACGGCAGCGCGGACGGCGTCCTCGTCGACGGGTGCGTCGCTCGCGACGGTCAGCCCGCCGCTGGCGAGGTCGACGTCGACAGCGGTGACGCCGGGCACCTGCGAGACCTCCTCGGTCACCGCGTTCACGCAGTGGCCGCAGGTCATGCCGGTGACGGTCCAGGTGCTGGTCGTGGTCATGCCGATGTTCCTCTCGGGGGGCGGGGACTGACGGATCAGGAGCGGACCAGCCGGGCGATGGCCTCGGAGGCCTCGCGCACCTTCTCCTCGGCCTCGCGGCCACCCGCCCGCGCGGCCTCGACCACGCAGTGGCTCAGGTGCTCCTCGAGCAGGCCGAGCGAGACCGCCTGCAGGGCCTTCGTCATCGCCGAGACCTGGGTGAGGATGTCGATGCAGTACTTCTCGTCCTCGACCATGCGCTGCAGTCCGCGGGCCTGGCCCTCGATGCGCCGCAGCCGCTTGAGGTACTCGTCCTTGCGGTGGATGTACCCGTGCTGGTGGTCGGAGCCGCCCACCTCGGGCGTGCTCGGCTCGACGGTGTCCACGGCGGTTCCCTCCTGACCGGCCGCGGTCATCGCGGCCCGACCGGAACCATACCCCCCTACGGTTTAGGGCGACAGTGGCCCTCGCGGTGCCAGGCCCGGATCCGGCGGGTCCCTCCTCAGCCGGTCGACGTCGGACCGCAGACGCGCGGCGGTCGAGCGGAGCCGGTCGGCGTCGGCGCGGGCGGAGGCGAGCTCGTCCTGCAGGCCGACGATCGTCTCCGCGGAGGCCAGGGAGTGCCCGTCGTCGAGCAGGCCGCGGACCCGGGCGGCCAGCTCGAGCTGGGAGCGGGAGTACCGGCGGTGACCGCCCGGGGAGCGGTAGGGCTGCAGGACGCCGCCGCTGTCCAGGCTGCGCAGGAAGGCGGCCTGGACGCCGAGCAGCTCGGCGGCCTGGCTCATCGTGAGCGCCGGGAAGTCCGGGTCGTCCAGCCGGCTCACCGGGTCGGGGGCCTGCCCGCTCGGTCGCTCGTCCATCGCCGCTCCTCCTTCCTGCCGGGTAGCGGAAGGGCCGGGCCCGTCCGGACCCGGCCCCTCTGCGGTCGCAGATCAGCTGGTGACAGCCTTCTGCTCCGACTGCTCGCCCTCGATCGTGCGGTGCTCGACCGGTGCCGGTGCGTCGGTGCGGGTGACCGTGATCTTGCGGGCCCGTGCCTTCTCGGCCACCGGGATGCTGATCGAGAGCACGCCGTCGTGATAGCTCGCCTCGAGCCGGTCGGTGTCGAGGCTGCGGCCGAGAACCAGCTGGCGGGTGTAGGTGCCGAACGGGCGCTCGGCGATGCTCCACTCGGCGTTCTCCAGCTGCGGTACGGACCGCTCGGCGCTCACGGTGAGGGTGTTGCCCTCGACCGACAGGTCGATCGAGCCGGGGTCGACGCCGGGCAGGTCGAAGTGGGCGACGAAGTTGTCGCCGACCCGGTAGGCGTCCATCGGCATGCCCGACAGCGGGCGTGCGGTGGACGACCCGGCGCGGCCGGTCAGCTGATCGAGGGCCCGGAAGGCGGCGTTCGTGGCGGCGAACGGGTCGTAGGCGGTCAGCATGATGACTCCCAACCTCCTGATAATCCTGTGTACGGTTCGCTGCCCGAGAGGGTGATCCTCTAGTGGCGACTAGAGATTACCTCGGCAAATCGTTCAAGTAAACCTGTCTCGCAGAAGTTTGTTCCCGGTCCGAACTGAGCCCTCCCGGCGCTCCCACGGGGTGCGTGAACCGGTCCGCTGCGGGGAAGTTCCGTCCCGTGGACGAGACCGACGTTCAGCAGCCTGACCACGGGCGGGGGCGTCCCGAGGAGCCGGAGGTCTCCTCCGTCGTCGAAGGGACGGTCGCCGTGGTGACCGTGACGGGCGAGCTCACCGAGGGGGCCCGCCGGCCGCTCGTGCGGGTGCTCACCGACGTCCTGCTGCAGAGGCACGACCTGGCGAAGGTCGAGCTGCGCCTCGCGGCGGTGTCGTTCATGAACTCCGCCGGCATGGCCGTGTTGGTGCAGGTCCAGCGGATGGCGGCCCCGCGCGGGGTCGAGGTGGCGCTGGTCGACCCGCCCGCCGTGGTCCTCCGGCCCCTGCAGCTCAACGGCCTCTGGCACCGCTTCCCGATCCTCGGGGAGGTGGCCGACGCCGGGGTTCCCGACGGTCCGGCCTGAGCTCGCCACACGAGTCCTCCTGGTGTCGGCGCCCGTTGCAGCGGAGTCGGCTCCTAGCCTGAGCCGGTGCCGCCCCACGATCACAGCCATGGTCCTGACCCGGACGCCCCGCCGCCCAGCCCCGAGGCGCTGACCCGCCGGCGCCGGGCCGTCTGGCTCATGCTCCTGCTGCTGGTCCCCGTGGGCCTGGCCACCGTGATCGGGCTGTTCGTGCTGTGGCCCGACGGCGAGCCGACGCGGGCCGAGCAGGCCGCCGCCATCTACCTGCCGCCGGGCACCACCTACCCCGACGGCCGGGTCGTGTCGGTCGAGCAGTACGACTGCAGCTTGGACTCGGGACAGCCGGCGACGTGCGCGACCGCGGTCGTCGAGGTCCTGACCGGCGAGGGGGCCGGCGACTTCCAGCAGATCGACCTGGCGGCCGACGTCGTGGCCAACGGCGTCGAGAAGGGGGACACCATCGTCCTGACCCGCGACGCGGGCGCCGAGGGCGGTGCCACCTACGGCTTCTTCGACTACGAGCGGACGACGCCGATCGTCGTACTCGCCATCGTCTTCGCCGTCGTCGTCGGGCTGGTCGCGCGGCTGCGCGGGTTGGCCTCCCTGGTCGGTCTCGCCTTCGCGTTCTTCGTCCTGCTGCGATTCGTGCTGCCCGGTCTGCTGGCCGACGAGTCACCGACGCTGGTGAGCCTCGTCGGCTCGGCGGCGATCATGTTCGTGGTGCTGTACCTGGCGCACGGCTTCTCGGCGCGGACGACGACCGCGCTGGTCGGCACCCTGTTCGGGCTCTCGCTAGTGGCTGTGCTGGGCGCGGTGGCGGTGAGCGCAGCCCGCCTCACCGGCGTCACCAACGACGAGACGATGCAGCTCAACATCTACGACCCCACGCTGAACTTCTCCGGCCTGGTGCTGGCCGGCATCGTCGTCGCGGGCCTGGGCGTGCTCAACGACGTCACCATCACCCAGGCCTCGGCGATCTGGCAGCTGCAGGAGGTCGACCCGACGATGACCGGCCGGGAGCTGTACCGGCGGGGCATGGCCGTCGGCCGCGACCACATCGCCTCCACCGTCTACACGATCGTGTTCGCCTACGCGGGCGCCGCGCTGCCGGCCCTGCTCGTCTTCAGCCTCTACGAGCGGTCGGCGTGGACGACGGTCACCAGCTCCACGCTGGCCGAGGAGATCATCCGCACGATGGTGGGCGCGATCGCCCTGGTGCTCGCCGTCCCGGTGACGACGGCGGCGGGCGCCTTCTTCGCGAAGGCGGCCGACACCCAGGCCGGGCAGGTGACCGAGCGGCGGATGTCTGCCCTCCGTGCGAGGTTCGCCCGATGACGAACGACTGGCCCCGTCCCGAGGCTCGCGCCGAGCGTGCGAGGCGGGAGGAGGACGGGGTCCTTCTCCTGCTGGCCGCCGCCCGCGCGGCCCCGGGCTTCATGCCGGAGGACGAGGGGCTGGCGCTGTACGCCGCGGCGCGGGAGGTCGCCGTCCCGGGGCCGCTGCTCGAGGTGGGCAGCTGGATGGGCAAGTCGGCGCTCTACCTGGCCGCCGCGGCCCGCGAGACCGGCCGGCAGGTGGTCACCGTCGACCACCACCGCGGGTCCGAGGAGCACCAGCCCGGCTGGGAGTACCACGACCCCTCACTGGTCGACCCGCACGTGGGGCTCGTCGACACCCTCCCGCGCTTCCGCCGCACGATCGCCGACGCCGGTGCCGAGGACGTCGTCGTCGCCGTCGTCACGCGGTCGGAGGTGCTGGCGCCGCTGTGGTCGACGCCGCTGGCCCTGCTGTTCCTCGACGGCAGCCACACCGAGGAGTCCGCCCGGCGCGACCAGGACGCCTGGGTGGCCAAGCTCGCTGTCGGCGGCACCCTGGCCATCCACGACGTCTTCCCCGATCCGGCCGACGGCGGCCAGGCGCCGTACGGCGTCTACACCAGGGTGGTGGGCTCCGGGGACTTCGAGGAGCTGTCGGGGACCGGATCCCTGCGGCTGCTGCGGCGGGTCCGATGAGCGACCCGCTCGAGGAGGAGCGGGCCACGGTGCTGGCCCAGATCGACGCGCTGACCCGCGAGTTCGACGAGGTGGTGGCGGCGTCGCGGGCGTCGAACGCCGACGACGAGCACGACCCGGAGGGCGCGACGATCGCCTTCGAACGGCAGCAGGTCGTCGCGCTGCTGGACCAGGCGCGGCAACGCCTCGCCGACGTGGAGGCGGCGTTCGCCCGGCGGGAGGCGGGTACCTACGGCGTCTGCGAGACCTGCGGGCGGCCGATCGCGGCCGAGCGGCTGGCGGCCCGGCCTGCGGCCCGCACCTGCATCGACTGCGCCCGCTGACTCAGCCGACCCGCTCCAGGATCCGGGTGACCGGCCTGCCCGCGAGCGCGGGAGAGGCGTCCCGGGAGGCCCACACGGTGGTCTCGAGGACCTGGAGGAACCCCTGGGCCTGTTCGAGGGTCGGGAAGTCCAGGTCGATGACGACGTAGTGGTCGTCGTCGACCGGCTGCTGGACCCTCTCCTCCTGGACACCGCCGTCGCGGCGCCGCCCGGCGAACCGGTCGAACGCGGTGCGCCACGTGGCCAGGTCGGTGATCGGGTGCTCGATGTGCAGGGTGGGCATGACGGCCTCCTCGGGGATCGGCGCGGTTGCGACCGGTTCCGACGCTAGGGACGCCGACCGGCCGAGCCCATCCCAGCTTTCTGGGGGACCGGTCTAGGGGGACGGCGTCCGTACCCTTCCGCCATGGCCCCGTCGACGGCCGCCGACCGCGCACGGGAGGCCGTCGTGCGCCTCTGCGCGTCCGACGCGGACCTCCGGACCCTCCGCGTGCGGCTGCTGGAGGCCGTCGGCCGGACGGTTCCCTTCGACGCCTACGCCTGGGTGCTCACCGATCCGGACACCACCGTCGGATCCTCACCGCTCGCCGCCGTCCCGTCGCTCGCCGAGCTGCCCCGGCTGATCCGGCTGCGCTACGTGACGCCCGTGAACCGGTGGACCGCGCTCGGGGAGCTCCCCGTCGCGCGTCTGGCCGACACCACCCGGGGCCGGTTGGAGCAGAGCCTCCTGTGGCGGGAGCTGCTGTCCCGCTACGACGTGAGCGACGTGGCGTCCGTCGTGTTCCGGGACCGGTACGGGTGCTGGGCCTTCCTCGAACTGTGGCGCACCGGCGGCCGCACCTTCACGACCGACGAGTCCGCCTTCCTGGCGGACGTCGCGCCGGCGGTCACGGCTGCGCTGCGTGCCGGGCAGGCACGGACGTTCGCCGTCACGCCGGCCCGTCGGCACCTCTCCGGGCCGCTGGTCCTCCAGCTGTCGCCGGGCCTGGACGTGGTGCGCCAGACCGCGGACACCCGGGACCCCCTGCGGGTGCTCGTCCCGCGCGACGACGACGGACCGACGGTGCCGGCCGGGGCGTACAACGTCGGGGCCCAGCTGCTGGCGGTCGAGTCGGGCGTGGACCCCCACCCGCCCATGACCCGGGTCCACCTGGCGGGCGGGCTGTGGCTGACCCTGCGGGCGGCGCGGCTGGAGGAGATGGTCCCGTCCGCGGACCGTGACATCGCGGTGACGATCGAGGAGTCGACCCCGGCCGAGCGCGTCGGCCTGTTCACCCGCGCGGCCGGACTCAGCGAGCGGGAGGCCGAACTCGTCGGGCACCTGGCCGAGGGCAGCGACACCCGGGAGATCGCCCAGCGGATGTTCCTGTCCGCGCACACGGTGCAGGACCACCTCAAGTCGGTCTTCACCAAGACCGGCACGCGCAGCCGTCGCACGCTGCTCGCCCGCGCTCTCGGGAGCTGAGCCGTCAGGTCCCTCCCGGTTCCCGCGCGCCTTGCGCTGCCCGACCCACTGACCGAGCGGGGCGCTCAGCTCGCGCCAGGCCGCACGAGGCCGTGCTCGTAGGCGAACACGACAGCCTGCACCCGGTCGCGCAGGCCGATCTTCGCCAGCATGCGGGCGACGTGTGTCTTCACCGTCGCCTCGCTGACGACCAGCGACGCGGCGATCTCGGCGTTGGACAGGCCGCGTGCGACCAGGTGCAGCACCTCGAGCTCCCGATCCGTGAGCGCCGCAACCGCTGGGGGGACCGGTCCCGGCGCCGGGCTGCGGGCGAACTCCTCGATCACCCGGCGGGTCACGGCCGGGTCGAGCAGGGCCCCGCCGGTGGCCACCAGGCGGATGGCCTGCACGAGCTCCTCGGGCGGGGCGTTCTTCAGCAGGAAGCCGCTCGCCCCGGCCCGCAGGGCGTCGTACACGTGGGAGTCGACGTCGAACGTGGTGAGGACGACGACACGGGTGACCTGGGGGTCCTCTCCGGCCAGCCGCCGGGTGGCGGCGATGCCGTCCAGCCGCGGCATCCGGACGTCCATGAGGGTCACGTCGGGTCGCAACCGTCGCGCGGCCGCCACCGCCTCCACCCCGTCGGCCGCCTCGCCCACGACCGTCACGTCGGGTTCGGCGGACAGGATCAGCCGGAACCCGGCGCGGACCATCGCCTGGTCGTCGGCGAGCAGGACGCGGATCACCGGCCCTCCCGGGCGCCAGGTGGCGTCTCCACCCGCGTCTCCCCCAGGGCCAGGACGGCGCGGACGGACCAGCCGCCGCCGGGGTTGGGCCCGGCGTCCACCCAGCCGCCGTGGACCGCCGCCCGCTCGGCCATCCCGACGAGGCCGTGGCCGCCCGGAGCGGGACCGGTGGCTCCGGCGCCGTCGTCGGTGATCCGCAGCTCGACCGCGGCCGCGCCGTAGTCGACCGTGCAGTCGATCCGGTGGGCGGCCGCGTGTTTCAGCACGTTCGTGACCGCCTCCTGCACGATCCGGTAGGCCGCCAGTTCGACGCCGGGCGGCAGCGGCCGGACGTCGCCGCCGACCGTCAGACCGACCTGCAGCCCGGCCGCCCGGGCCGGGTCGAGCAGCTCCGCGAGGCGGCCGAGTCCCGGAGCCGCACGGTCGTCGTCCAGTCCGGGACCGCGCAGGACGCCGAGCATCCGGTGCATCTCCGCGAGCGACTCGCGCCCGGTGCGCTCCGCCGTCTCGAGCGCGGCCCGCTCCTCGTGCTGGTCGGGGCGGAGCAGCCGGCGGACGCCGCTGACGTGCAGCGTCATGACGCTGATGTCGTGGGACACGACGTCGTGCATCTCGCGGGCGATCCGCAGGCGCTCCTCGGCGACGGCCGTCGCGGCCCGCCACTGCGCCTGCTGCTCGGCCGCCGCCGCGCGCTGTTCCGAGAGCTCGGCGCGCAGGGTGCGGCCGGCCACGGCCCGGCCGCCCAGCCAGGCTCCGCCCGCGAGCAGCCACGCGAAGAGCACGTCTGCGACGACCAGACCCTTCAGCAGGACGATGCTGGCGCAGAGCAGGGCGAAGGCCACCGCGAGCGCGACGACCGGCCGGCGCGCGTGAAAGCCGGCCGAGGCCATGAAGGCCATCGCCGTGACGAACCAGCCGAGGGCGAGGGCGGGGTCGACGCCGAGTGCCCCGGGGACGACGGCGAGTCCGGTCATCCCGAGCGACAGCGCGGGCAGCGGTGCCACGCGGTGCCAGGCGAAGGCCAGGGTCCCGACGGCGAACGACGCGGCGACGGCCCCGAGCGGCAGGCCCGCCGGGGCGACCAGCCAGAGCTCCACCTCGGTCGCCGCGCAGAGCACCGCGGCGACGGCCAGGTCGATCGGGCGGGGCACCCACGGGCGCATGGCGCCACGGTAGGGGCGCCGCTCCCGCCGTGGAGTCGTCCCGATGGGTGATCTCCCGGGCGTGCAGCCTCATCCGGCCGGATGACCGAGAACCAGCACCAGTGCCGATGACCCGGCGGGAACCGCCGGCCGACCGTTCCCGGCGTCCGACCGGCGGGTGTGCGCCGGCCACCGTCCAAGGAGAACCGCCATGACGACCGCTGTCCCCACCGCACGCCGGCTGCGCCGCGTCACCGCGGGCGCGAGCCTGGTCCTGTTCGCCGGCCTGCTGGTCCCGCAGGCCCTGATCGATCCGGCCGAGGGCGGCACCGGCGAGGTCATGTTCCGCGCCGCCACCGAGCAGAGTGCCGCGCTGACCACCTCGGCGGTCCTGCTGATCGTCTCCGCCCTGCTCATGGCCCCGGCGGCGGCGGGCGTGCTGCACCAGGCTCGGGACCGCGGCGCCGGACTGGCGAACGCCGGCGCGGTCCTCGCCGTCCTCGGGGGCTTCGGCCACTTCGGGATCGCGGTGTACTACATCGTGTCGCTGTCGCTGGCCGGCGGCGACGAGGCGCAGATGACCGCGTTCATCGACCGGCTCAACTCGAGCGCGGTCCTCGGGTTCGTCGTCTTCCCTCTGATCCTCAGCTTCGCGCTCGCCGTTCTCGTCCTGCCGTGGGCGGCCTGGCGCGCCGGCGCCATCGGGATCTGGGGCCCGGCGGTCGCCACCGCCGCGGTGCTGGTCGAGGAGCTGCTGCCGTTCGGGTCGACCGCGATCACGGTCGTCGTCCTCGCCGCGGTCACCGTCGTCTTCGGCTACCTGGGCGTGCGGGTCCTGCGGATGACCGACTCGGAATGGGATGGCGTCCGTTCGATCAGCCGCACCGGGGCCCCGGTGTCGGCCTGACCATCGACGCGATCGGCGGCGGTCTCCACCGGGAGACCGCCGTCATCGCTCGTCAGCGCCCGCCGGCGCCCAGACGGGCGAGGTCCGCGCGCAGGTCCCGTGGGATCGGGCGACGGCGGCGGAGGGCCCTCGGCAGGTCCGGCAGCGCCCGCAGCAGGCCCTCGCGACCGGGCCGTCCCGCCACGACCGCCTGGCCCAGCAGCCGGGCCACGTCACCGGCCGGCAGCCGCATCACCGCGGTCAGCAGCCGGCTGCGCCAGATGGCCGCCTGCCGGCGTCCCGGAGCGTGGCGCCGGGGCGAGGGGTGGTGGTGGACGGTGACCTCGTCCACGTAGGACAGTCCCCAGCCGGCGGCCGCGAGGTCGAGGGCCAGCCGCTCCTCCTCCCCGGGGAACCGG
The DNA here is from genome assembly GCA_035296685.1 of Blastococcus sp. Classification (GTDB taxonomy): domain Bacteria; phylum Actinomycetota; class Actinomycetes; order Mycobacteriales; family Geodermatophilaceae; genus Blastococcus_B. The sequence continues at coordinate 19,419 of DATHAK010000183.1, forward strand.
ACGACCGGGTCGAAGCCGCCGACGGCCGAGAAGGCCTCCGTCCGCACGACGGCGGCGCAGGCCACGAAGCCGAGCAGGGCCGGCCCGGGCAGGTCCGGCGGGATACCGAGCGGGCTGCGCGCCATCTCCTCGCACACCGGGTCGAGCCGCTCCTCCGGCCCCACCAGGATCCGGGCGTTGAGCAGGGCCAGGCGGGGATGGGCGCGCATGATCTCGACCGCGCGGGCCAGGTCGCCGGGGGCCCACCACGAGTCGTCGTCGGCGAAGGCCACGAACGGCGTGCCGGCCCGTTCCGCGCCCAGCGTGCGGGCGCCGGCGCCGAGGTTGCGGGGCAGCGCGACGACGGTGACCTCGGGATGCGCCGCCCGGACCGCCTCGACCGTCCCGTCGGTGGAGGCGTTGTCCATCAGCAGCGCCGGCGCCTCGTGCCGCGGCAGGCTCGCCAGCAGGTCGGCCCGCCGGTTACGGCTGGCGATGACGACCGTCACGTCGGACGGCGAGGCGGTCCCGGGGCTCACGGGAGCACGGTGCCCGCGCCGCCCGGCAGCCAATCGGCGTCCGCCGGCTCCTCCGCCGTCCCCGCCGGCGGCAGGGCCGACGGATCGGGGAAGAGGTCGGCCGCCGCGGTGGCGCCGGACAGGGCGTCGGCGGCGAGCACCACGGCCCCGGCGGTCCACGTCGTCCGCTCCACCGGCCACCGGACGCCGTCGGCGAAGACCAGGCCCGTCCAGTACGAGCCGTCGTCGTCACGCAGGTGCTGCATCGCGGCGACCTGCTCGATCGCGGCGTCCCGCTGCCCGGCAGCGGCGAGGGCGAGGGCGAGCTCGCACGTCTCGGCGCCGGTCACCCACGGCCGGTCGGCGACGCAGCGCGCCCCGAGCCCGGGCACGACGAAGGTGTCCCACCCGGCCGCCAGCCGCTCGCGCGCCTCCTCGCCCGTGACCGCCCCACCGAGCACGGGGTAGTACCAGTCCATCGAGAACCGGGACCGGTCGGCGAAGTCCTCCGGCCGGGTACGCAGCGCGGTGCCGAGGTCGGTCACGGCCAGTTCCCAGTCGGGCTGGGTGTCCCCGCGCAGGGCGGCGAGGGCGAGCCCGCAGCGCAGCGCCTGGAACAGGCTCGAGCTGCCGGTGAGCAGCGCCGTGTCGTCGGGCGACCCGTCGGGGCGCAGCGCCCACCCGATGGCGCCGCCGGGGAGCTGCATCCGGGTGACGATGTCCAGCCCGGCGCGGACGGCGGGCCACAGCTCGGCCACCAGCTCCTCGTCGCCGCTGACCAGCCAGCTGTGCCATGCGCCCACGGCGAGGTAGCCGGCGTGGTTGCTCTCGGCCGCGGGCGATGTCTCCCGGCCGTGCACGTAGTCCCCGGCCCAGGAGCCGTCGGGCCGCTGCACCCCGGCCAGCCAGCGGTACGCCGCGGCCGCCCGTGCGTGCTCGCCGCCGACGTCGAGGGCCATCGCCGCCTCGACGGAGTCCCAGGGGTCCAGCCGGCCGCCGGTGAACCACGGGAGGGCGCCGTCGCGGGCCTGCTGGTCGGCGATCCAGCCGACCGTGGCGCGCACCTGGTCCCCGGTCAGCACCCCGGGCAGCTCGGGGAGCCCGGGCTCAGCGGGCGGCAGCGGTCCGCTCCCACTCCGACGGCGCGCCGCCCCCGGCCCCGGCGTCCCGCGCGGGCAGCGCGGCGGCCGGCTTGTCCGCGTAGACGACGAGGCTCTTGCCGATGACCGGGTCGAGCACGCGCTCGGCCGCGCGGGTGAGCCACGGGCGCTTCGTGAGGTCCCAGACCAGCACGCGGTGGTAGGCCCGGACGGCAGCGGCGTCCCGGTCCACACCGACCGCGCACTTCAGCCACCAGAACGGGGCGTGGAGCGCGTGCGCGTGGTGGCTGCCTCCGGGAACGAGCCCCGCGGCGGCCAGCCGGGTGCGCAGCACGTCGGCCCGGTAGATGCGGATGTGCCCTCCCTCGTTGGCGTGGTAGGCGTCGGAGAGCGCCCAGCAGATCCGCTCGGGTCCGTAGCGCGGAACGGTGACCGCCACCCGGCCGCCGGGCCGGAGCACCCGCGCGATCTCGGCCATCGCCGTCGCGTCGTCGGGGATGTGCTCAAGCACCTCCGACGCGATCACCCGGTCGACGGAGGCATCGGGGACGGGCAGGGCGGTGAGATCGCCCCGAACGACCTCGAACCGGGCTCCGGGCGGCGCCTCGCCGGCCTCCGCGATCGCCCCCAACCAGCGCTTCGTCGTCTCGACCTCGGACACTCCCCAGTCGACGGCGATCACCCTTGCGCCGCGGCGGTAGGCCTCGAAGGCGTGCCGGCCCTCGCCGCAGCCGAGGTCGAGCACGGTCATGCCGCGCCGCAGGTCGAGGCGGTCGTAGTCGACGGTCAGCACCGGCTCCGCTCCAGGGTCCTCTCGTACCAGTCGGCCGTGCGCTGCGCCGTCGACCGCCAGGTGTAGGCGTCCAGCACCCGGCGGCGTCCGGCCCGGCCCAGTCGCTCGGCGAGCGCGGGGGAGTCGAGCACCCTCTGCAGGGCGGTGGTCAGCTCGCCCACGTCGCCGGCCCGCACGCGCAGGCCCGCCTCGGTGCCGACGACCTCGGGAAGCGCGCCGGCGTCCGTGGTGACCAGCGGCGTCGCGCAGGCCATCGCCTCCACGGCGGGCAGGGAGAAACCCTCGTAGAGCGACGGGATCGCCACCACGCTCGCCCGCTGGAGAAGCCGCACGAGCTCGGACCCGGGCACGGCACCGGTGAACCGGACGGCGTCGCGCAGGGCCAGCCGGTCCAGCGCCGCCTCGGCCGGCCCTCCGGGACGGGCGGTGCCGACGACGGTGAGCCATACCGGTCGCTCGGTGCGCAGCTTGGCCAGTGCCTCCAGCAGGTGGACCAGGCCTTTGAGGGCGACGTCGGCGCTGGTGATCACGAGGATCGAGTCGGCGTCCCGCGGCCGGTCCGGTGGCGGGGGCGTGAACTCGTCCGGGTCGATGCCGACCGGGATGACCTCGATCCCGTCGGCGGGCAGGCCCATGTGGGTTGCGATGTCGCGGCGGGAGTTCTCCGAGACGGTGGTGATCCCGTCGAGCCGGGGGGCCACGCGGGCCTGCATCCCGGTGAACCCGTACCAGCGGTGCAGCGTCAGCCGACGGCGCAGCGACCGGGTGGCGGCCAGTTCGAGACGCCGGTCGATGGCGACGGGGTGGTGCACGGTCGCGACCGTGGGCAGGCCGGCCCGCACCAGTCGCAGGAGCCCCCAGCCGAGCGACTGGTTGTCGTGGACGACGTCGAACTCGGCGGCCCGGGGGAGGAGATGCCGCGCCGCCCGCAGGCTGAAGGTCATCGGTTCGGGGAACCCGGCGGTGCACATCGTCGCCCACTCCAGGACATCCACCCCGTCGCGGAACTCCCGGAGGCGCGGCGTGCGGAACGGATCGGGCTCCCGGTAGAGGTCGAGGCTGGGCAGCCGGGTGAGCGCCACCCCGTCGTCGAGCTCCGGATAGGGCTGGCCGCTGAACACCTCGACCCGGTGCCCGAGCTCCGCCAGTTCCCGGGACAGCGCCCGCACGTAGACGCCCTGCCCGCCGCTGTGCGGCTTGCTCCGGTAGGACAGCAGTGCGATGCGCAGCGACCGTCCCATGCGCGGACTCTAACCAGCGCCGGGACGTGACCGGCTACCCGCCGGTAACCGTGCCCCCGGAGCGCCGGGCCCGCCGGGGCTGGCAGGGTGACGTCCATGATCCGTCACGTCGTTGTCTTCACCTGGTCCGAGGCGGCCGACGAGAGCCGGCGGAGGACCGCGATCGAGGCGCTTCGCCGGCTGCGGGAGGACGTCGGCGGCATGACCTCGTTCGTGGTCGCCGAGGACGCGGGGCTGATCGACGGCAATGCCGACACCGTGCTCATCGCGGACTTCCCCGACGCCGACGCGTTCTCCCGCTACGCGCAGCACCCGGCCCACCTCGCGGTGCTCGCCGAGCACGTCCGGCCCTGGCTCGCCGACCGCAGCGTCCTCCAGTACCGCGCCTGAGCCGCCGATCCCGTCGTCCGGTCGCGCGCGTATAGCGGCCGGGTACGACGTCCGGCCTGTCTGCGTCCACACGGCCGCAGCTGTCCACAGACCGCCCGCGACGGCGTCCCGCGGCCCCGTCCCGCAGCAGGGTGGCGGCATGGACGCCGCTGCCCGACCGCATGCTCAGCCGCCAGACGCGCCGGTCACCGTGCGGGTCGACGATCCCGGTGAGATCGCCGCGGCGCTGCCGCAGCTGCTCGGCTTCCGTCCCCGGGAGTCGATCGTCCTAGTGGCCCTCACCCGACCGGACGGCGGTCGGCTCGGCCTCACCGTCCGGATGGACATCCCCCCGCCCCGGCACGCCGCCGCCGTGGCCCGCGCGCTCACCCGGGCCGTCCGCTCGGCCCGGCCGCGAGGCGTCGTGCTGGCGGTGGTCTCCGACGAGGACGACGTCGGCAGCGGGCCGTCCCGGGACCTCCCGCACCGGCCGCTGGTCGCCGAGGTCCTCCGGGCACTGCCCGGCGTCGCGGTGCCCTGGGTGCTCCTCGTGCGCGGCGGCCGGTGGTGGTGCTACGACTGCCCCGACAGCTGCTGTGACCCGGGGGCCGGGACGGCGCTCCCCTCGGGGACGACGGCCCTGGCCGCCGCCGCCGTCGCGACCGGCGTGGTGGTCGCGGAGGACCGGGCCGACCTCGCACAGCGGATCGCCCGGCCCAGCGACTTCGATCGGGCGGCGATGGTCGCGGCCTGCGTGACCGCCGCGAGCGCCCGCGCCGACGCGGTCGTGGCATCCGGCTGGGACGCCGCCGCCGAGGACGCCTGGACGGCGATCACCGCTGCCGTGGAACGCTGCCGGCCCGGCGGACCGGGAGCCCCGCTCGCCGACGACGAGGTCGCGCGCATCCTCTGGGCCCTGCGCGACACCGGGGTCCGCGACCGGGCGCTGGAGCTGGCACTCGGCCCCGACGCGGCGGCCGCGGAGGTGCTGTGGACCGAGTGCACGCGCCGGGCCCTCACCCCCCTGGACGCCGCGCCGGCGACCCTGCTCGCGGTCAGTGCGTGGCTGCGCGGCGACGGCGCCATGGCCAACGTCGCGCTCGATCGGGCGCTGGACGGCCAGCCCGACTACGTCCTCGCCGGCCTGCTCGCGGAGGGTCTGGCGCGCTGCCTGCCGCCAGCGGACCTGCGCGCGATGATCCGGGCGACGCTCGGGTCCGCGGCGGACGACGGCCCGGGGGGCTGACCCGGGACGCGCGCGGACCAGGGAGCCGTACCGCGCGGTGGCCCTCAGCCGGCGGGCGGGCGGGCCCCCCACGCCGCGAGGAACGACTCCGGGTCGAGGCGGTCGAGCTCCGCCCGGATCTGCGCCAGCAGGTCACCGGGCAGGAGCGGATCCTCGGCCGGCACGCGCAGGATCTCGCGCCCGTCGGCGCGGGACGTCACGACGACGTCGTGCACCGCGGGGGAGGGGATCAGCTGCCACGCCAACTGGGCGACGAACGCGCCGGCGATCCGCAGCGCGTGCCGGAGCGGTCCGCCGGGCCGGGGGCGCAGGGCGGCGACGTACACGTCGGCAGCCCGGTCACCCGGTGCCGACGGCCGGTCCGGAGGGCCGTCGGTCGACATGTCGCCTGCCGTTCCGTCCATCGCTCAGAGCATCGGGGCGGCCTCGAGCGGCGCCAGCTCCTCGTCGGCCGCGCTGACGAACAGGTGCTGGGCGACGCCGGTGGGCAACGGCTGACCGTCGAGGCTCACGGTGCCGTCGGCCAGCCGGGCGTCCATGACCGCGCCGGGCCGCACGCCCTGGTCGGCCAGGACGCGGAGCAGCTCGGCGTTCTCCTGGAGCTGCTCGCTGATCCGCCGGATGACGACCGGACGGCCGTCCGGGGTCGCCGTGGTCGACAGCAGCGTCAGGGAATCCAGGACCGCGGAGGTCTCGCCGCCCACGGGCTGGTCACCGCGGAGCTCGTCCAGGCCGGGGATCGGGTTGCCGAACGGGGACACCGAGGGGTTGCCGAGGAGCTGGAGCAGCTTGCGCTCCACCGCCTCGCTCATGACGTGCTCCCAGCGGCACGCCTCCTCGTGGACGTCGGCGTAGTCCAGGCCGATGACGTCGACGAGCAGGCACTCGGCCAGCCGGTGCTTGCGCATCACCGCGGTGGCCAGCTGGCGTCCCGCGTCGGACAGCTGCAGGTGGCGGTCGCCCTCGACGGTCAGCAGTCCGTCGCGCTCCATCCGCGCCACCGTCTGGCTGACGGTGGGACCGCTCTGGTGGAGACGCTCCGCGATGCGCGCGCGCAGCGGGACGATCCCCTCCTCCTCCAGCTCGAAGATCGTCCGGAGGTACATCTCGGTCGTGTCGATGAGGTCGTTCACAGCACTCCTCCGTGTCGCCGGCCAGTCTACGGGGGAGTCACCGAGCCTCTGGTCAGCCGGACGGGTGGTCCCGGACGGCTGCGGGAGGGCCCTCGACGGCCGCCGGTGGGGGAGGGCCGGCGGTCCCGGCACCGGGTAGCGTCCGGCCCAGGGCGGCCCTGCGGAGCGCCGGCTGCCGATGCACGAGGAGGACCCGTGAGCGATGCCGTCACGGTCGTCTGGGACGACTCCCTCCTCGGCTACACGATGGGCGGCGACCATCCGCTGCACCCCGTCCGCCTCGACCTGACGATGCGCCTGGCCGACGGCCTCGGCGTGCTCACCAGCGACCGGATCCGGCTGCTCCGGCCCGACCCCGCCGACGAGGCGCTGCTCACGCTCGTGCACGACCCGGCCTACCTAGAGGCCGTGCGCCGGGCGCCCACGCAGCCCGACGTCGGCCACGGGCTCGGCACCGCCGACAACCCCATCTTCGAGGGCATGTACGACGCCGCGGCCCTGATCACCGGCGGCAGCGTCCTGGCCGCGCGCCAGGTGCACGAGGGCGCCGCCCAGCACGCGGTCAACATCTCCGGCGGCCTGCACCACGCGATGCGCGACGCCGCCTCCGGCTTCTGCGTCTTCAACGACGCGGCGGTCGCGATCGCCTGGCTGCTGGGCCAGGGCTACGAGCGGATCGCCTACGTCGACGTCGACGTCCACCACGGCGACGGGGTGCAGGCCGCGTTCTACGACGACCCCCGGGTGCTCACCGTCAGCGTCCACCAGACCCCGCTGACCCTCTTCCCGGGCACCGGCTACCCCGAGGAGACCGGCGACCCCGAGAAGGCCATGGGCAGCGCCGTCAACCTGGCCCTCCCCAACGGCACCGACGACTCGGCCTGGCTGCGGGCCTTCACCGCCGTCGTCCCGAGCGTCCTGCGGGCCTTCCGGCCGCAGATCATCGTCACCCAGTGCGGCTGCGACGCCCACCACGAGGACCCCCTGGCCGACCTCGCCCTCACCGTCGACGGGCAGCGGGCTAGCTACCAGGCCATGCACGAGCTGGCCCACGAGATCTGCGACGGCCGCTGGGTGGTGCTCGGCGGCGGTGGCTACGGGCTGGTGCGCTGCGTCCCCCGCGCCTGGACGCACCTGCTCGCCGAGGTCGGCGGGGACCCCCTCGACCCGGCGACGGAGATCCCCGAGTCCTGGCGCGAGGACGTCGTCCGCCGCGGGCTGCGCGCGCGGCCGCCGACGCACATGACCGAGGGCGGCTACACCGGCTTCTCCCGGTGGGACCCGTTCACCGAGTCCCGCGTCGACCGCGCGATCATGCGCACGCGGCGGGCCTCCTTCCCCTATCTCGGGCTCGATCCGGACGACCCTCGTGACTGAACCGACCCCCGCCGAGAACCCGGTCCCGCCGCCGCACTGGGAGGCCGACATCGTCGCCGCCGACGGCGGCACGGTGCACCTGCGCCCCATCTGCCCGGAGGACGCCGAGGGCATCAACGGGCTGATGGAGCGCAGCAGCGACCAGACGCGCTACTACCGCTTCTTCGGCCCGATGAAGAGGCTGTCCGAGAAGGACCTGTACCGCTTCACCCACGTCGACCACGTCGACCGGGTCGCGTTCGTGGTCATGCTCGGCGACCAGATCGTCGGCGTCGGGCGGTTCGACCGCTACCCCGGCACCGACGACGCCGAGATCGCCTTCCTCGTCGAGGACGCCCACCAGGGGCGCGGGCTGGGCTCGGTGCTGCTCGAGCACCTCGCGGCCGCCGGCCGGGAGCGGGGGATCAAGCGGTTCGTCGCCGAGGTGCTGTCCCAGAACAGCAAGATGGTGCGGGTCTTCCAGGACGCCGGATACGTGTCCGAGCGCTCGTACGAGGACGGCGTGGTCCACCTGACCTTCCCCATCGACCAGACCGAGGACGCCCTCGCCGTCTCCTACGAGCGGGAGCAGCGCAGCGAGTCCCGGTCGATCGCGCGCCTGCTCACGCCGTCGTCGGTCGCCGTGGTGGGCGCCAGCAACGACGAGGGCAAGATCGGCAATGCGCTGCTCCGGCACCTGCTGGAGTACGGCTTCTCGGGCCCCGTCTACCCGGTCAACCCGGGCGCCCGGCACGTGCGGGGCGTGCCCGCCTACGCCGACATCGAGTCCATCCCCGACGACGTCGACCTCGCCGTCCTCGCGGTGCCCGCGAATGAGGTGGCCGGGGTGGTGGAGGCCTGCCGGCGCAAGCGGGTCCACGGCCTGGTCGTGGTCTCCGGCGGCTTCGGGGAGGCCGGCCCCGAAGGTCGCGAGGCCCAGCGGCAGCTGGTGGCCTCCGCCCGCGCCTCCGGGATGCGCGTCGTCGGCCCCAACTGCCTGGGCATCGTGAACACCGACCCCGAGGTGCGGCTCAACGCCAGCCTGGCGCCGATGATCCCCGGCCGCGGACGGGTGGGCTTCTTCGCGCAGTCCGGCTCGCTGGGGGTCGCCCTCCTCGAGCGGGCCCGCAGCCGGAACCTCGGGCTGTCCACCTTCGTCTCCGCGGGCAACCGCGCCGACGTCAGCGGCAACGACCTGCTTCAGTACTGGGCCACCGACCCCGCGACGGAGGTCGTGCTGCTGCACCTGGAGAGCTTCGGCAACCCGCGCAAGTTCGCCCGCCTGGCGCGCAGCGTCGGCCGGACCAAGCCGGTGGTCGCCGTGAAGAGCGGCCGGCACGTGAAGGTCACCCGCGGGCTGGCGGGCACGTCGGTCGCGGTGCCCGAGCAGTCGGTGGCCGCCCTGTTCGCCTCCGCCGGGGTGATCCGGGTCGAGACGGTGGCCCAGATGTTCGACGTCGGCGCTCTGCTGGCGCACCAGCCGCTGCCCGAGGGCAGGCGCGTGGCGATCGTGGGCAACTCCACGGCCATCGGCGTGCTGATCGCCGACGCCGTCCTGGAACAGGGGCTGGAGCTGGCGCGGGAAGAGCCGGTGGACATCGGCACCGACGGCACGCCCGAGGACTTCCGCGCCGCCCTGCAGGAGGCCGTCGACGACGACGGCGTGGACGCCGTGGTCGCGGTGTTCCTGCCGCCGCTCATGGCCGGCTCCCAGTCGTTCGGCCCCGCGCTGCGCGAGGTCGCGCAGAAGTCGGGCAAGCCGATCGTGGCCAGCTTCCTGTCCACGGAGGGCATCCCGCCGGACCTCGCCGTCCCCGACCAGGACGGCGGTACGGCGCGCGGCTCGGTGCCGTCCTACTCCACGCCGGAACGCGCGGTGATCGCGCTGGCGAAGGTCGCCGAGTACGCCCGCTGGCGCCGCCGTCCCGTGGGGGAGCTGCCGGAGCTGCCCGACCTGGACGAGGAGCGCGCCCGCGGAGTGGTCCGCCGGGTCCTCGCCGAGGAGCCGGACGGCCGCGACCTCACCGACGACGAGCTGATCGACCTGCTCGCCGCGTACGGGGTGCCGCTGCTCGGCACGCGCACGGTCACCGACGCGGACGCGGCCGTCGCGGCCGCGCGCGAGGTCGGCTACCCGGTGGTGCTGAAGTCCACGGCCCCGTGGCTGCGGCACCGCGCCGACCTGGGCGGCGTGCGCCTCGACCTGGTCGACGACGACGCCGTGCGCGCGGCGTTCGGCGCGATCCCGTCGGGCGACCCGGTGATCGTGCAGGAGATGGCCGCCCCCGGTGTGGCGACCGTCGTCGAGGTCGTCGACGACCCGTCGTTCGGCGCGCTGGTCAGCTTCGGCCTGGGGGGAGTGGCCACCGACCTGCTCGGCGACCGGGCCTACCGCACCCTGCCACTGACCGACCTGGACGCCGCCGAACTGGTCCGCGCGCCGCGCGCGTTCCCGCTGCTGAACGGCTACCGGGGGTCGGAGCCGGTCGACCTGGCGGCGCTGGAGGACCTGCTGCTGCGGGTGGCCCGGCTGGCCGACGACCTGCCAGAGGTGCTGCAGCTGCGGCTCGAGCCGGTGCTGGTCGGCCCCCCGAACCCCTGGCACGGCGGGCGCTCGCTCGTGGTGGCGGGGGGAACGGGCCTCGTGGGCAGGCCCACCGCGCGGGTCGACCCCGGACCGCGCCGCATGCGCTCGCCGGTCTAGCCGAGGGCCCGCACCCCGGAAGCAGGAAGAGCCGGCCACCTCGGAGGTGGCCGGCTCTCGCTGGGTGCTGCTGTCAGGCGAGGTAGTCGCGCAGGGCGTCGGCGCGCTGCGGGTCGCGCAGCTTCGCCATCGTCTCCCGCTCGATCTGGCGCACCCGCTCGCGGGACAGGCCGAACTGCTTGCCGATCTGCTCGAGCGTGCGCGGCTGCGAGCCGTCCAGGCCGAACCGGAGGACGACGACGTCGCGCTCGCGGTCCTCGAGGGTGTTCAGCACGTTCCGGACGTCGCCCTTCATCATCTGGAAGGCGACGGCGTCCTCGGCGACCGCGGCGTCGGCGTCCTCGATGAAGTCGCCCAGCCGGGACTCCTCGTCGGTGCCGACGGTCTGGTCGAGGCTGACCAGGTCGCGGCTGTACTCGAGCAGCTCGGTGATCCGCTCCTCGGGCATGTCCAGCTCGAGTCCGAGCTCCTCGGCGGTGGGCTCGCGCTCGAGCTCCTGGTGCATGCGCCGGCGGGTGCGGACGACCTTGTTGACCTGCTCGGCCAGGTGGACGGGCAGCCGGATGGTGCGCCCGGAGTCGGCCATCGCGCGGGTGATGGCCTGACGGATCCACCAGGTGGCGTACGTGGAGAACTTGAAGCCCTTGGTGTAGTCGAACTTCTCGACCGCGCGGATCAGGCCGACGTTGCCCTCCTGGATGAGGTCCAGGAACGTCATGCCGTGGCCGGTGTAGCGCTTGGCCACCGAGACGACCAGCCGCAGGTTCGCCTCGAGCAGGTGGGCCTTGGCGGCCTTGCCGTCGACGGCGAGCGTCTTGTAGTCGCGCTGACGCGCGGGGGAGAGGCCCTGCTTCTCGGCGAGCAGCCGCTCGGCGTAGAGGCCAGCCTCGATCCGCTTGGCGAGCTCCACCTCCTGCTCGGCGGTGAGCAGGGCGGTCTTGCCGATGGTGTTGAGGTACACGCGCACGAGGTCGGTCGACACCAGCCCCGTGGTGTCGGGATCCCGCCGGGGCGCGCGCACCCCGAGGGTGTCGTTGGGGGAAGACTGCAGCAGCGTCACGATGTGTCTTCGTCCTTGCCTTCGGTTCGGATGCATCCCGCCGCGTGTCGGACGCGGCGGTGCCTCCGGGCGTCGAGTGCGGGGGTCGCGGTTGCCGGGCCGGCCCCTAGCTCTTCTTCTGTCCGATGTGGTACGTGATGCACAACGGATCGGACGGGGCTTCCTGTTCCACGAACGCGAGGTTCACAGCAAACCCGCAGGAAGTGTGTTTCGTCACGCCCTCTTACCCCGGCCTCTCCACCGTGCAACACGAAAATTGCGCCGATGTAGTTCAACGCGCCCGGGTCAGGTCTCCAGCAGCAGGGTCATCGGGCCCTCGTTGACCGACGCCACCTGCATGCGGGCACCGAACACCCCGGTCGCCACGGTGCACCCCCGGCGCCGCAGTTCGTCGACCACGGTGTCGACCAGGGGCTCGGCGACGTCGGCCTCCGCCGCGTCCTGCCAGGAGGGGCGCCGGCCCTTGCGGGTGTCGGCGTAGAGGGTGAACTGGCTGACGACGAGCACCGGGAGGGCCAGGTCAGCCGCCGACCGGGCGCCCTCGTCGGTGGCGAAGATGCGCAGCTCGTGGATCTTGCGGGCCAGCGCCCGCGCGCGGCCGTCGTCGTCCGTTCGCCCGGCTCCGACCAGGGACAGCAGCCCCCGACCGATCTCGCCCACGACGGCGCCGTCCACCGTTACAGCCGCTTTACTGACCCGGCTCACAACGGCGCGCACCCGGGCATCCTCCCAGGGACGGGCGGCGTACCGTCCTGACCGGACCCGCGGTGGAATCGAACGCCGGCGGCTTCCTTCTTCCCGCGACCGCGGTCGGCAGGCGAGGGGGCGGACATGGACGTGTCGGAAGGCGTGCGGCCGCCTGCGGGGACCATCACCATCGACCGCGACGGGGACGACCGCAGCGTCCTGTGCCTCCGCGGCGACGTCGACACCGCGGTCGCGACGCGGTTCAGGAGCTCCCAGGGCCGTGAGCGCGTGGTCGTGGACGCGATCGACGCCCAGGGCGTGACGTTCATCTGCTCCTCGGCGCTCGCGCTGATGCTGCTCAGCCTCGAGGCCTCGGTCGCGGCCGGCCGGCACCCGGTGCTGCGCGCGGCTTCCCACCAGGTCGACCGGGCGCTGCAGCTGGCAGGAGTGGCGTCCCTCTTCCCGAGACCGGAACCGGGTCCATCTCCGCCTCCGGACTGAACGTCGGCGCAGCCACCCGCGAGGTGGTCTCCCTCCGCAGGCGCTCCGGTGGAGCCTCGATAGGGCAGGATCGCGCGCGTGCCGACCCTCCGCATCGCCCAGGACGCCGCAGCCGACGAGCTGCTCGGCCGCGATCCGCTCGCGCTGCTGATCGGGATGCTGCTCGACCAGCACATGCCTCAACGAAGCAGTGGCGCCGTGGGCCGCTGACGTCCTGTGACCTTCGGATCCGCGAAAGGTGTCCCGTCGTGACCGTCGCCGGGTGCATCGGACGACGGTCAGTCCGACAGGGGGCAACTCCGCTCGGTCGTCCACCGCGTCCGGTCCGTCCGGAGCCCCGGGGCGCCGCGGCGAGCGTGTTGTCCCGCTGGAGGCGTCACTCGGCCGATGCTGGCGGGTGTTGTTCTCCAGCCATGGGATCACCGCTGGGAGCGATGTTGTGATTCAGCCGGAAGACGTTGGTGGGATCGTAGGCCTGCTTCACGTGGGCGAGCCGCGCATGGTTGGCGCCGTAGGCCGCGCGCACCCGGTCCGGGCCTTCGACCCCAAGGTTGTTGACGTAGACGGCGTCCTCTAGGTGGGGCTGCAGCGCCTGGAACAGGGCCCGGGTCCAATCGATGTTGCGCTCGGTGTCGGCTGGATCGGTCCACTGCGACAGGATCAGCAGGTCATGTTGGTCGGCGCGGTGCGCGAAGGCGGTCGCGGTGGGCGGGACCCGGCTGGCCGCTCCGTGCATCTGCTGCATGCCGATGCCGGTGAACGGCGACGGCATGCCCGGCAGGTGCTCGAGGAGTGTGTCCAGCACGCCGTCGGTGATGTGGCGCAGGTAGCCGGACTTCCAGAAGTGGCGTCGTCCCCAGGGGAACGAGGCGTCCGGGGCGCTCTGCAGGGCGACGTAGGGCAGAACCCCCACCATGTCGGCCTGGACGCTGCCGAGTGCACGGAGCGAGCGGAGGGCGCGGTCCGCGTCCTCCACCGCACCGCTCCAGCAGGCCGTGACGGAGACGGCGGGTTCCCCTGACGGGCCCAGCCCCACCGAGACGGCGGTGGTGAGTTCGTCGGGCGCTGTGGCCGCGAGCTCGTCGTAGCCGCGCAGCACCCGGTGCATCTCCTGCACCGGGAAGTTCAGGCTGCCGGCGACCACGGGGCCGACCTGGTGCAGGCGGTAGGTGAACTCGGTGACGACGCCGAAGTTGCCCCCGCCGCCGCGGATCGCCCAGTACAGATCCGGGTGCTCATCCGGCCCCACGCGCAGCACCTCGCCGTCCGCGGTCACCAGCTCGGCGGCGGCCAGGTTGTCGCAGGTGAGGCCGAGGCGGCCGTTGAGCCAGCCGAGCCCTCCGCCGAGGGTGAGACCGGCGATCCCGGTGCCGGACATGACGCCGAGCGGGGTGGCCAGGCCGTGCTGCTGGGTGCCGCGGTCCAGGTCGCCGAGCGTCAGGCCGGGGCCGGCGCGGGCGACGCGGTCGACGGGGTCCACCCGCAGGTCCCGCATGCCGGACAGGTCGAGGAGCAGGCCGCCGTCGCAGACGGCGTTCCCCGCGACGCTGTGGCCACCGCCGCGGACCGCGAGCACCAGGTCGCGCTCGCGGGCGAAGGTGATGCCGGTGACGACGTCGGCGGCGTCCCGGCATCGCACGACCGCCGCCGGCCGCCGGTCGACCAATGCGTTGAAGACGGCCCGCCGGTCGTCGTAGTCGGCAGCTCCAGGGCGGATGAGTTGGCCGTGCAGCCGCGTCTCGAGCACGTCCAGAGCGGTGTCGGGAACGGCGACGTCAGTGGTCATGGCCGCGCCTCTCTCGTGATTCTGCGGGGCGAGGCGAGTCTCGCGGCGCGGACCAACCGTCGGCTAATCGCGGACCTACAGCGCCCAGACGGCGGCCAGCTCCTCCGGTGGCAGGCCGGCGCCCCGCTGCAGCGCCCGGTGAGCCGCGGCCGGGCCGAGACGGTCGGCGAGAAGCGTCCGGATGCGCCGGTCCTGGCGCAGGGCTGGACCGGTGAGGGGGTTGCCGATCCGGGCACGCAACGCGCCCGCCGCACCGAGCAGGAGCAGCGCCCGCTGGTCGTCGGCATCTGCGGCCGCCACCTCGGCGAGGCCCTCGAGCGCGGTGGCGGTGCCACCGACGTGCCCGATCCGCCGGCACAGGTGCAGGGAGCGCCCGAAGGCGTCGGCCGCCCCCCGCGGGTCCTTCGCGGAGAGCGCCACCCGGCCCGCCAGCTGCAAGGCGGAGGCTTCGCCCTCCAGGTAGCCGACCCGGCGGTAATGGCCCAGCGCGTCGGCGACCAGCGCTCGCGCCGCCTCGGGCCGACCCGAGCTCTGCTCCACCGAGCCCAGGATGTCCGTGGCGAGTCCGAGGGCCACGGGCTCGCCCACGTCTTCGGCGTGGGCCAGGGCTCGGCGAGCGAGCGCCAGGGCCGCGTCGGGTTCGTCCCGGTCGCGGTGCAGTCGGGCCCACTGCGCCTCCGCCAGCGCCGCTCGCCAGAGGTTGCCGGCGGCCAGCGCCGCGGCGACCGCGTCCTCGTAGAGCCGCTGCGCCCGGTCCATCAGGCCGCGCGCCCACGCCACGGTGGCGTGCATGCTCAGCGCGTCCGCCTCCCAGCCCCGGTGGTCCGTGGAGCGGGCGAGTGCGAGCTCCTCTCCGGCCAACTCGGCCACGGCGTCAAAATCCCCCCGGCCCAGGGAGAACAGCGCGCCCGCCGCCAGAAGCGGCAGCCGCTCGTCCGGTAGCTGCGGGCCGACGGCGTCCAGGGCGGCGGCCACCCAGTGCAGGCCCTCCCCGCGGACCCCCCGCAGGTCCCACGGATGCCACAGGCAGGAGACGAGCCGTGCACCGTCGCGCGGGTCGCCACCGGGCCCGAACGCCCACTCCAGGGCTGCCCGGATGTTGTCGTGCTCGGCCCCGAGCCGCTCCAGCCACGGCACCGACGTGGGGCCGAGCAGGTACGGCTCGGCCTGCCGCGCCAGCCACAGCTGGTGGTGGGCGTGCCGTGCGCGCAGCTCCTCTCGGATCCGGTCGTCGAGGCGCTCCCAGCCGTATCGCCGGGTGCTCTCCAACAGGCGGTAGCGGGTCCGCCCATCGGGCTGGTCCTCCAGCTGCACGGTGCTCCCGGCCACGAGCCTGCCGAGGAGCAGCCCGATGTCCCCGCGTGGCAGGGCGCCGACGGCCACGACCTCCTCCGCCGCGGCCAGCGTGAAGCTCGCGGGGAACACCGACAGGCGGTCGAACAGCATCCGTTCGGCGTCTCCGACCAGGTCCAGGCTCCAGTCCAGCGTCGCCGCCAGGCTGCGGTGCCGGACGGTGGCGGTCCGTACCGTCGAGTCCAGGAGCCGGAACCGGTCGTCCAGCCGCGCCGCCAGGTCGGGCAGCGGCATCGATGCCACCCGGGCCGCGGCCAGCTCGAGTGCGAGCGGCAGGCCGTCGAGTCGCCGACAGACGTCCAGTACCAGTTCGGCGTTGGTCGGGGTCACGGCGAAGCCGGGGCGCGCCGCCGCGGCCCGCCGCTCGAACAGCGCCACGGCCTCGCAGTCGGCCTGGTGTCTGGCGCTGCCGGGGTCCGCGTCGGTGCTCAACGGCGGCAGGAGGTAGACGTGTTCGCCGGGGATGCCGAGGGCCTCCCGGCTGGTGGCCAGGACCCGCAGGCCGCCGGCGGCCGCCAGCAGCGGCTCGATCACCTCCGCGCACGCGGCCACGAGGTGCTCGCAGCTGTCGAGCAGAAGTGTGACCTCCTGCCCAGCGAGGGCCGCCGCGACCGCCCCGGCCAGCAGCTGCCCAGGCGCTCTCCGGATGCCGAGGGCCTGCCCGATCGCCTCCGCCAGCAGCGAGGGCGTGGTCAGGGCCGCCAGATCCACCATCCGCACCTCGGTCCCGGCGTCGCCGAGCAGGTGGGCGACCTCCAGCGCGAGCCGCGTCTTGCCGACACCCCCGGGACCGGTGACTGTGACCAGGCGGTGGCTCCGCACCAGGGCAGCGACGTCGGCGCGGGCGCCGACCCGGCCGACCAGCTCGCTCACCGGCGCCGGCAGCGACCCCGCGAGGACGATGGCCGGCTCGGGTACCGCCGGCTCCAGTTCCGCGCGCTGCTGGAGGACGGCATGCTCCAACCGCCGGACCCTCGGCCCAGGCTCGAGCCCGAGTTCCTCGGCCACCGCGCGGCGGTGCGCGCGGAGCCGCTCGAGCGCGTCGGCCTGCCGTCCACAGCGATAGAGGGCGAGCACCAGGGAGGTGCACAGCGGTTCACGGAACGGGTGGCGCGCCACGAGATCCTCGAGATCGGCAACCACTGCGGCGTGCTGCCCGAGAGCGAGTTCGGCCGCCATCCGCTGCTCGAGGCACTCCAGCCGCAGCTCGTCCCAGCGCCCGGCTGCGTCGCGAGCGAATCCCTGCTCGAGGCCGTCCAACGCCGGCCCCCGCCACAGGCCCAGCGCCTCGGCCAGCAGTGGCGAGGCCCGCGCCGGCGCCGGTGCAACCAGCCGGCGGCCCTGCGCCAGCAGCTCCTCGAAGCGCTCGGCGTCCAGCTGATCGCGGCGGATGTCCAGGGCGTAGCCGCCGTCCCGGGTGGCGAGCACGCTCGGAGCTCCGACACCCGTCAGGGTCCTGCGGAGCCCGGCGGCAGCCGCGTGCACCATCGTGGCCGCGGTCGGCGGAGCGGTGCCGTCCCACAACAGCTCGGTCAGCCGCGCCACCGGCACGGCGGACCGCGGGCGGAGCAGCAGGGCGGCCAGCAGCGCGCGTCGGCGTGGGGACCCCAGCGGCAGCGCTCGACCGGCCGCATCCACCGCGACAACCGGCCCGAGCAGGCCGAACCCGACATCCACACGGGCAGAGGTGAGCACCACGCCACCTCCAGGGCGCTACCGGTCGCCGTTCGTCATCATGCGACCCGACCCCTGGCTGACACCAGACTCACCCCGACGGCGCCGCGCCGAGCCGAACCACCCACCGGCCGCAGTGCACGGCGTCGGGCCCGCAGCACAGCCGGGCGCGCGGGCCGGCTGGCGCTCCGCGGCTCCGAGTGGCGCCCTACCGTGCGGCAGACTGCCCGGCGTGCCCACACTCCGCATCGCCCAGGACGCCGCGGCCGACGAGCTGCTCGGCCGCGACCCGCTGGCCCTGCTGATCGGGATGCTGCTCGACCAGCAGTTCCCCATGGAGCGCGCGTTCGGCGCCCCCCGCCTGCTGGCCGACCGGCTGGGCGTCCACGAGCTCAGCGCCGGCCACCTCGCGACGATGGATCCCGAGGCGCTCACCACCGTGTTCCGGGGCCCACCGGCGCTGCACCGTTACCCCGGTTCGATGGCCGGCCGCACCCAGGAGCTGTGCCGGCTGCTGGTCGAGCGCTACGACGGCCGGGCGGAGAACCTGTGGGCCGACGCGCCGGACGGGGCCACCCTGCTGCGCCGGCTCGGGGAGCTGCCCGGCTTCGGCGCCCAGAAGTCGAAGATCTTCCTCGCCCTGCTCGGCAAGCAGTACGGCGTGACCCCGGCCGGCTGGCGGGAGGCGGCCGGCGACTACGGCACCGACGGGTCGCGCCGGTCGGTAGCCGACATCACCGGGCCGGAGGCGCTCGCCGAGGTGCGGGCCTTCAAGCAGGAGCAGAAGCAGGCGGCCAAGGCGACGACGGAGCCCGCCGCGAAGTAGGTCGAGGGCACGAGCATCGGCCCCGTCGCGGTGGCACGATGGGGTTCGGACCGGCGGTCGGCGGGGTGGTCCCCGGCCGAACCGGCCCGGTCGGAGGGATGGACGCCCGTGGCCTCGAGCCAGCAGTTCCCGCGGCCCCGCAGGCCCGAGCCGGTCCTGATCACGGAGGCCGCGCCCAGCCAGGCCGAGCAGCACGCCGCCCGGAAGAAGCGGTACGCGCTGACGATGGGGATCCGCATCGTCTTCATCGTGCTGGCGGCGTCCTTCTACCAGATCGTCTGGCTGATGCTGATCTTCGCGATCCTGGGCACCGTGCTCCCCTGGATCGCCGTCGTCATGGCCAACGACGGGCCGCCGAAGAAGAAGCTGAACGTGAACCGCTACGACGCCCGGCCCGACCGCGTCCTGGAGAGCCGCCCCACCCGCGTCATCGACGGCTGAGGCGAGACCCTCACCGCGCGCCCAGGCGCCGCACGACCTCCGCCGCCAGGGCGAGTCCGGCGTCCAGAGCCGCCGCCGGATCCGCTCCGTCGGTGTCCAGCCATGCCGCGAGCAGCCCCGCCGCGAACGCGTCCCCCGCACCTGTCGTTTCGAGGACCTCGGCCGCGTGCGCCGGGCGGTGCACGAGCAGGTCGCCCGACGCCCACAGGGCCCCGTCGCCGCCGAGGCTCACCGCCACCACCCGGTGCCGCGCGGCGAGCATGCGGGCCGCCTCCGCGACGTCGGTCGTCCCGGTGAGCAGCCGCGCCTCGGCCGCGTTGGGCAGGAGCAGCGTCGCCGCCGCCGTGTCGTCCAGCCAGCGGTCGACGCCGTAGGCCGACAGCGGGCCCGTCGAGGCCGGGTCCACGGAGACGCTGCAGCCCGCCGCCGCGGCCGCCCGGAGAGCGGCGAGGCCGGCGGCGCGCGGCCCCGGGTCGAGCAGCGTGTAGCCCGACAGGTGCAGGTGCGCGCCGGCGGCCGGCGGAGGGACGTCGTCCGGGTGCAGCTCCAGGTTGGCGCCCCGGTCGGCCAGCATGCTCCGCTCCCCGCCGGGCTCCACCAGGCTGACGATCGTCCCCGTGCCGACGCCGGGAACGGTGCGCACCGCCGTCCCCACCCCGGCCGCGGTCAGCTCGGCCACCAGCCCGGCTCCCGCGGCGTCGTCCCCGACGCAGCCGGCCAGCGTGACCGGGACGCCGAGCCGGGCCAGGTGGACCGCCACGTTGGCGCCCGCGCCGCCACCGCGACTGCGGATGGAGGCGGGGCGGTCCGACCCCGGTGCCGGCTCCCCGGCCAGGACCACCACCACGTCGGTGGCCAGGTCCCCGACAACGGTGACCGGCCGGCCGGTCACCGACGGGCGGCCGCTGGCATTGCGGCCAGTTCGGCCGCGATCCGGCCGGCCAGCTCCGCGTTGCGCAGCACCAGTCGGACGTTGACCGCCAGCGTCGCGCCCTCGCTGGCGCGGTGCAGGTGGTCGAGGACGAACGGGGTGACGTCCTTGCCGCGGACGCCGGCGTCCTCCGCCGCCGCCAGCGCCCCGGCGATCACGCGGTCGTGCAGGCCGGGGTCCAGCTGCTCGTCGGCCGGCAGCGGGTTGGCGACGACGACGGCGCCGGGCGCGAGGCCGCGGCGGGCGGCGAAGACCGCGGCGGCCTGCGCGGCGTCGTCCACCGACCAGTCCAGCGTCGACCCGGAGTCGGCGACGTAGAACCCCGGGAAGGTCGTCGTCCGGTACCCGAGGACGGTGACCGACAGCGACTCCAGCCGCTCGAGCGTGGCCGGCACGTCGAGGATCGACTTCACGCCGGCGCAGACGACGACGAGCGAGGTGCGCGACAGCGCGGTGAGGTCGGCCGACTCGTCGAAGGTGTCCACCGCCTGCCGGTGCACGCCGCCGAGGCCGCCGGTCGCGAAGACCCCGATCCCGGCCGCGGCGGCGAGCAGGGCCGTGCTGGACACCGTGGTGGCGCCGCTGATCCCGAGGGCGGCCGCCACCGGCAGGTCGCGGACCCCGAGCTTCGCCACGTCGGGGTCGGCGCAGACGCGGTCCACCTGCCCGGCGGTGAGGCCGACGTGCGGCACGCCGTCCAGGACGGCGATCGTCGCCGGCACCGCGCCACCGGCCCGTACGGCCGCCTCGACGTCGTCGGCGGCGGCCCGGTTGTCCGGACGCGGGAGCCCGTGGGCCAGGAGGGTGCTCTCCAGGGCGACGACGGGGCGGCCGGAGCCCAGCGCGTCGGCGACCTCCGGGGAGAGGACGGCGCCGGGGGGAAGATCGGGAGCGGGGGGATGCACCCTGTCATCATGGTGGGCGGACCACCGCCGCCGACCAGGGGAGTGACCGCGTGACCAGTTCCGACATCCTCGAGCGGCCCGACGTCCGCGACGCCGACACCGGCAACGCCAGCGAGGTCTTCCACTACGTCAAGAAGAACAAGATCGCCGAGAGCGCGGTCATGGGCACGCTGGTCGAGGCGCTCTGCGGCGAGGTATTCCCCGTCACCAAGGCGCCCAAGCCCGGCTCTCCCGTCTGCCCCGCGTGCAAGGAGATCTACGAGCAGCTGAAGCGGGATTAGGAGCCAGCGCGAGTGAAGGAGCGCGAAGCGCGTCGTCCCGAGTGGGCCCCGGAGGGGTTCCGCAAGGAACGACTGCAGGGCTCAGCGCACCTGGGGACGGCACCTGGCCGCGGTGCGGTCCGGAGGACCGCAGTGTCAGAGCCCGCGGTGCGGTCCGGAGGACCGCAGTGTCACAGCCCGAGGCGGCGGGCTTCCTCCTGCAGCTTCGCGGCCCGGCGCTCCACCCGGCGGCGGTCGTGCCGCCGCAGCGGCGCCGGCCAGCGGGCCTGGATGGTGGCGTTGAGCTCGGCGCCCAGCAGCACGGCCATGCCGAAGAAGAAGCAGAACAGCAGCACCCCGATGGGCGCCGCCAGCGCGCCGTAGGGCAGCGCCGTGATCAGGATGTCGGCGACGTAGGCCCGCAGCAGCAGGGCGGCGACCAGGAAGAACCCGACGGCCAGCACGGTGCCCGGCAGGTGCCGCCGCCAGGGCAGCCGGTGCGGCAGGGTCACGGTGTAGAAGCTGGTCAGCGCCACGACCAGGCCGATCAGCACGAGCGGCCAGTAGACCGCGTTCACCAGCAGCATGGCGGTCGCCTGCCAGTCCTCCGGCAACAGCCCGACGATGACCTCGCGGCCGAGCACGAGCAGCGGCAGGGTCAGCACCGCCATGAACATGCCGACCACGAACAGCCACAGTGCCTTGAGCCGCGTGCGGATCGGGCCGCGCACGTCCCGCTGGTCGTACGCGATCACGATGGTGTTCATGAACGTCGCCGTCGCCGACGACCCGGCCCACAGGGAGAGCACGAAGCCCACGCTGACGATGTCCAGCCGTCCGGAGCTCAGGATGTCCGACAGCGTGGGCGCCACGAGATCGTCGACCACGTCGGGCGTGAGCACCTGCGCCGCGGCGGTGACCAGCTGGTCCTCGATCTGCCGGACCGAGGCGCCCCCGATCAGCGAACCCAGGTAGCCCAGCGACCCGAGGAGCCCGATCAGCAGGGGCGGCACCGAGAGGATCTGCCAGAAGGCGGCCTCCGCGGACAGGCCCAGGATCCGGTCCTGCCACGCCTTCGCGAGCGTGCGCCCCAGCACCTCGAGCGGAACGCGGACCGGCGCCGGCCAGCCCGCCATCCGGCCCCCGCGCGCCCCGGACGCGGCCGGGGTGGCCTCGGCGCGCGCCTCGCCGTCGGACGCCGGGACCGCCGCCGTCGCGGCGCCGTCCACCGTTCCGGGCCGGTCGGCGGGCGCCGGCGGGCCGGGAGGCAGGACGGTGCTCACCGGCCCAGTGTGCACGGCAGCACCGGGCCGGGCGGCCGAACCGCATCCCCGACGCGGCGGTTTCCCCTGATGGGGGAGGGGTCGGTCAGCCGCCGGGCGTGGGCGCCGGGGTCTCGGTGGGCGTCGGAGGCGGCACGCACCGGATGATCGGCTCGGCGGCGTAGTGCGTGCGGAAGTCCTCGCGCTTGATCTCCGCCCCCGAGTTCAGGTCGCGGAAGACCCGCGTGACGGTGATGTCGAAGCCCTGGGCGCCCGCCTGGGAGCGGCAGTTGCCGTCGTCCACCTTCTCCTGGACGGCCGGCTCACGGACGTTGACCCGGGGGCCGCTGATCGACTCGATCTCGTACCGCTTGGTCCCGTAGAACGTGACGGTGATCGTCCCCGGGGTCCAGCGGGTGTCGATGTAGACGCCGGTGTCGCTGTCGTTCTTCCACTGCAGGTCGATCTGGCCCTCGTAGACCGTCGCCTCGCGGCCGGCCGGGTAGCGGCTGATGTAGTAGCTGTGCGGCTTGTGGTAGATGTCCTCGAGGCCGGAGAAGAAGACCGCGTTGAACATCGTCGTGGCGAACTGGCTGATCCCGCCGCCCACCGCCTGGGTGA
>DATHAK010000184.1:0-19287 GCA_035296685.1 Blastococcus sp.
GGCGCGCTTGGCGGTGAACTTGTCCCACAGCGAGGCCGCGTTGAGCGTCTGGATGTGGTCCATCATGTAGCCCTGCCCGACGTCCACCGGGCCGAACTTGTCGCGGAAGTCGACGCGCGCGATCGTCTCCTCGCGCGACCACCCCTTGGCCACCGCCTCGGCGACGGCACTGGTCCACTCGAGCAGGACGGCGCGCTGGGTGGCCAGGTAGGCCGGCGTGGTCACGGGGCCGTGCCCGGGGACGACGGTGTCGACGTCGAGGCCCGCGATCAGGTCGAGGGCGCCCACCCATCCGCCGATGTCCGACGTCATGAGCCAGGTCTGGCACTCGGAGAAGACGGTGTCGCCGGTGAACACGACGCGCTCGTCGGGCACGTAGACGGCGACCTGGCCGGGGGTGTGCCCGGGTGTGTGGAGCAGGTGGAACGTCTTCTCGCCGACCTTCATCTCCAGGTCACCGGTGAAGACGAGGTCACCGGCGTTCGGGTCCTCGTAGTAGGTGTCGCGGTCGGGGACGATGCCGGCCGCGTCGGGGTCGTCGGTCGGGATGGCCTCGAGCGCGTAGGCGAAGGGGTCGAGGTCCGGCGTCGGCACCATGAAGTTGTCGGCGACGCCCCGGTGGTGCACGACCTCGCCGGCCCCCTTGAACCAGTAGTTGCCGAAGATGTGGTCGACGTGGTGCTCGGTGTTGACCACGAACCGGATCGGCCCGTGCTGCTCGGCCTCCTGCCGCATCGCGATCGCCTTCGTCGGCAGCTGCGGGGTGTCGATGACCACGACGCCCGCCGAGGTCACGACGTAGCTGGGATTGCAGCCACGGATCTCGGTGGACGTGAAGACATGGGGCGTCACGCGCTGCACGACGGAACCTCCCTGGTGCGCCGGCGGCCGGGCCCTCCCCGGCGCCACGTCCCGGTGCAACACGATCCGTCAGGTCGGCACTGACCGGTACACGTCAATAATCGATTCTCGATCCACTGCGTGTCAACAGTCTGGCGCCCGCTCTTCCGGCCGGGCGAGGGCTCACGGCGCCTCGGGCAGCAGCTGCAGCCGGACCGAGCGGTCGGCCGAGATCTCGGCCTCCAGGCCGGCCAGCCAGTCCGGCTCGCCGATGTCGGTGCCGGCGACCTCCAGGGCGCAGGCGCGCAGCACGGGGGAGTGGGTGATCGCCACGGTGAACGCGGTGTCGTCGGCCCGGTCGGCGAGACTGCCGGCGAACGCGCGGATGCGGGCGGCCACCGCGGCGGCGTCGTCACCGGGGGGCGAGGTGTGCCGCACCCACCAGCCCACCCGGTCCGGGGCGGTCAGCCACTCGGCGAAGAAGTCGACCTTGGCGACGTCGGCCTCGGTGAAGCCCGGGATCTGCGCGGCGAAGGCGGCCTCGCTGCTCACCATGTCGACGCGGACGCCGGCGAGGTACAGATCGGGGTTGCGCAGCGCGAACGCGACGCCGTCCTCGACCACGTCGGCGCCGGCCTCCCGGGCGCCGCGCGCCACCGCTGCGGCCGTGTCCCGGGTGCGGCGGGTCTCGCCGCTGATCACGCGGATGGCGCCGTCGGCGCGGCCGGCCAGCCGGCGCCCCACGTCGGCCGCGGTCTGCAGCCCCTCCTCGGTCACGGGGACGTCGCCACGGTGCGAGGCGACCTCGCCGTGGCGGAGCAGGAACAGGCGCTGGGTCATGCGGACCTCCGGGGGTGGAACGGGCGCGCCGGGACGCCGCCTCGCGGGCGGCGCCCCGGCGCGTCGGTGCGGTCGGGAAGGGAGTGCTCAGCCGGCGGTCGTGACGCCGCCCGCGGGGACGCCGGCTCCGCGCTGTGCCCACTGCTTCTGGAACAGCTCGAAGACGGCGTCGGCGAACGGGGCGTCGTTGATGTTGTTGTCCATCTCGACGACCTCGATCGACGGGTCGAGCCGGTCCCGGAGGGTGTCCAGCAGTGGCGACACGTCCACGCCGTGCCACTGGCTGCCCTCCTTGAAGTAGTTATCCAGCCCGTTGCGGGGCAGCGCGACCGCCTTCGGCCCGGGGGAGCGGTTGACGTGGTCGGCGATGTACTCGCCCAGCCGCCGCATCTCGTCCGGCGTCGCGAGCAGCGACGTGATGTTGGGGTTGTGGATGATGATGTTGCGCTCGTCGGTGTCGAACTCCGCCGGGATGGTGTCCCGGGCGCCGAAGTTGAAGCACTCCGCCGCACCGGGGACGACGACCAGCGGGATGCCGGTGCGGATCGCCGCCTCCATCCGCTCGCAGCCCGGGTCGAAGATGCCCTTGTTCCAGTGGTTGATGATCTCCGGCAGCGTGTAGTCGATGAGCGCGTCGATGGCACCGGTGTCGATCAGGTGCTCCATGCCGGCGCCCTCGCCGACGGCGTGGAAGGTGACCACCTCGAAGCCGTTGGTCTCCAGCTGCTCGCGGATGCGCATGACGCCCGGGGTGGTCACGCCGAACATCGAGATCGCGACGAGCGGCTTGCTGGCCTCGGCCTGCGACCTGGTCGCCTCGTAGCCGCGGGCCATGCCGGCCGCCGCGTGGGCGGCGTTGCTCAGCACCTGCTTGGAGATCCGGTTGAGCCCGGCGATGTCGGTGACGGCGTTCATGATCATCATGTCCGAGTGTCCGACGTAGGGCCGCGTGTTGTTCGACCCCATCGTGCTCACGATCAGCTTGGGGACGCCGATGCCGAGGTTCTGCAGCGCGCCGCCGAGGAGGTCGGTGCCGCCGGTGCCGCCGAGGCCCATGACGGCGTCGATCCGGCCCTGCTCGACCAGCTCTTCGACGACCGCGCGCAGCCCCTGGCTCATCTTCGTGATGGCCACGTTCCGGCCGCCGGCGCCGCCCTCGACGCCCGAGGCGAAGTCGGCGAGGTCCACGCCGGCCTTGGCGGCCACCTCGGAGGAGGGGATGTCGGGGGGAAAGTAGGGCTGGCCGAGCACGCCGCAGTCGACGACGAGGACGTCGACGTCCGAGGCGAGGAGGGCGTCCTTGACGTAGGCGTACTCGGTGCCCTTCGTGTCGAGGGTGCCGGCGAGGCAGACGACGGGCTTGCGGGACATGGTCACTCCTTCGTGACGGGGGAACGGGAGGTGGTGCGCTCGCCCCGGAGCACGGTGTCGGTGGGGCGGGGTAGTGAGGGCGGGGTGCTCAATCGGCTCGGTCGGGTGCGCTCTGCAGCGCTGTCCAGACCCGCTCGGGGGTCAGGGGCAGATCACGGATGACGACGCCGGTGGCCTCGGCGACGGCGGCGCCCAGTGCGCCCGCGGTGCACAGCAGCGCGCCCTCGCTGATCCCCTTGGAGCCGTACGGGCCGGGACCGTCGTGGTTCTCCACGGCAGCGGTGAGGAGCTCGACCGGGACGTCCTTGAACGTCGGGATCCGGTAGTCGAGCGCCCCGAGGTTGCGGATCCGGCCGTGCTCGTCGAGCAGCAGCTGCTCCATCTGGCTGTGCCCCAGGCCCATGATCGCGGCGCCCTCGTCCTGGGAGACCACCTGCAGCGGATTGAGCTCCGTGCCGACGTCGCTGACGGTCACGTGCCGGGTCAGCAGCAGCTCGCCGGTCTCCCGGTCGACCTCGACCTCGATCGCCGTCGCGTTGAACTCGTAGAAGGCGGCGTCGCCGCCGAGCGGGTGGCTCCCCTTGCCGCGCAGCCGCCGGGTGCCCTGGCCGATGAACTCCCCGCGCAGCGACCCGAGCGCCGTGCGGGCGGCCTCGGGCAGGCTCAGCTCGCCGTCGGGGGTGACCAGCGCCCCGGGGCGCTCCTCGAGCTGCTCGGCGGGGATGCCGGTGGCCTCGGCGTAGAGGTCGAGGACCCGCTGCCGCACGTCGCGGCAGGCCTCCAGCACCGCCGAGCCCATGAACACCGTCGACCGGCTGGCCGACGTCTGCAGGTCGAACGGCACGGTGCCGGTGTCGCCACTGACCACGCTGACCTGGTCGAGCGGCGTCCCGAGCTCGTCGGCGACGATCTGCTGCCAGAGCGTGCGCGCGCCCTGACCCATGTCGGAGGTGCCCGCGTAGACGATGGCGCTGCCGTCGCACAGGAGCCGGACCAGGCTCTGGGAGAGGCCCGACGTGGCGCCGGGCTTGATGCCCACCGCGATGCCGCGGCCGCGGTTCGGGGGCAGCGGCGTTCCCCAGCCGATCAGCTCCGCGGCCTTGTCCAGGCTCTGTCGCCACTCGCCGTCGGCGGTGGCCGCCGACTCGCCGCGGACGAACGCCTCGTCCTTGGCGACCAGGTTGCGGCGGCGGATCTCCAGGCCGTCCAGGCCCAGCAGCCGGGCGCCTGCATCGAGCTGCGACTCGGTCGCCCAGGCCACCTGCGGGCTGCCGAACCCGCGGAAGGCGGTGCTCGGGGTCGTGGTGGTCATGACGGCCCGGGCGTCGATCCTCACCCCGGGGATGCGGTACGGCCCGGCCGCGACGTAGCTGCCCTTGCCCATGACGCGGGGCGCCACGTCGGCGTAGGCGCCGATCAGGAAGTCGGCCTCGACCAGGTGGAAGGTGAGCTCGCCGTCCTCGGTGAAGCCGGTGCGGGCCCTGATCCGGCAGCCTGCGCGCCGCATGCTCTGGAAGGTCTCCTCCAGCGACAGCACGAGCCGGCAGGGACGCCGGGTGTGCAGCGCGAGGAAGGCCAGCAGCGGCTCCAGCTTCGGGTTCTGCTTGCCGCCGAAGCCGCCTCCGGGGTCGGGGGCGACGACCCGCACCTGGTTCAGGGGCAGCCCGATCACCGAGGCGATCGTGCGCTGCAGGAGGTAGGGGTGCTGGACGGGGGAGTAGACGTCGAGCCCGCCCTGGTCGGTCGGGACGACGACGGTGCCGCCCGGCTCGATCGGGAAGTGGGTGACCATCGGGAAGGTGTAGGTGTTCTCGACGACGACGGCCGAGCGGCCCTCCTCCGCCTCGACGTCGCCCCAGGCGTAGTGCGCCTCCTCCAGGACGTTCGTGTCCGCGAGCGCGTGCCCGGGGCGGACCGACGGCTCCTGCACGAGGTGGGCGCCGGGGGCGAGAGCGGCGTCCAGGGTGTAGACGCCCGGCAGCTCCCGGTAGTCGACCCGCACGGCGCGGGCGGCGGCCTGCGCGGCGTCCAGGGTCTCGGCGACGACCGCCGCGACCGGCTCGCCGTGGTAGTTGACCCGGCCGTCGGCCAGGACGGGGCGGTCGGTGTGGGACACGCCGAACCGCGGCATCGGGGAGGGCAGGTCCGCCGGCGTCACCACGTCGACCACGCCGTGGATCGCCCGGGCGGCCGAGGCGTCGATGCCGAGGATGTCGGCGCAGCCCACCGGCACGGTCACGAGGGCCACCTGCAGCGCCCCGGGGAAACGCAGGTCGGCGACGAAGCGCTGGGCACCGGTGGTCCGGTCGGCGCCGCCGTAGCGGAGGACCGGCCGGCCGACCTGGCCGCCCGGGCCCGGGTCGTCGGAGATGTCGAGCTCGTCCAGGGCCCGTTCCGGAGCCGTCGTCACCGAGCCGCCCCCCGCCGCTCGGCGGTGGCCTGCACCGCACGGACGATGCGCTGGTAGCCGGCGCACCGGCAGAGGTTGCCCGAGAGCGCCTCGCGGATCTCGGCCTCGTCCGGCGACGGGTTGGTCCGCAGCAGGTACTCCGCGGCGACGACCTGGCCGGGGATGCAGAAGCCGCACTGCACGGCGCCGGCGTTGAGGAACTCCTCCTGCAGGTCGGTCAGCCCGTCGGCGGACAGCCCCTCGACGGTGGTGACCTCGTGCCCCTCGGCCTCGACGCACAGGACCAGGCAGGAGTTCACGGCCTTGCCGTCGAGCAGCACCGTGCAGGCGCCGCACTCGCCCTCGGCGCAGCAGCTCTTGGTCCCGGGCAGCCCGACCTCGTCGCGGAGACCGTCGAGCAGGGTGCGGTGCGCCGGGACGGCGACGGTCCGCTCGCTGCCGTTGACGGTCAGCGTGACCGTCTGCAGCGCGTCGTCGACGAGGTGGTCGCTGGTGGTCATGACGCCATCTCCCTGGGGTTGCGGCGGTCCGCCGCGGCGAGGACCGCGCGCGCGGCGAGGACGCGGAGCGTGGCGAGCCGGTACTCGCGGCTGCCCCGGACGTCGGAGATCGGGGTCGCGACCGCCAGCAGCTGGTCGAGGGCCCCGTCGAGGGCGGCGGCGTCGGTCAGCTCGACCGGGCCGGGGGACTCGGCGCGCAGCGGCCGCGGACCGACCGCGCCCATCCCGAGCACCAGCCAGCCGTCGGCACCGACACCGGCTGCGACGCTGACCGTCGCCAGGTCGACCCCCCGGCGACGGGTGAGCCGGCGGAAGGCGGAGCCGGAGCCCGGGGCGGGTCGGGGCAGGTCGATCCGGGTCACCAGTTCACCGGGCCCGCACAGCGTCCGGCGGGGTCCGAGGAAGAACTCGTCCAGGGAGGCGGTGCGGTCGCCGTGCAGCGACGCGATGGTCACCCGCGCCCCGTGCACGAGCAGCGGGGGCGCGGTGTCGGCGGCCGGGGAGGCGTTGCACGAGTTCGCCACCAGGCTGGCCCGGTTGCGGATCGCCACGGATCCGACGGTCAGCGCCGCCTCGACCAGCGCCGGGTACCACTCCTGGACGACCGGGTGGGCGACCAGCTCGCCCAGGGTGTAGGTCGCGCCGATCCGGACGCCGTCCTCGGTGACGGCGATCGGCTCGGGCAGGTCGGTGACGCCCTTGAGATCGACGAGCAGCTCCGGCTCCAGGGTGTGGTGCCGCAACCCCACCAGCAGGTCGGTGCCACCGACGAGGGGCCGGCCCCGCTCGCCCGCCTCGGCCAGCGCGGCGAGCGCGTCGGCCCGGGTGGTCGGCCGGTAGTACTGGGGCATCGTTGCCCGTCCTTCCGCCGCAGGTCCGTCAGGGATGGATGATGATCTTGATGGCGCCGCTGGAGCGGTCGTTGAAGACGGCCAGCGCCTTCTCGTATTCCGACAGCGGGAAGGTGTGGGTGATCAGCTCGCCCACCCGCATCCGGCCGCTGGCCACGAACGGGATGACCCGCCGCATCTCGCCGGCCGAGGCGCGGGAGCCGACCAGCTCCAGCTCGTCGAGCACGAGGGGCTGGATGCGGAGCGCGACGTCCTCGGTCGGGATGCCGACCATGGCGCAGCGGCCCCCGCGGCGCAGCATCGCCATGGCCCAGGTGAGGGTGTCGGGCACGCCCGCGCACTCGAGGACGACGTCGGCACCGAGGCCGCCGGTCCGCTCCCGGACCGCGGCCACCGGGTCTCCGGCGTTGGTGTCCACCGTCTCGAAGCCCAGGGACGCCGCCTTCTCCAGGCGGTAGCCCCGGCCGACCACGATGACCCGGGCGGCGCCGCAGATGAGCGCCGCGTCGCCGGCCAGCATGCCGATCGCTCCCGCGCCGGTGACGACGACGGTGTCGCCGGCCTTGATGTTGCCCCGGCGGGCCACGTGCAGCGCGATGCTCGCCGGGTCGACCACGGCGCCCTCGTCGAAGGACACCTCGTCGGGCAGCCGGAAGATGCACTTCACGTTGTGCACGGCGTAGGTGGCGTCGACGCCCTGGGCGTTGTGCCCGTACTGCGCGTGCAACCCCGGCCGGCCGTAGTTCTCGCAGAGGTTGTACTGGCCCTCGACGCACTTCTGGCACGCCCCGCAGGCGTTGTGACTGGTGCCCGCGACGCGGTCGCCGATCTTCCAGCCGAAGGCGTCGGCGCCCGGGCCGAGCGCCACGATCTCCCCGGCCCACTCGTGACCCGGGGTGAAGGGGAAGGCCGGCGGCCAGAAGCCGGGGTAGTCGCCGTGGATGAGGTGCGCGTCCGTGCCGCAGATGGACGTCGCCCGCACGCGCGCGAGCACCTCGTTCGGGCCCGGCTCCGGCACGGGCATCTCCTGGATCTCCAGGACGTTCGGCTCCAGTACCACCAGGCCTTGCATCGTCTCGGTCAATCCGTCTCCCACTGGTTCGCGATGGTGCGGGTACGGCCCCGCCGTGCGCGGCGCTGCCGGAGCGCGGGCCGTATCACCGATTATCGAAACTAGGGGCCTGCTCCCCGGCCGTCAAGGTCTATCGATAATCGACGGGAACGTGGCGGCGAGCCGGGGTCGGAGGGTTGGGGACGCTCCGGCATCAGGTGCCGGCCTCCTCCTCCTGCGCCTGGAACGGGTCGCCGAGGGTCGCGGGGAAGTGCGTCTGCAGCAGCTCGCTGACCGACAGCTGGTGGGCCCGGGCGGCCTCGGCCGCGGCATCGGCGTCCCGCGCGCGCAGCGCCGCCAGGATCGGCCGGTGCTCCAGCACGATCCCGCGCACGTCGACGTCGGGCAGCGTCAGCGTGATGAAGGTGCGGGCGAACGGGGCCAGCTGGTCGAAGGCCCGTTCGAGGGCGTGGTTCTCCGAGGCCTCGGCGATGAGGTGGTGGAACCGGACATCGGCCGCCGTCACCCTGGAGAAGTCCCCGGCGTCCAGCTGCGTGAGCATCTCCCCGATCAGCCCGTCGAGGTCGTCGAGGGCAGCATCGGGGATGCGCGGGGCCGCCAGCCGGGCGGCGAGGGCGTCGATCTCCGCACGCACCACGCTGACGTCGGCCAGCTCCTTGGCGCTGGGCAGCCGCACCCGGGCTCCGCGGCGCGGGTGGATGGTGATGATGCCGACGGCGGCGAGCTCGCGGAGCCCTTCCCGGACGGGGGACTGGCTGAGCCCCAGCTCCTTGGCGAGCTTGAACTCCACGATCCGCTCGCCCGGCCGGTAGTGCCCCTGGACGATCCGGTCCAGGACCAGCCGCCGCACGGTCGCGGAGAGCAGCTCGCCCCCGAAGTCGGAACTCGAACCGATCTGGCTCATCCCTGTCGCCATCAGGACGTGGACCCTCTCAGGTCGAGGCGGCGCCGCGCCTCCTCCGGAGTGGCGACCTCGCGGTGCAGCAGGCGGGCCAGGGCGGTGATCCGCTCGACCTGAGCGGCGTTGGACTCGGCGAGCTTCCCCGGACCGTCCCACAGGGAGTCCTCGAGCCCCACCCGGGCGTTGCCGCCCAGCGAGAGGGCGATCGACCCGAGCCGGATCTGCGCGGAACCGGCGCCCAGCACCGACCACTCCCACTGGTCGCCGAAGAGGCGCTGCGCCGTCCGGCGCATGTGGGCCAGGTCCTCGAGGTCGGCGCCGGTGCCGCCGAGCAGGCCGAAGACGGTCTGCACGAACAGGGGCGGGCGGACCAGGCCGCGGTCGAGCATGTTCGCGAGGTTGTACAGGTGCGCGGTGTCGTAGCACTCGAACTCGAACCGGGTGCCCTGGTCGCCGCAGAGCTTCAGGATGCGCTCGATGTCGGCGTAGGTGTTCTTGAAGACGACGTCCTTGTTCGCCAGGTGCTGCCGCTCCCACTCGTGCTGGAAGCTGGGGTAGCGGTCGAGCATTGGGAACAGGCCGAAGTTCATCGAGCCCATGTTGAGCGAGGCGAGCTCGGGGGCCAGCTGGACGGCGGGCGCGATGCGCTCGTCGACCGTCATGTGCGGGCTGCCGCCGGTGGTGAGGTTGACGACGACGTCGGAGCCGTCCTTGACGATCGCCAGGACCTCCTTGAACAGCCCGGGATCCTGCACGGGGTGGCCGTCCTGGGGGTCGCGCACGTGCAGGTGGACGATCGCCGCGCCGGCCGCGGCCGCGCCGAGCGCCGCCTCGGCGATCTGCTCGGGGGTGACCGGCAGGGCGGGGGACATGGTCGGCGTGTGGATGGCGCCGGTGGGGGCGCAGGTGATGATCGCCGACTTCGCTTGCTGTGCCATGGGGCCCTCCCCCTACGATGGTTTCTCGATAATCGAGCGTAACGTCGCCGACGTCCGATGGGAACCGCGAGAGGAGACCGTCGTGTCCGCTGACGGTGCGGTGCGTCCTCCGGCTCCGCTCGTCGTCGTCGTCGCGCCGGACAAGTTCAAGGGCTCGCTGAGCGCCGCCGGCGCTGCGGGTGCCCTGGCCCGCGGCCTGCGCCGGGGGATGCCCGGTGTCCGCGTCGTCGAGCACCCGGTCGCCGACGGCGGTGAGGGCACCGTGGAGATGGTGCTCCGGCAGGGCTTCCGCGCGGTGTCGCGCGAGGTGCGCGGCCCCACCGGTGACCCGGTGACCGCCACGTACGCGCTGCGCGGGGACACGGCGGTCGTCGAGATGGCCGCGGCCGCCGGCCTGGACCGGCTGCCGGGCGGGGTTCCGGACGACCGCACCGCTGGGACGGCGTCCACCTACGGCGTCGGTGAGCTGATCGGCGACGCCCTCGACCGGGGAGCGCGCCGCATCGTCCTCGGCGTGGGTGGCAGCGCCACCACGGACGGCGGCTCCGGCATGGCCCTCGCGTTGGGCGCACGCCTCTGGAGCGCGTCCGGGCCGCTCCGCCCGGAGGGTGGGGCGGACCTGCTGACCGCCGAACGGCTCGACCTCGACGGGCTGGACCCGCGGTTGGCGGACGCGAGCGTCGTGGTGGCGTGCGACGTCGACAACCCGCTGACCGGTCCCTCGGGGGCGGCCGCGGTGTACGGGCCGCAGAAGGGCGCGACCGCGCAGACCGTCGAGCTCCTCGACCGGGCGCTCGGCCGGTGGGCCGACGTGGTGGCCACCGCGACCGGCCGGGACCTGCGGGAGCGGCCGGGGGTCGGTGCCGCCGGTGGCCTGGCCTTCGGTGCGGCGGCGCTGCTGGGTGCCGAGATCCGGTCGGGCATCGAGTACCTGCTGGAGCTCAGCGGGTTCGCCGGGGTCGTCGCCGGGGCCGACCTGGTCGTCGTGGGCGAGGGCTCGCTGGACGAGCAGAGCCTGCACGGCAAGGGGCCGGTGGGGGTGGCCGCCGTGGCCGCGCGCGCCGGAGCCCGCGTTGTCGCCGTCGCCGGCCGCAGCAGCGTCGATGCCGGCCGGCTGCGCGGGCTGGGCATAGACGCCATCCGCACCCTCGCCGACCTCGAGCCCGACCCGCGGCGCAGCATGGCGCGCGCCGTCGAGCTCCTGGAGACGACCGCCGAACTCATCGCGGCGGACTGGCTGCTCGACGAGCAGCAGCGCGACCGAACGAGAAAGGGAACCCGTCCCGCATGAGCCTCGAGCCCGACACCCAGGCGGCGACCGCCGATCCCGAGCGCGGCCCGGCGGCACGGCAGCGCCCCGAGGACCTCCTCGCCGCGCTCGCCCTGCCGACCCGCGGCCGGACGTACTCCCTGGCGCTGCCGCGCTTCACCGGGATGCCGCTGTTCGGGGCGCATCCGCCCTTCCAGGTGAGCATGTACCGGACGCCCGCCGGCCTGCGCGGCGACGGCGTGCACCCGTGGGGTCCGGTCAACGAGGTCAACCTCGGCTACATGGCCGAGACCGTCAGCGGCACGGCGCACAGCGGCGCCCACGTCGACGCGCTCGCGCACATGACCATCGGCGACGACGACCACTGGTACGGCGGGGGCAACGCTCGGGAGCACCTCGGCGACCGGGGGCCGAAGCTCGGCGACGGGTCCAAGCTGCCGCCGTTCGTCACCCGGGGTGTCCTGCTCGACGTGCCGGGGTTCCGCGGGCTGGAGGCGCTGCCTGCCCACGAACCGGTGACCGCCGCGGAGCTCCAGGAGGTGGCCGCACACCAGGGCGTTCCGGTCCGCCCCGGCGATGTCGTCCTGATCCGGTCGGGCTACCTGAGCCAGTGGCCCGACCCCGAGGGGCTCGCCCGGCACGTGACGGCCGGTCCCGACATCAGCGCGGCGCGCTGGCTGCTGGAGCAGGGCGTGGTCGCCGTGGGCAGCGACACCGAGACCTTCGAGGTGCAGCCCGCGCCCGACCCCGGCAGCCCGGCCAACCCGCAGCCGGTGCACACCCTCCTGCTCATCGAGAACGGCGTCTATCTGTTCGAGTCGATCTACCTGGAGGAGATCGCGCGCGAGAAGGTCTACGAGTTCCTCTTCCTCGCCCTGCCGCTGAAGATCGAGGGCACGACCGGCTCGATGCTCGACCCCCTCGCCATCGTCTGACAGTCCCGACGCCCGAAGTGCCTGATACCCGCCGACACGGCATCCTGGGTGTGGCGGAGCTTTCAGAGTCGAGGGAGACCGGGTGGCCGACGACGCCGACCACGACAAGAACCTGCTGCAGCGGCTGATCGCCTGGCGGGTCGGTGCTGCGATGGAGCCGCAGCCGCCCAACGAGACGGTGCTGAAGCTGCAGCAGCCGTTCGTCGACCTGCTGGACAGGTACTACTTCCGCGTCGAGGTCGAGGACTGGGAGCGGGTGCCCGACCGCACGTGCCTGGTCATCGGCGTGCACTCCGGGGGTGCGCTCACCATGGACGCCTGGTCGCTGGTCAACGCGTGGCAGAAGCACTTCGGGGGCCGGCGGTTCCTGCACGGGACCGCGCACGACGTACTCATGGCCAGCCCGGGCCTCGGCGACTACTTCCGCGCGGTCGGGGTCATTGCCGCCAACCGGGACAGCGTCGGCACGGCCCTGGCCCGCGGCGAGGACGTGGCCGTCTGGCCCGGGGGAGAGGTCGACGCGATGCGCGGCTGGCGCAAGCGCGACGTCGCCGTCCTCGGCGGACGGACCGGCTTCGTGAAGCAGGCGATCCGGTCCGGCGTCCCCATCCTGCCGGTGGCCACGGTCGGCGGGCACGACACCGTCTTCGTCCTCTCCGAGGGCAAGTGGCTGGCCGACGCCCTGGACAAGGTGACCGGGCTGAAGAAGACGCTGCGCGGGGCCAACCTGCCGATCATCGCCGGGTTCCCGTTCCCGATCGCGATCGAGGTGCTCCCGGCGCACGTGCCCCTGCCCGCCAAGATCCGCACCGAGCTCCTCGACCCGATCGACGTCGACGAGGATCCCGGCCGCGTGGACGACGAGGCCTACGTGCGGAAGATCTACGACCAGGTGCATGCGGAGATCCAGGCCGGGATGGACCGGCTGGCCGCCCAGCGGAAGGTGCCGATCCTTGGCTGAGCGGGCGGCGGCGACGGGAGCCGGCTGGCTCGACGAGCACCCCGACGGTGCGCGGCCGGACGAGGCGCTGGCCTGGTTCGACTCGCTGCCCGCCGTCGCGCCGGACGAGATGATCGGGCGATGGCGGGGGAGCGGGCTGCCGACCGGATCGCCGCTGGACGGGCTGCTGGAGGCCTACGGCTGGTACGGCAAGGAGTTCCTGGACGACGAGACGGTGCACCCCCTGTTGTTCACCGACCGCTCGGGCGCGCCCCGGCCCGTCGACCCGGGCTGGCTGCCGGTGGCCCTGCTGCGCGACTACGGCGGGTTCCTGCAGATCCGGCCGCTGCGGGCGGCGTTCGGCGTCATCCGGCCGCTGCTCTCCACCGCCAGGCCGAAGGCCCGGCTGCGGGAGGTGGCCCACCGCGGGGTGGTGACGGCGGCGATGGTCTACGACGGCCTGCCCATCATCGACGTCTTCCGGCGGGTCAGCGATGACGTGCGCGTCGGCGCCATGGACATGCGGGGGCTGCCCTCGCCGTTCCTGTTCGTGCTCCGCCGGGACTGATCAGGCCCCGAGCTCGGCGAGCAGGCCGCGCACCCGCGTCTCGATCTCGTCGCGGATCGGGCGCACAGAGGACACGCCCTTGCCCGCCGGGTCCTCCAGCTCCCAGTCCAGATACCGCTTGCCGGGGAAGACCGGGCACGCGTCGCCGCACCCCATCGTGATGACGACGTCGGAGGTCTCGACGGCCTCGGTCGTCAGGACCATCGGCCGCTGGTCGGAGATGTCGATGCCCACCTCGGCCATCGCCTCGACCGCGGCCGGGTTGACCCGGTCGCCGGGGAGCGATCCCGCGGAGCGCACCTCGACGGCGTCGCCGGCCAGGTGCCGCAGCCAGCCGGCGGCCATCTGCGAACGGCCGGCGTTGTGCACGCAGACGAACAGCACGCTGGGTCGGTCGGTCACGGGGTCTCCTCGGGGACGACGACGTCGGCGGCGAAGCGGGCGACATCGGGATAGAGCACCGCCACGACGGCGACCGCGGCGGCGCCGCCGACGAGCTGCATCAGCAGGAAGAGCGGGACCGAGGCCGGGGCGATCCCGGCGAAGGTGTCCGACAGGGTGCGGGCGAGGTCGATCATCGGGTTGGCGAAGCTGGTGGAGGACGACCAGAAGTACGCCCCGGCGATGTACGCGCCGACGGCGAACGGGGCCAGTGCGACCCGGCCGGCCCGGACCAGCGCGAGGACGAGGACGACCAGGCCGAACGTGGCGACGGCCTCCGACAGCCACAGGCCGGCGGCCGAGCGGTCGGTCGTGGCGATCGACACCGCGGGCAGTCCGAACATCAGGTTGGCGACGACCGCGCCGAGGGCCCCGCCTGCGAGCTGCGCCGGGAGGTAGACCGCGAGCTGGCGGTTGGTCACCCCGCCGAAGAACCGGTCGGCCAGGGTGATCACCGGGTTGAAGTGCCCGCCGGACACCGGCCCGAAGGCGAGGATGAGGGCCACCAGGCCCGCGCCGGTGACGAGGGCGTTCTCGAGCAGTTGGAGGCCGGTGTCGTCCGGCGAGAGCCGCTGGGCGGCGATGCCGGAACCGATGACCACCGCGACCAGGCCCGCCGACCCCAGGAACTCGGCCAGCCCCTGGCGGGCGAGCAGGTCCGCGCGCGGCGCGCCGGTCACGCCGGCTGGAGGGCGGCGGTGTCGAACAGGTTGGCGACGGCGGACAGGGCCTCGGGCCGGACGGCGTAGTAGACCCAGACGCCGCGCTTCTCGCGGTCGAGCAGCCCGGCCGAGTGCAGCACCTTCAGGTGGTGGCTGATCGTCGCCTGGGTCAGCTCGAAGGCGTCGTTCAGGTCACAGACGCAGGCCTCCCCGCCCGCGCCCGCGGCGATCAGGCTGACCAGGCGGAGGCGGACCGGGTCGGCCAGCGCCTTGAGCAGCGGTGCGACCTGCTCGGCCTGCTGCATGGACATGGCGGCGCCGGTGGCCAGCGGGGTGCAGCAGGCCAGGCCGGCGTCGGTCGGCATCGGGAGCTCGGTTCGGGACATCGCCCTCCATCATAACGACGAACATCGTATTGACAAGCATCGATGTCCGGTGGTGACATGGATTAGCCATCGACGACCGTCGATACGTTGGAACCAGAAGGGAAACGCCCATGTCCCGCGTCCAGCTCGCCCTCCGCGTCGCCGACCTCGAGGCCGCCGTCGACTTCTACTCGCGGCTGTTCGACACCTCGCCGGCCAAGCGCCGTCCGGGCTACGCCAACTTCGCGATCGCCGAGCCGCCGTTGAAGCTCGTGCTGCTCGAGGGCCGGCCGGGCGAGGCGACCCGCATGGACCACCTCGGCGTGGAGGTGCCCTCGACCGGCGAGGTCACCGCCGCCACCGCCCGGCTCGCCGAGGCGGGGCTGGCCACCCGGGTCGAGGACAACACGACCTGCTGCTACGCCGTCCAGGACAAGGTCTGGGTCACCGGCCCCGGCGGCGAGCCGTGGGAGGTCTACACGGTCACCGGCGACGCCCGCCCCGACCTCGAGGGGAAGACCGAGCTCGAGCTGTCCGCCGTCGCCGGCGACGGGTCCTGCTGCCGCGACGACGCCGGGACCGCCGGCACGGAGACCGAGGCCCGCGTCGGCGCCTGCTGCTGACCGGCCTGACCCACAGCGTGTGCGCGGGCGCCCCATTGCGAGCGCCGCAACGGGGCGTCGGCGCACACGCTCGCGCGGTGGACACGCGAGAATGCGCGATGTGGATCTCGACGAGGTGGCCGACGAGCTCTACGAGGTGCCGCCGGAGGACTTCATCGCCCTGCGCACCACCCGCCAGGACGAGGCCAAGGCGGAGGGCGACAGGGCGCTGGCGAAGGCCATCGGCTCGCTGCCCAAGCCGTCGACCGCCGCATGGGTCAGCAATCTGCTCGTCCGCGAGCACCGCGAGGAGATCGAGGGACTGGTCGAGCTCGGCGGACTGCTCCGGGAGGCGCAGGAGAACCTGGCCGGCGAGGAGCTGAAGGCGCTGAGCACCCAGCGGTCCAAGCTGGTCAGCGCGCTCACTCGGCAGGCGGCCGGTCTCGCCCGCGAGCGCGGCCATCGGATCAGCACCGCGGTCACCGACCAGGTGGAGGAGACGCTGCGCGCGGCCATGGCCGACCCGGAGGCGGGGGAGGCGCTGCTCACCGGCCGCCTGACCTCGCCGATGTCCTACAGCGGCATGGGGACGACGGTGTCGCGGCCGGACCTCCGGCTCGTGCGGCCGCCGTCCACCGAGCGTCTGCCGGCGCCCAAGGTCGGTGGCCGTCCGTCCGAGCCCGCGCCCCGCCCCTCCGCCGACGAGCGCCGGAAGGCCCGGGAGCGGGAGCAGGCGGAGGCCCGCCGGGCGGCCGAGGAGAAGCGCCGCAGGGAGCTGGCCGAGGCCCGGCGGATGGCCGAGGAGGCCGCGGCTCAGGCCGACGAGGCGCAGGCGGCCGCCGACGACGAACGGCAGCGGATCGACGAGCTGGAGGCGCGCCGCACGTCGCTGGAGGCCCGGGTCGCCGAGCTCTCCGACCAGCTCGCGCACGCCGAGGGGGAGGTCACCGAGGTGGCCGCCCAGCTCAAGCGCGCGGAGCGGCGGCGCAAGAGCGCCGAGCACGAGGCGGCCGAGGCCGTCGTCGCCCGCGAGAGAGCCCGCGCCCGTGTCGAGCAGCTGGAGAGCGGCGGGGACTGACGACGGACTGCTTGCCGGGACGGGGGCGCGGGTCGACACTGCGCGCACCGTCGACGTGGAGGTTGCCATGAGCTCACCCGAGGAACCGCGGACCGGCGACACCTCGCCCGACCACTCCCGCAGCGGGGACGACGTCGCCGAGGCCATCGAGGTCGCCGAGCAGGACAGCCAGGTCGAGGAGGTGCACGACGGGGGCACCGAGGCGACGACGGGCACCGCACCGGTCGAGCGGACCCTCGGCGACCCCGAGATGACCGAGGGCCAGGTCGTCTACGGCGACGACAGCAGCGGAGCCGGCGGATCGGCGGCACCGGGAACCACCCCCGGACCGACGGACGAGAGCTCCGGCGTGGCGCAGTCCGTCGTCGCGGGCCGGACGCCGGACCGGGTGGCCTCCGGCGACGAGGACACCTGACCCTTCAGCTCCAGAGCTCCACCCGCACCGTCGGCCGGGCCCGTTCCCGGCGCTCCGGCCGGGAGAGCAGCGCGCTTGTGGCGTCCGGCGTGGTCAG
Source organism: Blastococcus sp. (assembly GCA_035296685.1). Lineage (GTDB taxonomy): Bacteria > Actinomycetota > Actinomycetes > Mycobacteriales > Geodermatophilaceae > Blastococcus_B. The sequence continues at coordinate 17,097 of DATHAK010000184.1, forward strand.
GAACCGCTGCAGCGCCCGGGCCGCGCTCGACGCCTGACCCTGGCCGGGAACGCTTGCCCACCACAGCCCGGTCACCGGCGTGCCCTCCACCGGGAGCCGGACGAGGCTCCCCCGCGCGAGGTCGTCGCGGACGGCGTGCTCGAGGGCGAGCATCACGCCCGCGCCGGTGCGCACCGCGGCCAGCGCGTCGGCCTCGCTGTCGCGTCGCTCGATCTCCGGCTCCACCGCGTCCGCCCAGCGCTCCTCCTCGCTGCCCGGCTCCAGCCCGGCCGGACCGGCGAGCCACCGGTGGCCGGCCAGGTCGGCCACCCTCAGGGCGCCGGCCCCGGCCAGCGGGTGTCCCGGCGCGGCGACCACGGCGCGGGAGTACCGCAGGAACGGCACCGGGTCGACGGACTGCCCGGGGGACGGCATGGGCCGGACGCCCAGCACGATGTCGGCGTCGTCCCTGGCCAGCGCCACGGCCGCGCAGTCGGTCGACCCCACGGTCAGGTCCACCGCCACCCGCGGCACCCGGCGGGTGAAGGCGGCGACGACCGCGCCGGCGACGTGCTCGGCGCAGGCGGCCGTCGCCAGCGCGCGCAGCCGCCCGGTGGACGTCGCGTGCGACACCTCCCGCCGGGTGCGCTCGGCCAGCCCGACCAGTTCGCGGGCCCGCGCGGCCAGCGCCCGACCGCCCGGGGTGAGCGTGATGCCCGAGCCGCTCCGCCGGAAGAGCGGGTCACCGAGGTCGGCGCGCAGCGCCGAGACGGCGGCGGAGACCGCGGGCTCGCTGACGCCCAAGGCGGCCGCCGCTGCCCGTAACGAGCCCAGCTCGGCCACCAATGCAAACGTTCTGAGCTGGGTGAACGTCATCGCGGAGCCTCATAACCGGTCGGTTATGCCGATGTTGACAGTGACCTGCATCACGGACAAGGTCCCGGACCACCAGGGCTCCAGCAGAGGGGTCCTCGGGAAGGGGGTGCCCCCGTGCAGGTACCGGCCCCGTTCGAGTACGTCCGTGCCACCAGCGTCGGCAACGTGCTCGAACTGCTCGAACGCCACGGTCCCGAGTCCCGCGTCATCGCCGGCGGGCACAGCCTGCTGCCGATGATGAAGCTCCGGCTGGCCCGGCCCGAGTGGCTGATCGACATCAACGACATCGCCGAGCTGCGCCACATCACCGAGGAGGCCGACCAGCTCCGGGTCGGTGCCCTGACACGGCACGCCGATCTGCTCGCCTCGGATCTCGTCGGGCGGCTGTTCCCGATCATCCACGATGCGGAGAAGGTGATCGCCGACCCCGTGGTGCGCAACCGCGGCACGATCGGCGGCTCGCTCGGCCAGGCCGATCCCGCGGAGGACCTCACCACCGTGTGCGACGTCCTCCGCGCCCAGGTGTTCATCGCCGCGCCCGGGGGCGAGCGGACGGTCGACATCCACGAGTTCCACCGCGGGCCGTACGAGACGGCCTGCGAGCAGCACGAGCTGCTCACCGAGATCCGGTTCCCGATCCGGCCGCGGATGGGCAGCGCGTACGAGAAGGTCGAGCGCCGGGTCGGTGACTGGGCCGTCGGCGCCGCCGGGGCCGCGGTGCAGATGGCCGACGACGGCACGATCGCCGACGTCGCGATCGGGCTGACCGCGCTCGGGCTGGAGGGTCTGGCCACCGACGCCGCCGCCGTCCTCGTCGGGCAGCACCCGTCGGAGGACCTCATCACCGAGGCCGGCCGGCTCGCGGCCGAGGCCAGCTCGCCGGTCGAGGACCAGCGCGGCCCGGTCGACTACAAGCGGCACCTCGCCGACGAACTCACCCGCCGGGTCCTGCGCCGCGCGCTCGACCGGGTCGGCGCTACCGCGCCCGCCGCCTGAGGAGGCCGACGATGCAGGTCACCATGACCGTCAACGGGACCGAGGTCACCCGCGACGTCGAACCCCGGCTGCTGCTCGTGCACTTCCTGCGGGAGACGCTCGGCCTGACCGGCACCCACTGGGGATGCGACACCAGCAACTGCGGCACCTGCGTGGTCCTGGTCGACGGCGAGCCGGTGAAGTCGTGCACCGCGCTGGCCGCCATGACCGCCGGCCACGAGGTGCAGACCGTCGAAGGGCTGGCGCAGAACGGCACCCTCGACCCGGTGCAGCAGGGCTTCATGGAGGAGCACGGGCTGCAGTGCGGCTTCTGCACCCCGGGGATGATGCTCACCGCCCG
>DATHAK010000185.1:0-23479 GCA_035296685.1 Blastococcus sp.
CGGTCCGCGCACCCAGAGCCCCACCGGTGGAACGGGCGCGATCGTGCGGTCGGCCTGCTGCTGCGGGTCGGTGGGTTCGCCGGCGACCGCCACGGTGAGCGCGTGCAGCGGGAAGGCCGGCCACTCGTCGTCCTCCGGCACGACCAGCCGGGCATCGCAGCGGTGCGCGAGCAGCAGGTCCTCGGAGCTCTGGTCCTGGCCGGCCCGGGCCCCGACCAGCGACCGGAGGCGCTCCGGCGCGGTGCCTGCCCGCAGCCGCCGCACCGCCTGCACGGGCCCGACGTCGGCGACGTAGCGCCAGAAGTCGACCGTCCCGGGCTCCACCACGCGGGTGAGCCAGGCCCGGGCCCGCCGGAGCCCGGGGTGGACTCCTCCCCCGCCGGCCGCGGCCGCCTCCTCCAGGTCCTCGTCGAGACTCACGCCGCCACCCGCTGAAGCCGCATGCCGAGCGCCTCGGCGATCTCGTCGCTGCCGGGCACGGTGCGGCCGGCCAGGTCCGCCAGCGTCCAGGCGACGCGCACGACCCGGTCGAACCCGCGCACCGACAGCGCTCCCCGCTCCAGCGCCCGCTCGGCCAGCCGCAGCGACGGCCGGGGCACCGCCCACCGCTCGCGGAGCAACCGGCCGGGGACCTGGCTGTTGACGGTCATGCCCGTGCCCCTCAGCCGCTCCGCCGCCACGGCACGGGCCGCCGCGACCCGGCGGGCGACCTCCGCGGTCGTCTCCGGCGGGGCCACGCCGTCCAGCCAGGCCGCCCGGGTGACCGGTGGGAGGTCGACGCGCAGGTCGATCCGGTCGAGCAGCGGGCCCGACAACCGGGACTGGTAGCGCCGTCGCTCCAGCGCGCTGCACGTGCAGGCGGTGTCGCCGGCGGCACTGGCGCACGGGCAGGGATTGGCGGCGAGCACCAGTTGGGCACAGCACGGGAAGGTCGCCGATCCCGCCGCCCGCTGGATGGTGACCCGCCCCCGCTCCAGCGGCTGGCGCAGGGTGTCGAGCACCGCGCGGGGGAACTCCGGTGCCTCGTCGAGGAACAGCACCCCGCGGTGCGCACGGCACAGCGCCCCGGGCCGGATCTGGCCGGAACCGCCGCCGATGAGCGCCGCCATGGTCGCGGAGTGGTGCGGCGACTCGAAGGTCGGCCGGGTGACCAGCGGGGCGTCCGGCGGCAGGGTGCCGGCGACGGAGTGGATGGCGGTCACCTCGAGCGCCGCCTCCTCGTCCAGCGGCGGGAGGAGGCCCGGCAGCCGCTCGGCGAGCATGGTCTTCCCGGCGCCCGGCGGACCCGTCATGAACAGGTGGTGGCCGCCCGCCGCGGCGACCTCGACGGCGCGGCGGCCCGAGGCCTGACCGACCACGTCTCCCAGGTCGGGCAGCGGCGGCGGCTCGGGACGAGGCCCCCGTACGTGCGGGACCAGCGGCGAACGGCCGCCGAGGTGTGCGATCACCTCGGCGAGGGTGGCGGCGGCCAGCACCTCGATGCCGTCGACGAGCGCCGCCTCGTCGGCGTTGGCCGCCGGGACCACCACCTGCGCGTGGCCCGCCCGCGCCGCGGCCAGCACCGCGGGGAGGACGCCGCGGATGCCGCGGACCGAGCCGTCGAGACCGAGCTCGCCGAGCAGCACCAGCCGGTCGACCGATCGCCGCGGCACGGCACCGGCCGCGGCGAGGAGCCCGGCTGCCAGCGCGAGGTCGAAGCCGCTCCCCTGCTTGGGCATGGACGCCGGCGAGAGCCCGATCGTGATCCGCCGCTGCGGGAACTTCGCCCCCGCGTTGACCACCGCCGCGCGGACGCGATCGACCGACTGGCGCACCACGGCGTCGGGAAGCCCGACGAGGACCACCCCCGGTATGCCGTTGGCGATGTCGACCTCCACCTCGACCATCGCGCCGTGGACACCGGCGAGACCGACCGCCCAGGTGCGGGCGAGCGTCATGAGATCGCCCCGCGGAGGTGGGTGACCAGCGCCGGGCGGGACGGCCGGACGAGCACGCCGACGACGTCGAAGCGCAGCTCGGGGGCGTGCTCGTCGTGGGCCGCCAGCCAGCGCTGGGCCAGGAGCCGCAGCCGCCGCTGCTTGGCGGGCGTGACGGCCTCGACGGGGTGGCCGAAGCCGACGCCCCGCCGGGTCTTCACCTCGCAGAAGACCAGCGCATCGTCCTCACGGGCGACGATGTCGAGCTCGCCCTCCCGGCAGCGCCAGTTGCGGTCGAGGACGCGAAGACCGGCGTCGGTCAGGTAGGCGACGGCGACGCGCTCACCGTGGGCGCCGAGGTCGAGCGTGGGAGAGGGCACCCGGAAACCCTGCGTCGCTCAGGACCCGAGAAGGAGCCGCTCAGCCGATCTGTGGACGCCGGTCCGGCCTGTGGACGGCGACGGGTCAGCCCGCCAGCCGCGCCCGGAAGGCCGTGGCGCGGTCGTCGGCCGGCGGATCGGTGACGTCGCCGCCGAAGAAGGCGAGGTACGAGGCGTCCGGCCCCGCGTCGCCCAGCAGTTCCCGCCAGGACCACAGGTTCGGGTGCTGCCAGTGCACCGCCGCCTCGGCCGGCGTCAGCAGCTCGACGGCCCGCCGCAGCTCGTCGGGAGTCAGCTCGTAGGTCGCCGTCCCCGAGGCGTGGCCGCACACGGTGGCCAGGACGATGCCCGGGAGCCGGTGCTCGCCGCCGGGCTGGTTGACGTGCCCGAAGACCAGCTCCCCGTCGTCCACGCGCGCCACTCCGTACGCCACCGGCGGCCGGAACCCGGGGATGCGCTCGGCGAAGGACCGCCGCGCCGCCGCCAGATCCTCGTCGGTCCGCCACTGCGACGGCAGCGGAGAGGTCACGGCATCCGCGGCTGGTCGGGCAGCTCCAGGTCGGGCTTGTCCAGCTCCTCGACGTTGACGTCCTTGAACGTCAGCACCCGCACGTTGCGGACGAACCGTGCCGGCCGGTACATGTCCCACACCCACGCGTCGGAGAGCTTCAGCTCGAAGTAGACCTCTCCCCCGGCCTCCCGGACCTGGAGGTCGACGGAGTTCGCGAGGTAGAACCGCCGCTCGGTCTCCACGACGTAGGTGAACTGCCGGACGATGTCCCGGTACTCGCGATAGAGCTGCAGCTCCATCTCGGTCTCGTACTTCTCCAGGTCCTCCGTGCTCACAGGATCTCCCCGGGCGCGGGACTCAGAGCGGCAACCATGTCCTCATCATCGACCATGTCCCCCTCCGCCGTGACGTCGAGGCCGCGCGCGGCGTGCAGGTCCCGGGCGCTGCGCACGTTGACGAAGCGCATCCGGTGCTCCGGACACGGTCCGTGGCGCTCCAGGGCGGCGCTGTGGACGTCGGTGATGTAGCCCTTGTGGCCCGCGAAGTCGTACTCCGGCCACTTCTCGTGCAGCTCGAGCATCATGCGGTCGCGGGTGACCTTGGCCAGGACGGACGCGGCGGCGACGCAGGCGGCGACGCGATCGCCCTTCCACACGGCCAGACCGGGACGGGCCAGGCCCGGCACCGGGAACCCGTCGGTGAGCACGTAGTCCGGTGCCGGGTCGAGGTTCCACACCGCGCGGCGCAGCGCCTCGATGTTGGTCACGTGCATGCCGCGCGCGTCGAGGTCCTGGACCGGCATGACGACGACCGACCAGGCCACGGCGCGGTCGACGACCTCGGCGTAGACCCGTTCCCGGGCGGCGGGGGTCAGCAGCTTGGAGTCGGCGAGCCCCGGCACGCGACCGCGACGACCGGCGGGCAGCACGCACGCGGCGGCGACGAGCGGACCGGCGCACGCCCCCCGGCCGGCCTCGTCGGCACCCGCGACGGCGGTGAACCCGCGACGGCGCAGCGAGCGCTCCATGTCCCAGAGCGCGTCGGGGCGGTCGTCGTCCACGACGGTGCGCCGGGCGCGCACGGCCGGGCTGGAGGTGGAGTGGGTGGGTCGGACTGCCATCGCCGTCCGACCCTACGACGATCCGGCGACGGCGCCGTGACCCACACCGGAACCGACACCGGACGCACCCCCGAACGCACACGGGGCCGGCCTCCCGCAGGAGGCCGGCCCCAGGTGCCGGAGGTGGTGCGGTGGATCAGATGTCGGCTTCGACGGCCTCGGTCGAGGGCAGCTCGGCCGCGGACATGCCGTGCCCGCAGGTGCAGCCGGGCTGACGGTTCGACAGCACGAGGGAGACCGCGTGGGCCCGGTCACGGGCACCCAGCTTGCGCAGGATGGCCTTGACGTGGGACTTGACGGTGTCCTCGCTGATGAACAGGTTGCGGCCGATCTGCCGGTTGGACTGACCCTGCAGCAGCTCGTCCAGCACGTCGGACTCGCGCCGGGTGAGCGGCACCTCCGGCGTGAAGGGCTTGGCGGCGGGCACGGCCGACGGCTCGACCCGGCGGATCTGCGGGTCGACGACGGTGCGGCCCGCACGAGCGGCCAGGATCGCCCAGCCGAGCAGCGTCGGCGAAGTGTTGATCATGAGGTAGCCGCGGACGCCGGCGGCCAGCGCCTCGTTCACCACGGCCGGGTCCTCCGAGGTCGCCAGCGCGACGATGGCGACCCGGGGAAAGCGACGGCGCAGGTCGCGGCAGGCGTTGAGGGTGGCGGCGCGGCCGGAACCCAGCTCGACGACGACGGCGTCGGGGCGGGCCGACTCGACCAGCGTGAGGGCGCGACGCAGCTCGCCGGGCGTACCCACCGACTGCATGCCGGCCGTCTCGTTGATCATGCTGACCAGACCGCGACGCAGGACGGGCGCGTCAGCGAGGAGGAGCACGCGGGTGACCCCGCGGGCGTTGCTCGCCATAGGTGCAGACACAACTGACTCCGTTTCGACTCCGGGAACTTGCAATGTCTCCATCGGAAGGGTGAAACGGTTGCTTGAATGCTTTCTGAACAATTTTTTGATGGCTATCCGCGCCACTCCAATACCTGTGCTCCACGCCTCACACGAAACACTCGAATGGACGGCGGAACGACGCGCGGCATCGATCCGCAGGACGCCGACCTGCAGAAACGGGAGAAATGCCGCGGAGAGGCCTCAGGCGGTGCGTGAGCGGCGGGAACGGCGCCACAGCGTGAGGGGCAGCGCCCCGGCGAAGCCGATCGCATACGGCGCGGCGACGGCGGCCGCGCTCGCCTCGGTGCCCTGGATGTCGGGTGCGTCGAGGAGCCCGAAACGGCTGACCGGCCAGACGATCATCGCGGCCTTGCCGATGACGTCGTCCACCCCCACCGTGCCGCTGTACCGGTCGCCGACGTGCACCTTGGAGTCCGCCGACGCCGACCGGTGGTCGCCCATCACCCACAGCCGACCCTCGGGGACGGTCACCGGGCCGAAGGCGCGCGACTCGATGGGGGTGTTCTCGAAGATGTAGGGCTCGTCGAGCGGCTGGCCGTCGACGGTGACCCTGCCCTCGGGGTCGCAGCACTGGACCGTCTGGCCCTCGGTGGCGATCACCCGCTTGACGAAGTCGTCCTCGCTCGGCGGTGCCACGCCCACGGCGCGCCCCAGCCACAGCATCGCCCCGCTGAACCAGTTGGTCGGCTCGGCGACGGAGACCTCGGGCGTCCAGGTGTCGGGCCCCTTGAAGACGACGATGTCGCCCGGCTCGGGCTCGCCGAACCAGTACGGCACCTTGTTGACCAGGACCCGGTCACCGGTGCACCCGGTGCAGCCGTGCAGCGTCTGCTCCATCGATCCCGACGGGATGAAGAACGCCTGCACGAAGAAGGTCTTGACGATCAGCGCCAGGACGAACGCGATGAGCAGGAGCACCGGGAGCTCCCGCAGCAGCGACCCCTTCTTGGCGGCCCCGCCGGCGCGGCGGGAGCGACGGGAGCCGCCGTCCGCCGCATGGTCGGCGTCGGGACGGTCCGGCTCGCGGTCCCCGTCCCCCGGAACGACATCGGCGGGCCCCCCGGGCCGATCACTGCTCATCACGAGCAGCGTACGGCGCGGGGGGCCCGCCGCGTCCGAGCCGGTCGCGACCGGCCGTCAGGCGTGTCAGCGCGCGATGACGTCGCGCTTCTCCTTGATCTTGGCGGCCTTGCCGCGCAGCTCGCGGAGGTAGTACAGCTTGGCGCGGCGCACGTCGCCGCGGGTGACGACCTCGATCTTCTCGACGACCGGGGTGTGCACCGGGAAGGTGCGCTCGACGCCGACGCCGAAGCTCACCTTGCGCACGGTGAAGGTCTCGCGGACGCCACCGCCCTGACGGCGGATGACCACGCCCTGGAAGACCTGGATGCGCGAGCGGTTGCCCTCGACCACGCGGACGTGGACCTTGACCGTGTCGCCCGGGCGGAACTCGGGGATGTCGTCGCGCAGCGAATCGGCGTCGAGTGCGTCCAGGGTGTTCATCTCGGCAAGTCCTCAGTCCTAGCAGTGGCTCGATGTCGGTGCGGGCAGCGGACGACCCGGACGCCCGTTCCGGAGAGCTGCGGCTCCCGTGCGGAGGCACCGTCGACCAACGCCGACGGTCTGCAGCAGCTCTCTACTGTGCCACATCTTCAGGAGACGATGCGCGGCGGCCCCGTCCACGGCCGCTCCAGCAGCTCGGGGAGCCGCTCGGCGAGATCGCCCGGCGCGAACTCCTCGGCGCTGCTCGCGACCTCCGCCGCCGACCACCAGCGGTGCGGCTCCTCGCCGAGCAGCTCCAGGTCGGTGCGACCGGAGGGATCCACCTCGTGGACGACGTCGCGCAGGACGAAGAAGGTCTCGCGGGAGTCGATGTCGATGCCGGCGAACGCGCCGACGTGCCGGCGCAGCCACACCGGACCCTCCAGCGCGGCCGGGTCCACCACCAGCCCGATCTCCTCGGCCAGCTCCCGGACGGCGGCCTCGCGCAGGCTCTCGCCGTCCTCCACTCCCCCGCCCGGCGTGTACCAGAACAGCACCTTCCCGGGCGGGACGGCCGGATCGGTCAGCCGGGCCCCGAGCAACAGCACGCGCCCGGACGGGTCGAGCACCACGACGCGCGCCGTCGGCCGGACCCACGCCCGCTCAGTCACGGTCGAGCAGCGCGCGGTCGGCCTCCGTCAGCGTCGCTGGATCGAGCAGGTCGGGACGGCGCCGCGCGGTGCGGCGCAGCGACTCCGCCCGCCGCCAGCGGGCGATGGCCGCGTGGTCGCCGGAGAGGAGCACCGGCGGGACCTCGTGTCCTCGCCAGGTCGCCGGCCGGGTGTAGGACGGCCCCTCCAGCAGCCCGTCGGCGTGCGAGTCGAACTCCACCGACTCGGCGTTTCCGACGACGCCGGGCAGCAGGCGGGTGACCGCCTCCACCATCACCAGGACGGCGGACTCCCCGCCGGCGAGCACATAGTCGCCGATGGAGACCTCCGAGACCGGCCCGGCCTCGGCCGCCCAGTCGGCCACGCGCTGGTCGATGCCCTCGTAGCGCCCACAGGCGAAGACCAGCCCGGGCTCGGCCGCCCACCCGGCCGCCATGGCCTGGGTGAACCGCTCGCCCGCGGGGGTGGGGACGACGAGCCGGGTGCCGGGCGGGCGGACGGCGTCCAGCGCGCGGCCCCACGGTTCGGGGCGCATGACCATGCCGGGTCCGCCCCCGTAGGGCGAGTCGTCGACGGTCCGGTGAACGTCGTCGGTCCACTGCCGGAGGTCATGGACGCCGATCGTCACGAGACCGCGCTCGGCCGCTTTGCCCAGCAGCGACTGGCGCAGCGGCGCGAGGTACTCCGGGAAGATGGTGACGACGTCGATCCGCACCCCCGTCAGAGCTCCAGCAGGCCCTCGGGCGGATCCACCACGACGAACCCTCCGTCGAGGTCGACCGTGGGCACGAGCGCGGCCACGAACGGGATCAGCGCGTCGGCAGCTCCGGCACGGCGGACCACCAGCAAGTCCTGGGCCTCGTGCCGGACCGCGGCCACCTCGCCGAGCGCCGTCCCGTCGGGCAGCCGCGCGGCGAGACCGACCAGCTGGTGGTCGTAGTAGGCGTCGGGATCCTCGAGCTGGGGGAGGTCGGCGACCTCGACCAGGAGCTCAGTGTTGCGCACCGCCTCGGCGGCGTCGCGGTCGGCGATCGGCTTCCCGTCCGGACCCTCCAGCCGCAGCAGCAGGGTCCCGCTGTGCCAGTGCACACCGGTGACGGTGATCGGGCCGCGGGAAGCGGGATCGGTGCGGAAGACCGCACCGGGGACGAACCGCTGGTCGGGGTCGTCGGTGCGGACCTCGACGGTGACCTCACCGCGAACACCGTGGGGCCGGCCGATGCGGCCGACCACCACGGTGTCGAGGGAGGGGGTGCTCAACGGAGCGGTGCTCAGCGCCCGTCGGTGTCGACCACGTCGACCCGCAGGCCGCGGCCACCGACGCCGGTCATCACCTGGCGCAGCGCCTTGGCGGTGCGCCCCCCGCGGCCGATGACCTTGCCGAGGTCGTCGGGGTGCACCCGGATCTCGAGGGTCTTGCCGCGGCGGTTGGTGAGCAGGTCGACGGTCACGTCCTCCGGGTGGTCGACGATGCCCTTGACCAGGTGCTCGAGCGCTTCTTCGAGCACGTCTTACTCGGCGGGCGTCTCGGCCGCGGCAGCAGCCGGGCCCTCGCCGGCGGCACCGGCGGCCTGGGCCACCGTCTCGGCCGGCGTCTCCTCGGCCGGGGCCTCGGTGGCGGGTGCCTCGGTGGCGGGTGCCTCGGTGGCGGGTGCCTCGGTGGCGGGCGCCTCGGCGGCAGGAGCCTCCGCGGCGGCAGGAGCCTCCGCGGCGGCAGCGGCCTTCTTCGCCGGGGCCTTCTTCTTGGCGGTGGTGGCCTCGGTGGTCGGCTCGTCCATGCCGGCGCGGACGGCGGCCTCGTAGATGGCCTTCTTGTCCGGCTTGGGCTCGGCGACCTTCATGGGCGGCGGCGCAGCCTCGCCCTTGAACTTCTGCCAGTCGCCGGTGACCCGGAAGATGGCGGCGACGGCCTCGGTCGGCTGGGCGCCGACGCCGAGCCAGTACTGCGCCCGCTCGGAGTTCACCTCGATGAACGAGGGCTCCTCCTTGGGGTGGTACTTGCCGATCGTCTCGATCGAGCGGCCGTCACGCTTGGTGCGGGCGTCGGCGACGACGATGCGGTAGTACGGCGCGCGCATCTTGCCCAGGCGCATGAGCTTGATCTTGGTGGCCACGGTGGGTGGTGTACTCCTCGAACGCGTTTCGGTTGCTCGCCGGAGCGACGTGTGGGGTACGCCGGGGCGGAGCCAGGGACACGGTCGGGAACGGTGAGAGGGCCGCCACCGCCGTGTTCGACCGTTCATTGTGCCAGATGAAGGACCCCGTCCTCCTCCGGCCTCGCAAGCTCGGCCCGAGCCTCTGGACGGGGCCGGGCGATCAGCCCCGAATCGCCGACAGAACCCTGGATGCGGCGTCGGTGACCGGCACCTCCTCGCGGTCGCCGGTCGCGCGGTCGCGGAGCTCGATCGTGCCGCTCTCCAGCCCGCGCCCGACCGTGACGATCGTCGGCATCCCGAGGAGCTCGGCGTCCTTGAACTTCACGCCGGGCGACACCTTCGGCCGGTCGTCGTAGAGCACCGTGAGGCCGGCGCTCACCAGCGCCTGCGCCAGGGACTCCGCGGCCTCGAAGATCGCCGGGTCCTTGCCGGTGGCGACGACGTGCACGTCGGCGGGCGCCACCTCGCGCGGCCAGACCAGCCCCAGCTCGTCGTGCGTCGACTCGGCGATCGCCGCGACGGCCCGGGAGACCCCGATCCCGTAGGACCCCATGGTCACCGTGACCAGCTTGCCGTTCTCGTCGAGCACCTTGAGGTCCAGCGCCTCGGCGTACTTGCGGCCCAGCTGGAAGATGTGACCGATCTCCACCCCGCGCGCGAGCTCGAGCGTGCCGGAGCCGTCGGGGGCGGGATCGCCGGCGAGCACCTCCGCGGCCTCCACGACGCCGTCCCAGGTGAAATCGCGGCCGGCGACCAGGTCGAACACGTGCTTGCCGGGCTCGTTGGCGCCGGTGACCCAGCGGGTTCCGGGCACGACGCGGGGATCGACCAGGTAGCGGATCCCCGACTCGCTCTCGGCGCCCAGCACCTGCGGACCGATGTAGCCCTTCACCAGCGCCGGGTGCTTCGCGAAGTCGTCGAAGGGCTGCACCTCGGCTGGCGCGACCTGGGCTTCCAGCCGCTTGGCGTCGACGTCGCGGTCACCGGGGATGCCGATGACCAGCGGCTCCTTCGTACCGTCGGGGTGCACGAGCGTGACGACGACGTTCTTGAGCGTGGACGCGGCGGTGTAGCCCGCGTCCGGGAACATCTGCTGCGCGACCGCGACCAGGGTCTCGATGGTCGGGGTGTCGGGGGTGTCCTCGACGTGCGCCTCGGGCAGGCCGTCGAGCGGGATCGCGTCCGGCACCACCGTGGTCACCGCCTCGACGTTCGCGGCGTACCCGCCCGGCGAGCGGACGAAGGTGTCCTCGCCGATCGGCGTCGGGTGCAGGAACTCCTCGCTCTTGGAGCCCCCCATCGCGCCGGACATGGCCGAGACGATGGCGTACTCGAGGCCGAGCCGGTCGAAGATCCTGATGTAGGCGTCGCGGTGCTGGGCGTAGGACTTGTCGAGGCCGGCGTCGTCGACGTCGAAGGAGTAGCTGTCCTTCATCGTGAACTCTCGACCGCGCAGCAGCCCGGCGCGGGGTCGCGCCTCGTCCCGGAACTTCGTCTGGATCTGGTACAGCGAGAGCGGCAGGTCCTTGTACGACGAGTAGAGGTCCTTCACCAGGAGCGTGAACATCTCCTCGTGCGTGGGGCCGAGCAGGTGGTCGACGCCGCGGCGGTCCTTGAGCCGGAAGAGGTTGTCGCCGTACTCCGTCCAGCGGCCGGTCGCCTCGTAGGGCTCGCGGGGCAGCAGCGCCGGGAAGTGCACCTCCTGCGCGCCCATCGCGTCCATCTCCTCGCGGACGACGCGCTCGACGTTGCGGAACACGCGGAACCCGAGCGGCAGCCAGGTGAACCCACCGGGGGAGGCCCGCCGGATGTACCCGGCGCGCACGAGCAGCCGGTGGCTGGGGACCTCGGCGTCGGCCGGGTCGTCACGCAGGGTCCGCAGGAACAGGGTCGACATCCGCAACAGCACGGCGGAAGTCTCCCAGGCGTCGCCAGCGCTTATCCGACGACCCGTCCCCGCAGGACCATCCGCTGCGGCCGCTGCAGGGTGTCGAGGTCGGCGCGCGGGTCGGTGTCGTAGACGACGACGTCCGCCGGCGCACCCTCCTCGATGCAGGGCAGCCCGAGCCACGCTCGCGCCGACCACGACGCGGCGGCGAGGGCGGTCTCAGCGGGCAGCCCGGCCTCGGCCAGGGCCCCCACCTCGTCGGCGATGACCCCGTGCGGGATCCCTCCGCCGGCGTCGGTGCCGGCGAACACGGGCACGCCCGCCTCGAACGCGGCCCGCACCACCGCGCCGGACTGCGCGTAGAGGCGCCGCATCGTGCTCGCGTACGCCGGGAAACGCTTCTCCCCCGCCTCGGCGAAGCCTGGGAAGTTCTCGACGTTGACCAGGGTCGGGACGACGGCGGTGCCGCGGGCGGCCATGTCGGCCAGCAGGTCCTCGGTCAGTCCGGTGCCGTGCTCGATGCAGTCGATGCCGGCTCCGATGAGGTCGGGCAGCGCATCGGCCCCGAAGACGTGCGCCGTGACCCGGGCGCCCTCCTCGTGCGCTGCGGCGATCGCCGCCCCCAGCGCCTCGCGCGGCCACTCCGGGCCGAGGTCGCCCCGGTCGCGGTCGATCCAGTCGCCGACCAGCTTGACCCAGCCGTCGCCGCGGCGGGCCTGCGTGCGCACCTCCGCGGCGAGGCCCGCCGGGTCGACCTCGACCGCCAGCCCCGGGATGTAGCGGCGGGGTGCCGCGATGTGCCGGCCGGCCCTGATGATCCGTGGCAGGTCGGGCTCGTCGTCGAGGTACCGGGTGTCGACCGGGGATCCGCAGTCGCGCAGCGCCAGGACGCCCGCCGCCCGCTCGTCGAGCGCCTGCAGCAGGGTCGCGTCCCGGTCCTCCACGGCGCTCCCGCCGGGACCGATGCCCACGTGGCAGTGGGCGTCGACGAGCCCCGGAACCAGCCAGCCCCCGCGGCTGACCGTCTCGGCGCCCGCGACCGGCTCGAAGGTGAACAGCCCGTCGCGCACCCACACGTCGCGGTGCTCGGCCTCGGGGAGCACCACACCCGAGAGGTGCAGGGGCGTGCTCACCGGCCCGGCCGCTCGTCCCCGAACTGGTCGAAGTTCAGCTTCGTGAGGTCGGGCAGCCCCTGACCGGGAGGCAGACCCGGCATCCCGCCCGGGAGCCCCGGCATCCCCGGCGGCAGGCCCGGGGCACCCATGGGCCGGCGCGCCGGGGCCGCCTTGGCCTTCCCCTTGCCCTTCTTGCCCTTCTTGGACTGGGCCTGCATCTGCCGGCCCCGCGCCTTCTTCGACATCGGGCCCATGCCGGGCAGCCCCATGCTGCCGGCCATCTGGCTCATCATCTTCTGGGCCTGGGCGAACCGCTCCAGCAGCTGGTTGACGTCGGTGACGCTGACACCGGAGCCGTTGGCGATGCGCACCCGGCGCGAGGCGTTGATGATCTTGGAGTTGACCCGCTCCTCGGGCGTCATCGAGCGGATGATCGCCGCGGTGCGGTCGAGGTCGCGGTCGTCGATGTTCTTTATCTGCTCCTTCATCGCGCCCGCACCGGGCAGCATGCCCAGCAGGTTGGCGATGGGGCCCATCTTCCGGATGGCCATCATCTGCTCGAGGAAGTCCTCGAGCGTGAAGCCCTCGCGGGAGGCGAGCTTGCCGGCCATCCGCTCGGCCTGCTCGGCGTCGAACGTCTGCTCGGCCTGCTCGATGAGGGTGAGCACGTCGCCCATGCCGAGGATGCGCGAGGCCATCCGCTCGGGGTGGAAGACGTCGAAGTCGGTGAGCTTCTCGCCGGTGGAGGCGAACATGATCGGCTGACCGGTCACGTACCGGACCGACAGCGCCGCGCCACCGCGGGCGTCGCCGTCAAGCTTGGTGAGCACGACGCCCGAGAAGCCGACGCCCTCCTGGAAGGCGGTCGCCGTCGTGACGGCGTCCTGACCGATCATCGCGTCGACGACGAACAGTGTCTCGTCGGGCTGCACGGCGTCTCGGATGCCCGCGGCCTGGGCCATGAGCTCCGCGTCGATACCGAGGCGGCCGGCGGTGTCGACGACCACGACGTCGTGCATCGTGCGACGGGCGTGCTCGATCGAGTCGGCGGCCACCCGGATCGGGTCTCCGACGCCGTTGCCGGGCTCGGGAGCGAAGACGTCCACACCGGCCTGGCCGGCGACGATCGACAGCTGGTTCACCGCGTTGGGCCGCTGCAGGTCGGCGGCCACCAGCAGCGGAGCATGGCCCTGGGCCTTGAGCCAGCGGCCCAGCTTGCCCGCGAGCGTGGTCTTCCCGGAGCCCTGCAGGCCCGCCAGCATGATCACCGTCGGCGACTGCTTGGCCAGCCGGATGCGGCGGGTCTCGCCGCCCAGGATGGCGATGAGCTCCTCGTTGACGATCTTGATGACCTGCTGGGCAGGGTTCAGCGCCTGGGAGACCTCCGCGCCCGCGGCGCGCTCCTTGATGGCGGAGATGAACTGCCGCACGACGGGCAGGGCGACGTCGGCCTCGAGCAGCGCGATGCGGATCTCGCGCGCGGTGGCGTCGACGTCGGCCTCGGTGAGCCGGCCTTTGCCGCGCAGGCCGGTGAAGACCTTGTCCAGGCGGTCGGAGAGGGTCTCGAACACAGCACGTCCTCAGAAGTCACGGGCGCGAAAACGCGTCACGCCGTCCGACCCCGAGGGTATCGACCGGTCAGGCGGCGTGCTGCAGGCGCAGGACGTCGGCCACCACGGCCGCGTTTCCGATGACCACCGCGTGGCCGCAGTCGGAGCACGCCCACTCGGGGCACTCGCCGCCGTCTTCGGTGTGGCCGTCGGCGCACGGCGGCTGGACGAACTCGCGGATCGCTTCGCAGGGAGGGCAGGGCCACAGCCGGCTGTCCACGTGGGCTCCTCTCGACAGGGGGACCGTTCCGTCCCGGTTCCTCTCGACGGTCGCACGGCCCACCGACAGTTACGGGGACCTCACCCCGGCGTGTCGGCCCGCCCGAACGCGAGCTCCGCCCCACCGCGGGTCGCGGCCACCAGCGCGGCCTCCACCCGCTCCCGCTGCTCGAACGACACCGGCGTGCCGGAGGGGTTGCAGACGTAGAAGCTGTCGACGGCGTCACCGCCGAGCGTCTCGATGCGGGCGGAGGTGACGTCCAGCCCCTCCGCCGTGATCGCGGCGGTGAGCCGGTAGAGCAGGCCGGCCCGGTCGCCCGCCCGCACCTCGATGATCCCGGTGGCGTCCCCGCTGGCCTCGCTGTCGTGCCAGGAGATCCGCGGCGGCGCCGACCGCGCGCCGTCCTGGCGGTAGTCGGCCTCGCGCTGCCGGAGCCGCTCGGCCAGCGGCAGGGTGCCCTCCAGTGCCGCACGGACGCCGTCGGCCAGGATCTCCGGCACAGGGGCGCGCCCGAAGCGGGGGCGGACGGCGAAGACGCCCGTCCCGTAGCCCTCCTCCACCGACATCTTGGCGGCCCGGACGTCGAGCTGGTTGAGCGCGAGCACTCCGGCGCAGGTGCTCAGCAGTCCCGGCCGGTCGGGGGCGCAGATGGTCACCTGCTGGCCGTCGGCCACGTCGGTGATTCCGACCGTCACCGCACCGCTGGTGCCCGGGAGGTCCGGTGCGGCCGCCGAGACCTGCGGCTCCGTGGGGTGGAGCACGGGCTGCGGCCCGGCGCCGGCCGACGACCCCAGGCGGGCGGCGACCCGGGCGACGAGCGCCGCCACGAGGTGGGCCTTCCAGGGCGACCAGGCCGAGGCGCTGGTCGCCGCGCCGTCGGCCTGGGCGAGGGCGTGCAGCAGCTGGAGGACCGCGGGGTCGTGCCCGATCGTCGCGGCGACGCGGTCGACCGTCGCCGGGTCGTCGATGTCGCGACGGGTGGCGGTGTCGGGCAGCAGGAGGTGGTGCCGCACGAGGGCGGCGAGCGTGGCGACGTCCGGCGCGGCGAAACCCATCCGCTCGGCGATCCCGGCGGCGATGGGCTCGCCGACGACGCTGTGGTCCCCGGGCCAGCCCTTCCCGATGTCGTGCAGCAGGGCGGCGACGAGCAGCAGGTCGGGCCGGTCGACGTCCCGTGTCAGCTCCGCCGCGGCGGCGGCGGCCTCCACGAGGTGCCGGTCGACGGTGAAGCGGTGCCAGGGGTGCCGCTGCGGCAGGGAGCGCACGTGGTCCCACTCGGGCAGCAGCCGGGAGAGCAGGCCCTCCTGGTCCAGCTGCTCCAGCACGGGGACGGCGGCCCGTCCGCTGGCCAGCAGGCGCAGGAACGACCAGCGCACCTCGGACGGCCAGGGCTCGGGCACCGGGGGGCTGTGCACGGCGAGAACCTTGAGCGTGTAGGGGGAGAGCAGCAGGTCGGCCCGCGCCGCCGCGGCCGCGGCGCGCAGGAGCAGTCCGGGGTCCGCGGCGGGTTTCGCCCCCTGCGCCAGCACGACCTCGTCGCCCTGGCGGACGACGCCCTCGGCGAGCGGTTCGCGGCGCACGCGCCGGTACCGGCCGCGCGGACGGCGCACGAGCGACGCCTCGACCCGCCGCCACGTCTCGTCCGCGACGAAGGCCAGCCGCCGGCCGGCGAGGCTCACCTCGCGCAGCAGCACGTCCTCGTCGGCCAGGCCCAGGGCCACGGCGACCGGGCGCTGCTCCTGGCGGACCAGCACGTCGTTGGGCCGGCCGGAGCGGCGCTGCAGCTCGTCGCGGACGTCGAGCAGGAACGCGTAGGCCTCCTCGAGCTCCGCCGCCGGCTCGTCGCCCAGCTGGGCGGCCGCGACGGCCCGCAGGACCTGCCCCTCCCGGAGCCCGCCGTAGGCCTCCTTCAGGTCCGGCTCGAGCAGGAACGCGAGCTCGCCGAGCTGGCGGGCCCGCTCGCGGCGCAGGTCGCGCAGCTGCGGCAGCAGCCGGGACGCCGCCTGCCGCCAGCTGGCCAGGGTCGCCGTCCGCAGCCGGGCGGCGAGGTCGGCGTCGCCGGCCACGAGGCGGGCGTCCAGCAGGCCGAGACCCGCCTTCACGTCGGTCGAGGCGACCGAGACCGCCTCGGCGATCGACCGCACGGAGTGGTCCAGCCGCAGGCCCGCGTCCCAAACGGGATACCAGAGCGCGTCGGCGACCGCCGCGATCTCCGGGCGGTCGTCGTGCACCAGCACCAGGTCGAGGTCACCGTGCGGCGGCAGCTCGCGGCGGCCCAGGCTGCCGACCGCGACCAGCGCGATCCCGTCGGTCCCGGTGCGCGGCGGGGGCCCGCCGCGCCGCGGCTTCGGCGGCGGGGTGCCCGAGATCGCGTCGGCCAGCAGCCCGCCCAGCCAGGAGTCGACCGCCTGCATCCGCTCGGCGCGCGTCAGGCCGGGCAGCGCCTGCAGGTCCAGCACGTGTCCCCCTCGAAGAAGCCCGGCCGTCGGAAGCGCGCCGGCCGGGGCAGCGGATGACCCGCTCCCCCGGCCGGCGGCCATGGTCAGTGCCTAGAGCGCGTCGTCGCCGCGCTCGCCGGTCCGGACCCGCACGATCTCGTCGATCGTGGTGACCCACACCTTGCCGTCGCCGATCTGGCCCGTCGAGGCGGCCTCGACGACCGCGTCGACCACGCGGGCGGCGTCGAGCTCGCTGACGACGACCTCGATGCGGACCTTCGGCACGAAGTCCACCTGGTACTCCGCCCCGCGGTAGACCTCGGTGTGTCCCCGCTGCCGGCCGAAGCCCTGGACCTCGCTGACGGTGAGCCCGGCGACGCCGATCAGCTCGAGGGCGTTCTTGACGTCGTCCAGCTTGAACGGCTTGACGATCGCGGTGACCAGCTTCATGCCCGGACCCCTTCGGTGTTACGGGCCTCGGCGTGCGCCTGGCCGACGATGGATGTGGACCCGCCACCGCTGCCCCCGAGGGAGGCGAAGTCGTACGCGGTCTCGGCGTGCTCGATGGAGTCGATGCCGGTGACCTCGTCCTCCTCCTTGATGCGGAAGCCCATGGTCTTCTGGATGACGGTGCCGATCCCGTAGGTGACGACGAAGGAGAACACGAGGACGGCCAGCGCGCCCACGACCTGGCGCCACAGCTGGTCGACGCCGCCGCCGTAGAAGAGCCCGTCGACACCGGCGGTGGTCGCCGCCGAGGCGAAGAAGCCCACGGCGATGGTGCCCCAGAGGCCGCCGACGAGGTGGACGCCCACGACGTCGAGCGAGTCGTCGTAGCCGAGCTTGTACTTCAGGCCGACGGCGAGGGCGCAGACGACGCCCGCGATCAGGCCGATGGCGATGGCACCGACCGGGGTCACCGAGGAGCAGGACGGCGTGATGGCGACCAGGCCGGCGACCACACCGGAGGCCGCACCCAGCGACGTCGCGTGACCGTCGCGGATCTTCTCCGTCGCCAGCCAGCCCAGCGCGGCAGCGCCCGTCGCCACCATCGTGGTCACGAAGACCTCGGCAGCCTGGCCGTTGGCCGACAGCGCCGAGCCGGCGTTGAAGCCGAACCAGCCGAACCAGAGGAGACCGGCCCCGGCCATGACCAGCGTCAGGTTGTGCGGGCGCATGGGGTCCCGCCCGAACCCGCGGCGCTTCCCGAGCACCAGCGCGAGCGCGAGCCCCGCCGCACCGGCGTTGATGTGCACCGCGGTGCCGCCGGCGAAGTCGATCGCCAGCAGGTTGTTGGCGATCCAGCCGCCGGTCTCGGACTCCGCGCCGTTGAAGGCGAACACCCAGTGGGCGACCGGGAAGTAGACGATCGTGGCCCAGACGCCGGCGAAGACCATCCACGGCCCGAAGCGGGCGCGGTCGGCGATCGCGCCGGAGATCAGGGCGACGGTGATGATGGCGAAGACGGCCTGG
Source organism: Blastococcus sp. (assembly GCA_035296685.1). GTDB lineage: Bacteria > Actinomycetota > Actinomycetes > Mycobacteriales > Geodermatophilaceae > Blastococcus_B. The sequence goes on from DATHAK010000185.1 coordinate 17,891, forward strand.
AAGGCCACGAACGCCATCGACGGGATCGTGAAGACCAGCGACGTCGCGGCGAAGCCGTTGTCGATGCCCTCGGTGCCGAGCAGGCCGCTCAGGCCGAAGAACTCGAACGGGCTGCCGAGCAGGCCGCCGCCGATGTCGTTACCGAAGGCGATCGAGTAGCCGTACAGCACCCAGAGCACGCTGATCAGCGCCAGGGCCCCGAAGCTCATCATCATCATGTTCAGGACGCTCTTCGCGCGGACCATGCCGCCGTAGAAGAGCGCCAGACCGGGGGTCATCAGCAGCACCAGAGCGGCGCTGGCGAGAACCCATGCGGTGTCGCCGGTGTCCACGGCAACCTCCTGACGGGGTGGGAGTCGGACCACCGCCCCGGAGTCGGGGCGGCGTTCGCGTTCACCGTGCCGTCGTCCTGTTTCCGCCGGGGGTGCCGCCCTGTTTCGGGACGGTGAACTCCACGCCGCGTGTCGCCGCGCGTGTTCCACCCGTGTTGCGAACCGTCGCGGGGCGTGGCGCACGCCACGCCACGCCCCGCAGGCCGGTCAGCCGGATGCGCGCCCCGCGTCGGCCCCGCCGGCCGCCACCGACCCGAAGTAGAGCGACAGCGTCGCCGTGGCCAGGTGCAGGAAGTTGTCCGGTTCCGCGATCCCGGACATGCCGAGCATCCCCATCCCGCCGACGAAGCCCAGGACGGTCACCAGCCCGAGGACGACGCCGAACGCGAGGTTGGCCAGCCGGGCGGCGCCGTGCCGCGGGGCAGCCGCCAGCCATCCGACGCCCAGGATCAGGTGGATGACGTTGTGCAGCGGGTTGACGGCGAAGATCAGCAGGGTGTGGTGGTGCTCCCCGGCGAAGTCGGAGAAGCCGGTGAGCGCGATGCCCGCCACCGCCACGGCGAGGTAGACGACGCCGAAGACGGCGGCGAAGCGCTGCGCGGGAGTCCACGCGCGGAGGCGGCTGGGAGCGGCCTGGGTCTGGGAGGTCATGCTCCTCTTATCGGCCGCCGGGGCGGGGACTCCAGACGAAGGCCGGTCAGGGGACCAGCGCCGTACCCGGCTCGGGCACCAGGCTCCAGCCCGGCTCGTCGGCCTGCCGGTGCAGCAGCTCGGCGAGCGCGTCGGCGGGAAGCGGACGGGCGAAGTAGTAGCCCTGGCCGTACTGGCAGTCGAGTCCGCGCAGCCTGGTCACCTGCTCGGGCTGCTCGATGCCCTCGGCGACCATCTGCAGGCTGAGGGCGTGGCCGAGCTGGCTGATCGCCGAGACCATGACCGACCGCTGGGCACCGCCGTCGGCCTCCTCGGCCGAGCCAGGCGCCAGGTCCGCGATGCGGTCGACGAACGACTTGTCGATCTTGAGGATGTCGACCGGCAGGTTCTCCAGGTAGGCCAGGGACGAGTAGCCGGTCCCGAAGTCGTCGACCGCCAGCCGGACACCGAGGGCGCGCAGCTCCAGGAGCGTGCCGACCGTGGTCGGGAGGTCGACCAGGAGCAGGCTCTCGGTGATCTCGAGCACGAGGTGGGCGGGGTCCAGCTGCGCCTCCTCGAGCGCCTCCTGGACCCAGCCCACGAGGCCCGGCTCGTCGAGTTCCCGCGCCGACAGGTTCACGCTGACCGTCATCGGGGGCCGCGTGGAGTAGTCGCGGTGCCACGCGCTCATCTGCCGGCAGGCCTCTCGGAGCACGAACCGGCCGATCGGCACGATCAGACCGGTCTGCTCGGCGAGCGGGATGAAGTCGAGCGGCGGCACCAGGCCGCGCTCGGGGTGCTGCCAGCGGACCAGCGCCTCCACGCCGGCGAGGCGTCCCGTCGCCAGCTCCACGGTCGGCTGGTAGTGCACGGTGAACTCCCCGCGCTCGACGGCCCGGGCGAGCTCGGCCTTCAGCTGCAGCTGGCCGATGATCGCCGAGTCCATGTCGGGCGCGAAGACCGCCGAGCGACCCTTGCCGGCCTCCTTGGCCGCGTACATCGCCACGTCGGCGTGGCGCAGCAGCTCCGCGGCGTCGTGCTGGCCGGCCGCGCCCATCGCGATGCCCACGCTCGCGGTGATCCGCACCTGCTCGTCGGCCCCGCCGATGCCGGAGAACGGCTCGGACAGCGCCGCGAGCAGCCGGTCTGCGGCCGCCTGGGTGTGCGCGGCGTCGACGGCGTCCTCGAGCAGGACGGCGAACTCGTCGCCGCCCAGGCGGGCGACCGTGTCGCCCGGACGCAGCACCCGGCGCAGCCGCTCGGCGACGGCGACCAGCAGCTGGTCGCCCGACGAGTGCCCGGCCCCGTCGTTGACGGCCTTGAAGTCGTCGAGGTCCACGAAGAGGACCGCCGCGGGGGCCGCCTGGCGGTCGGTCCGAGCCAGCGCGTGCTCGAGCCGGTCGGCGAACAGCGCCCGGTTGGCGAGCCCGGTGAGGGCGTCGTGGAAGGCGTTGTGCTGCAGCTGCGCCTCGAGCTCCTTCTGGGCGGTGACGTCGCGGGTCGTCACGACCACGGCGCGGACGTCGGGGTCGGCCAGCAGGTTGGTGTGGATGCTCTGCACGTGGCGGTAGCTGCCGTCCTTGTGCCGCAGCCGCAGCTGGGACGTCGCGCTGGCCTGGTCCCCGGCCGTCGCCTCGGCGCGGGCGGCGAACAGCGTCAGCCGGTCGTCGGGGTGGGTGAGATCGGACAGCTGCGTACCGATCAGCTCGTCCTCGGCGTAACCGAGGAGCCGCGTGATCGACGGCGTCTGGTAGGTGATCGCGAGGTCGGCGTCGACCAGGGTGATCAGGTCCGAGGAGTTGTGCACCAGCGCCTGGAAGCGCGCCTCACCGCGCGCCGTGGCCGCCGCGACACCCTCTTCCCCGGACCGGCGGGCGGCCTCGAAGCGGCGGAAGAGCAGGCCGGCCATGACCGCCGCGAAGACCATCATGAACAGGGTCTCGATGTCGGCGACGAGCCCGGCGCTGTCGTTGACCTCGGCGTGCTGCTCGGCGGCGTCGTCCACGGCGCCCTGCAAGCGGGTGCTCTGCGACTGGGCCTCGGCCACGAGGCCGACGGCGGTGGAGGTGCCACCGACGAGCGCCTCGCGCGCGGCGGCGGCCTCGCGCTGGTAGACGGCGACCGCCGCGGCGACGTCGACGTCGTCGGCCCCGTCCGGGCTGGCGGCCACCCGCCGGGCGGCGAGGTCGACCCGCTGTCCGGCGGCGGTGAGCACGGCGGGGTCGGTCGCACCGGTCGTGGCACGCCACAGGAGGGCGTCCTGCGCGGAGGCGGCGGCACCGAGCTCGGCGAACAGGACGTCGGCGCGCGATCGTGCGTCCGCCTGGTGACGGAGGCCCACGACGCTGAACCCCATGCCCAGCGCGATGTTGAAGGCGAGGACGACTGCGGCCCAGCGGCGCCAGGACGCGCGGAGGCGACCCGAGCGCACTGCTCGCGCACCAGTCACGTCGGCTCCCTCCCCGTCCGGGCGCGGCCGGACGGCTGCGGCACCGGTCCTTGAATCGGCCCGTTCGGGGGAGAACTGAAGAACCTCCCCGTTCCTCATCCGGACGAGGGAGAGCGGCGACCCTCCCGGGGGGCCGCTTGTTGCGAACCCTTCGCAGTAAGGTCGCCTCCGTGACCCCGCTCGTCCCGGCCGACCCCGGCGCCGGTGCGCGGGTGTCAGCGGCCCGGGACGACCGGCGGTCGATCGCCGCCATGGCGGGGTTCGTGCTGCTGCTGCACGTCCTCGGCTGGGGCGTGCTCCTCGTCGCCGTGGCGCCGCACGACTACCGGCTGGGCAGCACCGGGGTCCTGGGTGTCGGGGTCGGGCTCACCGCCTACATGCTCGGCGTCCGCCACGCCTTCGACGCCGACCACATCGCCTCGATCGACAACACCACCCGCAAGCTGGTCGGCGAGGGCCGGTCCGCGGTGAGCACCGGGTTCTGGTTCTCCCTCGGCCACTCCTCCGTCGTGTTCGTCGCGAGCCTTCTGCTCGTCGCCGGAGTGCGCTCCGTCGCCGGTGTCGTGCAGGACGAGGACTCGCCGGTCGCGCAGACGTTGGCCCTCGTCGGCACCGTCGTCGCGGGCACGTTCCTGGTGCTCATCGGCCTGATGAACCTCGCCGCTGCCGTCGGCATCGCGCGCGTGTTCCGGCGGATGCGCACCGGTGAGTTCGACGAGGCCGAGCTGGAACGCCACCTGCACAACCGCGGCTTCCTGGCGCGGATCCTCGGCCGGGTGACCCGGCGGGTCAGCAAGCCGTGGCACCTCTACCCCGTGGGCCTGCTGATGGGCCTGGGCTTCGACACCGCCACCCAGGTGGCCCTGCTGGTGCTCGCTGCCGGCTCGGCCGCCTTCGTCCTGCCCTGGTACGCGATCCTGGTCCTGCCGGTGCTCTTCGCCGCCGGCATGAGCCTGTTCGACACCGCCGACGGGGTGCTGATGTCCCGGGCCTACGGCTGGGCGTTCCTCAAGCCGATCCGCAAGGTCTTCTACAACCTGGCCGTCACGCTGCTGTCGGTGACCGTCGCGCTGGTCATCGGGCTCCTGGTGCTCACCGGGCTGCTCGTCGAGCGGCTCGGGATCGATTCCGGGCCCCTGGCCTGGCTCGCCTCGCTGGACCTCGGGCTCGTGGGCTTCGCCGTCGTCGGGCTGTTCGTGGCGACGTGGGCCGTCGCTCTGGCGGTGTGGCGGCTCGGCCGCATCGAGGAGCGCTGGGCGCCGGAGGAAGCCTGAATTCCTGACGGCCCGTCTGCAGGGGCCCACCGCGAGCCTGCGAGGGGTGGGGGGCAGACGGGTCCTTCTACTAGTCGGGAGAACCGACCAGCGCCTCGGCGAAGGCCTTGGGCTCGAAGGGCGCCAGGTCGTCCGGCCCCTCCCCCAGCCCGACCAGTTTCACCGGGATGCCCAGCTCGTTCTGCACCCGGACGACGATGCCGCCCTTCGCCGTCCCGTCGAGCTTCGTGAGCACGATGCCGGTGACGTCGACGGCCTCGGTGAACACCCGGGCCTGGACGACGCCGTTCTGGCCGGTGGTCGCGTCCAGGACGAGCAGCACCTCGGTGACCGGGGACTGCTTCTCGACCACCCGCTTGACCTTGCCCAGCTCGTCCATCAGGCCGGACTTGGTGTGCAGCCGGCCGGCGGTGTCGACGAGGACGGCGTCGACCTCGCCCTCGACGCCGGTCCGCACCGCCTCGAACGCCACGGACGCCGGGTCGCCGCCCTCACGGCCGCGCACGGTGAGCACGCCGACGCGCTCGCCCCACGTCTCCAGCTGATCGGCGGCGGCGGCACGGAAGGTGTCCGCGGCGCCCAGGACGACGCTCTTGCCGTCCCCGACCAGCACGCGGGCGATCTTGCCGACGGTCGTGGTCTTGCCCGCGCCGTTCACCCCGACCACCAGCACCACCCCGGGCCGGCCGTCCTGCCGGTCGGTGCCCAGGTGGCGGTCCATGTCCGGGCCGAGCACGGCGGTCAGCTCCTCGACCAGCAGCTCGCGCAGGTCGGCACCCGAGGCGGTCGCCAGCACCATCGACTTCGTGCGCAGCCGCTCGACGATCTGCGTCGTCGCGGCGACCCCGACGTCCGCGGCCAGGAGTACCTCCTCGAGCTCCTCCCAGTCGTCCTCGGTGAGCTT
>DATHAK010000186.1:0-4639 GCA_035296685.1 Blastococcus sp.
GGCGCCGGAGCGGACCCACTCCAGCTCGTCCTGCAGGCGCTTCTGGCGCTTGGCGTCCTTGGCGCCCTCGACCTTGAGGCGGGTGGACTTGGTCTCGAGGTAGGTGGAGTAGTTGCCCTCGTAGGGGTAGGCCCGGCCGCGATCGAGCTCGAGGATCCACTGGGCGACGTTGTCGAGGAAGTACCGGTCGTGGGTGACGGCGACGACGGTGCCGGCGTACTTCTCCAGGTGCTGCTCGAGCCAGGCCACGCTCTCGGCGTCGAGGTGGTTGGTGGGCTCGTCGAGCAGCAGCAGGTCGGGCGCCTTGAGCAGCAGCCTGCACAGCGCGACGCGGCGGCGCTCACCACCGGAGAGGACGGTCACGTCGGCGTCGCCGGGTGGGCAGCGCAGCGCGTCCATGGCCTGCTCGATGCGGGCGTCGAGCTCCCAGCCGTCGTGCTGCTCGATGACCTCCATCAGCTCGCCCTGCTCGGCGAGGAGGGCGTCGAAGTCGGCGTCGGGCTCGCCCATCGCCGCGCTGACCTCCTCGAAGCGGGTCAGCGCGTCCCGGAGCGGCTTGACGGCCTCCTCGACGTTGCCCCGGACGTCCAGCGCCTCGTTGAGCGGCGGCTCCTGCAGCAGGATGCCGACCGAGGCATCCGGCGCCAGCGTGGCCTCGCCGTTGGAGGGCTGCTGCATGCCGGCCATGATCTGGAGCACGGTCGACTTCCCGGCGCCGTTCGGGCCGACGACGCCGATCTTGGCGCCGGGCAGGAACGACAGGGTGACGTTGTCGAGGATCACCTTGTCGCCGTGCGCCTTGCGCGCACGGACCATCGTGTAGATGTACTGAGCCACTGGGCTTCCGAGCCTTCCGTCATTGCGAGCGGGGGGTGGGGCCGGCCACTGGCGGCCCCACCCCGTGCGTTCTCGCCCCGATCCTCCCAGCCCTGGGCAACTACACGTGCGCGGGCTCCGGGGCGAGGTCGTCGGCGTTCACGTCCTCCAACGCCGCGTCGGCCCCCACGTAGTCCCGGCCGGCCTGGAGTTCGCCGTTCCCGCTCGGGAACGGCTCCTCGGGCGCGGCTCCGCTCTCGTCCACCTGCGCGTCGGCCGGCTCGGCACCGCGACCGGACTTGTCGCGCGTGAACAGCGCCCGGCCCTTGCCCAGGTTCGGCCCCACGGCGAAGGCCTTGATCCGCGGCTTGCTCCGCGGCCCCGACTCCGACTCCCAGCTGTGCGTGCTGAGCGCCCCGTGGACGATCACCGGATCGCCCTTGCTCACGCTCGCCGACACGTTGCCGCTGAGGGTGTTCCAGCACTCGACGTCGACCCAGAGCGTGCCTGCGTCGACGAACTGCTCGGTGCGGGCGTCGTAGCGCCGGGCCGTGGAGGCCATGCGGAAGTTGGTCACCGCGCCGTTCTCCAGGCTGACGCGACGGGGTGAGTCGACGACGTTGCCGACGACGGTGACGATGGTGTCGTTCACGGTGCTCCTCGGGCGATGCTGCGCCGGTCGGCGCGACCGGCTCCGTGCCGGTGTGCCGTCGACCTTGCTGCCCGGGAGCGGCGAGGGACCGCCGCCGGCGACATCTGTGGATGCCGCTGCTGCCTGTGGACGAGGTTCCGAGCCGCCTCACCCCGCCGGGTGCCGCAGGTGTCGGCGACACCGATCGCTTCCCGGGCGATGCGATGATCGGCAGCCGAGCGCCCGTAGCTCAGTGGATAGAGCGACAGACTTCTAATCTGTTGGTCGCAGGTTCGAATCCTGCCGGGCGCGCTCTGTGATGTCGCAGGACATCGGCATAGCCCGGACCCACGATTCGTGGGTCCGGGCTAGTGCTTTTTCGGGGCTGGACCGGGGGGTCTGCCGGTGGGCTGGTAGTCGCGGGTGGGGTCGAGCAGGAGCTCTCTGAGTAGCTCGCCGGTGGCCGCATCGATGACCCGGATGTGCAGGTCTTGGACGAGCAGCAGGACGTGGGTTCCGGCGTGGGTCCGGCCGATGCCGATGTGGTGCAGCCGGCCACCCACGCGCAGCGTGACGCAGCCGGTCTGGTCGATCCGGTCGGTGCGGAGGCGGTCGTGGGTGTCGCGGGCGCGGTCGGTCGAGGGGGTGGCCTTGGGCCGGGCCGTGTAGGCGTTGGCCGGAGTGGCTCGGTGGGGCAGGGAGCGGTGCGGGCGGTCGTGGTTGTAGGCGCCGACGAAGGCGTCGAGCAGGGCCTGCAGCTCGGTGATGGTGGCCGGCTGGGCGGGCTGGGCGAGCAGCCATTTCTTCATCGTCTGCTGGAAGCGTTCGACCTTGCCGCAGGTGGTGGGGCGGTTCGGGCGGGAGTTCTTCTGCACGATGTTGCGGCGGCGCAGTTCGTGCTCGAGGTGGTTGCGTCCGCCGCGGCCGCCGGCGAAGCGGGTGGTGTAGACCAGGCCGTTGTCGGTGAGCGTGGAGGCCGGGTAGCCGTGCAGGTCGGCGGCCCGGCGGAAGGTGGCGACCACGAGCGGTGCGGTGACCCGCGGGTGCGCCGAGACGTGCAGGGCGTACCGGGAGTGGTCGTCGAGCCAGCTGATGACCTCGCTGTCGACGCCGGTGGCAAAGCGCAGGTAGGAGGCCTTCGGGCGCTTGGCCGGCTCGGGGGTGACCAGGCCGGCGCGGGTGAGGATCCGGTGGATGGTGGCCCGCGACAGGGTGATCTGGTGGCGGTGGGTCAGGTGCCAGCCGATGGTGTCCGCGCCGGCGTCCAGCCCGGAGTCGGACAGCTGCTTGCGTAGCCGCAGCACCAACTGGGTGGTCGCAGCGCTGGTGGCGTTCGGGCTGGTGTGCGGGCGCCGGGAGTGCGGCTCGAACGCTGCCTCGCCCTCGACGGCGTAGCGGGCCATGAGCCGGCTGATCCAGGACTGGGAGACGCCGTAGGTCCGCGCGACCTCCGACTGGGAGGTTCCGGCGAGCACGGCGGCGATGACCAGACGGCGCTTGGACACCGCGCATGGTCCGGCCTCGACCTATGCCGATGTCGTGAGACACCCCATTCCGATGTCCTGAGCCAGGACACTGCCGGGCGCGCTCTCGCTGCAGATGCCTGTGACCCCGATTCTGTGCGACTTCGTTTCACATGCATTGACGTCCATCCACGTGGGTAGTGCCGGTCCGCCGTTTACGGGACACGGCATTTCGACTGCGCCTTCGTGGAGGAGTGACCGTGCGAGAGTCCACGGACGTCTCGATCGATCCAGCTGACGGGCATGACCACCCTCGCGGTCGGCACGCGGCGCCGGTGGAGAGCCACCGTCCGGGGCTGCACCGGGGTCGGCGGCGGTGGTTCGTCCTCGGGGCCATGCTCGCCGGACTGACGGGGCTCGTCTCCCCTCCTCCGAACGCACTCACCGAGACCGCGGTCGCGGCCGATCTCGGGGAGAACTCGCCTGCCGCCGACCTGCTGCCGGCGATCTCGCCGCTGTCCGCGGGTGCTCCGGCGGGCGCGATCGTCCTCCCCGCCGCCCCGGTGGAGGCGGCCGCCTCGCAGCCGGCCGGACCGCCGGAGATCTCCGGTCTGGCCGCGAACGGCATCCCGAACGTGGCGCTCAACGCCTACCGCGTCTCGGCCGCGCGCATGGCCGTCAACAAGCCCTCCTGCGGCATCGACTGGTCGCTGCTGGCCGGGATCGGCCGCATCGAGTCGAACCATGGCCGCTTCCGGGGCGCCGTCCTGAACTCCGACGGCACCTCGACGCCGAAGATCCTCGGCCCGGCGCTGACCGGCGGGCAGTTCGCCTTCATCGGTGACAGCGACGGCGGCCAGTGGGACGGCGACACCACTTACGACCGCGCCATGGGTCCGATGCAGTTCATCCCCGGCACGTGGCGCCGCTACGCGGTCGACGGCAACGGCGACGGGCAGACCGACCCGTTCAACATCAACGACGCCGCCGTGGCTGCCGCCCACTACCTGTGCGTCGCGGGCGGCGACCTGCGGACGCTCGCCGGCAAGCGGGACGCCGTCATGGCGTACAACCACTCGGACAGCTACGTGGCCGAGGTGCTGGCCCTCGCGGCCGCCTACGCCTCGGGCATCCCGGTCGCCGACATGCCGCTCTACGGCGACACGACCAGTCCGGTTCCGCCGCCGGGACGTGGCTACGCCGGGCCGGCTGCCCCCGGACCGGCGATCGGCGAGCGCGACACGACCCCGGCCGGACCGGACACGACCTTCCCGGCGCAGTCCGGCCAACAGCCCGGCCAGTCGGGCCCGCCGCCGGCGGGATCGGACGGGTCGAGCACCTCGAGCCCGTCGGGGAGCACGAGCGGCGGCGTTGGCACGACCACCACGAGCGGCGGGTCGGGCACGGGAACGGCGCCCGCGCCCACCGGCGGCTCGGGAGGCGCGCCGGCTCCGAGTGGTGGTGGAACGGATCCCGCGCCCGCGCCCGCACCGGCACCGCTGCCGGCTCCGGCCCCCGTGCCGCTACCGTCCCCGCCTGCGCCGCCGCCACCGCCGCCGCCTCCGGTCCCCGGGGTCACCTGCACCAACCTGGATCCCGTGACCGGGCTCAAGCTCCTGCCGAGCCTGCCCCTCTGCCCGTAGCCGGCGGAGCGTTGGCCCTCAGGAGGGCATTTCCGGTCCCGGAATGCCCTCCTGAGGGACACCGTCGGTCGTCGCCGGACCACAGG
>DATHAK010000187.1:0-12146 GCA_035296685.1 Blastococcus sp.
GGCTGGTCGGTGCTCATGCGCGGAAGATGTGCCGGCGGATGGCGGCCGCGTTGCCGAAGATGCGGATGCCGAGGACGACGACCACCGCGGTGGACAGCTGCGCGCCGACCCCGAGCTGGTCGCCGAGGAAGACGATCAGGCCGGCGACGACGACGTTCGACACGAACGAGATGACGAACACCTTGGCGTCGAAGATCCCGTCCAGCCGGGCACGGAAGCCGCCGAAGACCGCGTCCAGGGCCGCGACGACGGCGATCGGCAGGTAGGGCTGCAGCCACAGCGGGACCGTCGGGTCGAACAGCAGACCGAGCAGCACACCGGCGGCGAGGCCGAGGATCGGGATCACGGGCTCAGCCTCCCGGCGTGGGGTCGGGACCGGGTGCGGTCTCGTCGGAACCGGTATCGGCGGGCTCGTCGGCCGGGGGCAGCGCGAAGCGGAGCTCGGCGGTGCTGGCGGGCGGCAGGGTCAGCTCGTCCTCCCGGGCGAACTCGAAGCGCAGGCCGTAGGTCTCGGCGATGAAGGCCAGCGCACTGACCTGGGGACTGGCGAGGAACTTCCTCGAGAGGGACTCGGGGTCGCCGATCGCGCTGATCTCGTAGGGGTTGGTCACCGGCTTGAAGTCGACCAGCACCGCCTCTCCGGCGAAGCGGATCGCCGTCGTGGGGCCCAGGCGCTGGCCGTTGATGCTGACCGCCTCGGCCCCGGCGGCCCAGAGCGCGTTGACGACCAGCTGCAGGTCGCCGTCGGCCACCCGGCCGCGGGGGTCCTCCGCAGTGGTACCGCCCACGGGGTCCTCGTCGGCCTCGGGGTCGGCGTTGGCCAGGGTGACCAGCAGTCCGGGCCCGGTGACGCGGACGGCGCCGGCACCCCGCTCGGCGCGATCGAGCTCGTCGAGGGCGCGCTGGCCGACGACGCTGTTGTCGAGGACCTCGTCGCGGGTGCCGGTGACCTCCTCGGTGAGGCTCTCCAGCTCGGTGGCGAGGTCGTCGCTGGCGTCGGACTCGCGCTGGATGTCGCCGATCAGCGCTTCCCGGACCTCCTCGCGCCCCTCGGCGCCGGCCGCGGCCTGGTCGTAGGTGACCGAGAACAGCAGTCCGGCCACCGCCATGGTGGCCGCGACGAGCGCTGCGCGGCGCCGGCGGGTCGGTCGCGGGCCCCCGGCGGCCCGGGCGGCCGCTGCCTGCGCGTACGCGGGGTCGAGCGTCTCGGCGAGGACGGCGTCCAGCAGGGAGGCACCCATCGAGCGCGGCCCGCCGCCGCGCGCCGGTGCCGTCACGGGGCAGACCGGGCCATGGACGCGCGTGCCGCCGCCCGCTCGGCACGCACGATGCTGACGACCTGGATGACGTAGAGGACGCCGGCCAGCACGTAGAGGACCGTGCCCCAGATCGTGAGCGCCCACGCGAACGGCGCCGCCACCTGGGCGAGCCCGCCCTCGCCGTCGGCGATGAGCAGCACGGGGAATGCGTACAGCAACAGCAACGTGGCGGCCTTGCCCAGGTAGTGCACCTGCAACGGCGGATAGCCGAAGCGGCGCAGCACCAACAGCATGGCGACGAGGACGAGCTCCCGGCCGACGAGCAGGGCGACGACCCACACCGGGACCACGTCGCGCAGCGACAGCGCCACGAGGGTGCAGACGATGTAGAGCCGGTCGGCGGCCGGGTCGAGCAGGGCGCCGAGGCGGCTGCCCTGGTCCAGCCAGCGGGCGAGCTTGCCGTCGAGCCAGTCGGTGAAGCCGGACACCATGAGGACGGCCAACGCCCAGCCGTCCTCCTCCGGGCCGAGCAGCAGCCACAGGAAGAGGGGGACGCCGAGCAGCCGCAGCACCGACAGCGCGTTCGGCACCGTCCAGATCCGGTCGGGAAGCGAGTCCCGGTCGGTGACAGCGGCCGGCCCGGCGACCCCGGCTGCCAATGGGGTCGCCGCCGACGGACCGTTCGACGACGTCACTACCCCTCCAGCCCGCTGCACACCGAGTCCGAGGCTAGTCGAAGGACCCGCGTGCACCCGTCGCTCGCGCGCTCGCGGCGGGTCCTGCACGCGGGCCGCTCCGGCACCTCACCGGCTCGCGGCGAGTCCTGGGACGGCGGCGGCCGTTCCGCGGCCGCTAGGCGGACACCGCCAGGGAGGCCGGAGCCGGCTCGTAGCCCATCGGCGTGCGGGAGAAACTGCCGGTCCCGTGGGTGACCGAGCGCAGCACACCGGGATAGGTGAGCAGCTCCACCTCGGGCACCTCGGCGCGGACCGTCGTCCGGTCGCGCACCGGGTCGGCCTCGCTGCCGGTGACCCGCGCCCGGCGACCGGACAGGTCGCTCATCACCGCGCCCACGTACTCCCCCGGGACGACGACCTCGACCTCGCACCAGGGCTCGAGGACCCGGGTGCCCGCGGCGGCCGCCAGCTCCCGCACCGCCAGGGCGCCGGCGGCCTGGAAGGCGGCGTCGGAGGAGTCGACCGAGTGCGCCTTGCCGTCGACCAGGGTGAAGTGGACGTCGACGAGCGGCCGGTCGCCGGTGATGCCCCGCTCGGCCTGCGTCCGGATGCCCTTCTCCACGCTGCCGTGGAACTGGCTGGGCACGGTGCCGCCGACGATCCGCTGCTCGAAGAGGATCCCCGAGCCCGCCGGGCCGGGCTCCGCCTCGACGACGACGACGGCGTACTGCCCGTGGCCGCCCGACTGCTTCACGTGCCGGCCGGTGACGCGGGCCTCGCGGGCCAGCGTCTCGACCATGGGGACCTTCACCGGCACGGTGTTCACGGCCACGCCGTGGCGGGTGCGCAACCGCTCCAGCAGGACCTCCGCGTGCGCCTCCCCCACGCACCACAGCAGCAGTTGGCCGGTGTCGGGCCGGCGCTCCAGCCGCACGGTCGGGTCCTCGGCGACGAGCCGGGCCAGCGCCGTGGCCAGCCGGTCCTCGTCCTGGCGGGAGGATGCCTCGACGGCGACCGGCAGCTGTGGGGTGGGCAGGTCCCAGGGGCGCATCAGCCGGGGATCGTCCGGCGAGGACAGCGTGTCGCCGGTCTCGGCGCTGCCCAACCGGGCCACGGCGCAGACGTCACCGGCGGGGCAGGCAGCCACCGGGCGCAGGGTCGCGCCCAGCAGCGAGGAGATCGCGCCGATGCGCTCGTCGACGTCGTGGTCGGGATGCCCCCTCTCGGCCATCCCGTGGCCGGAGACGTGGATCGGGATGTCGGGGCGGAGCGTGCCGGAGAAGACCCGCACCAGCGAGACCCGGCCCAGGTAGGGGTCGGTGGTGGTCTTGACGACCTCCGCCACCAGCGGCCCGTCGGGATCGCAGGCGATGCCGGGCGCGGGCTTGCCGTCGGGGCGGGTGACCGGCGGGCAGCCGTGCTCCATCGGGCACGGGAAGCCGGAGACCAGCAGCTCGAGGAGCGAGTCCATGCCGATCCCGGACAGCGGTGCGGCGCACAGGACGGGGTGGAAGTGGCCCCGGGCGACCGCGGTCTCGAGGTCGGCGATCAGGTCGGCCTGCGCCAGTTCGTCGCCGGCGAGGTAGCGCTCCATGAGCGCCTCGTCCTCGCTCTCGCCGATGATCCCCTCGATGAGCTCGGAGCGGAGCCGGTCCGCCTCGGGGGCATCGACGCCCGGCTCGAGCAGCGAGACCAGCCCGCGGACGGCGCCGTCCGGACCCCGGTCGACGAGGTGGACCGGGTAGACCCCCTCCCCCAGCATCGTCTGGCAGAGCCGGACGGTCTCCTCGACGTCGGCGCGGGCCCGGTCGAGCTGGGTGATCACCACGGCGCGGGGCATCCCGACGGCGGCGCACTCCTCCCAGAGCGCCACGGTGGAGGCGTCGACGCCGTTGACCGCCGAGACGACGAACAGCGCGGCGTCGGCGGCCCGGAGCCCGGCGCGCAGTTCGCCGACGAAGTCCGGCGAGCCCGGGGTGTCCAGCAGGTTCAGCTTGTGGTCGGCGTGCTCGACGGTGGCGACGCCGAGCGAGACCGAGCGCTGCTGCCGGACCTCGACCTCCTCGGTGTCGAGGCAGGTCGTGCCCTCTTCGACCCGGCCGGCCCGGGGAAGCGCCCCGGTGGCGACGAGGAGCGCCTCGGCGAGGGTCGTCTTGCCCGCACCCGCGTGGCCCACGAGGGCCACGTTGCGCACTTTCGATGCCGGTCGTGGGGCCGGCGCGGTTCCGGTGTCCTTGGCCATGAGTACGGCCCCTCAGTGCGAGGGGCCGGTGTGATGGACCACGGCCGCCGTCCCGGCCGGGTAGAAGAGCCCGGTGTGACCATCGGGCTCCCAGCGCACCCTGTACGGCGGGCCGCCCTCCGGCTCGTGGCACTCGAGCACCTCACCCACGCGATCCGGTTCCCCCTGGTGCGTCGAGTGGACGACGATGCGGTCTCCGACATGAGCTTCCACGGCAGCCTCCTGGGCGCAGCTGTGTCCTGTGTCACAGCCTGCCCCGCGGCGGGGAGGCCGGGCAAGTCCCTCCCCGAAACCTCGCTCCCCCGCGCATCGAAGACACCGCGGAACGTCCGTCCGGGTGTCGAATGACGGCGGATGTCGGTCGCGGGACAGGAGAGCAGACGGAGGCGAATCACGTGGCGAACTACGTGCAACTGGGCGCGGTGCGCACCTGGTACGACGAACACGGGGACGGCGATCCGCTGGTCCTGATGCACGGAGGGCTCGTGGACTCCCGGTTCATGGAGCCCAACCTCGGACCCCTGGCCGAGAGGTTCCACGTCTACACCCCGGACCGCCGAGGGCACGGGCGCACCCCCGACGCCGAGGGTCCGATCACCTACCAGCTGATGGCCGACGACACGGTCGCGTTCCTGGAACAGGTCGTCCGCGCCCCGGCGGACCTGGTCGGGCACAGCGACGGGGCCGTCGTGGCGATGCTCGTGGCGATGCAGCGGCCGGACCTGGTGAAGCGCCTGGTGATGATCAGCGGCGGGTTCGACAAGTCGGGCGAGGCGGCGCCGGACATGGAGTTCGACTCCGACGAGGTGGTGCAGTTCCTCGGCCCCGCCTACGGCGAGGTCTCACCGGACGGCGAGGACCACTTCCCCGTCCTGGCCCGCAAGATCGGCGAGATGGCGCGGAACGAACCGCACCTCGCCGCGGCCGACCTCGCGGCGATCACCGCGCGCACGCTCGTGATGTACGCCGACGACGACCTGATGACCCTGGCCCACGCGGTCGCCATGTACGACGCCCTGCCGAACGCGGAACTGGCCGTCGTCCCGGGGACGTCGCACTTCCTCACCCAGGAGAAGCCACACCTGGTGAACGCGATCCTGCTCGACTTCCTGGTGAACGAGCCGGTCGCCACGGTCGCGCCCCTCCGGCGGGTTCCCGCGGCCGCCTGACCGATCCCCCACTGCCGGCCGCGGACCGCCGAGCCCGGGCCGCGTCAGCGGCCGCCTCCGCGGCCGTGGCCGTTCCCGCCACCACCACCGCCGCCACCGCCACCGCCGCCGTTGCCCTTGCCGTTCCCGTGCCCGGTCCCGCCGGACGACGACGCGGCCAGCTGGGGGCAGGTGTTGGCCACGTCGCCGGTGGCCGGCCGCGCCACCGTCTGGCTGGCCGGCGGCTCCGCTCCGGTCGTCACCCAGGCGGTCAGCCGCTGGAACGCCTCGCGGTAGCAGGGCAGGATCGGCCGGATCTGCCGCGGGTAGAGGTCGTAGCGGTCGTCGACGTGGTTGCCGTCCTCGATCGTGTAGTAGCGGTGGATGCCGCCGCGACCGGCGTCCTGGATCATCCGGGCGTACACGTCAGAGTCGGTGCGGATGGGCAGCAGCGCGTCGAGGTCGCCGTGCAGCGTGATCATCGGCTTGCCGATGTCCCCGGTCAGCGACACCGACCCGACCGCGTCGTGCACCTCCTGCGGACGGGAGGCGTAGTCGTAGTCGGCGTCGCAGGCCGTCGTCGTCCCGGGGGCCGTGCCGGTGCGGCAGAAGGCGGTGCCCGCCTTCTGCGTGCTGTCGTAGTCGGGGTCGAACGCCTCGCGGTAGGTGCGCTGGGTCAGGTCCCAGTAGACGGCGTAGTGGTCCTTCCAGAGGATCTCGGAGCCGGGCTCGAAGCCGACGTCGTACATGCGCTGGCGTGCCGCGGGGTCGAGCTCCGCCTGGGGATACTCGCGCAGGGCAGTCGGGAGGTAGGTGAACAGGTTCGGGCCGTCGGCGGTCATCAGGGTGCCTTCCCAGTCCACCCCGCCGTCGTAGAGCTCCGGGTGGTTCTCCAGCTGCCACCTGGTGAGGTAGCCGCCGTTGGAGATGCCGGTCATCCAGGTGCGCGTCGGCGGGGCGCCGTAGCGCTGCTCGACGACGTCCTTGGCGGCGACGGCCAGCTGCGTGACCCGCTCGTGCCACTCCTGCAGGGCCTCGCCCGGCGCCGACCGCGACCCGTTCTCGTAGAACGCCGTCCCGGTGTTGCCCTTGTCGGTCGACGCGTAGGCGTAGCCCTGGCTGAGCACCCAGTCGCTGATGATGTAGTCGGGGGCGTACTGCTTGCGCACGCCCGGGGCACCGGTGATGACCAGCTGGCCGTTCCAGTTCTCGGGCAGGCGGATCACGAACTGGGAGTCGTGGTTCCAGTTGTGAGTGGTGTTGGTCGTCGAGTCGTCCGGGAAGTAGCCGTCGATCTGGATGCCGGCGCCCGCCGGCGGGTTGACCGTCTGCTTGGAGTGCAGGCCGGCCCAGTCGCTGATGTCGCTGCGCCCTTGAGGCGAGAGCGCGGTCGCGGACAGGTCTGCCTGGCAGGTGACCTCCTGGTACGCGGCCTCGGGCACGGTGAGCGCGGGCGGAGTGGGGCACGAGCTGGGTGCAGCCGCAGCAGGGGTCACCCAGGCCGCGACGAGCATCAGCACCGTCGGCGGCAGCAGGCGGGAACGAACGGACACGGGCTGTCCCCTTCCGGACACGTCGACCATCGGCTCTGCACAACGAGCAGGAGCCGAGAACGTGACGGTCGTTACCCCGTCGGCGCGTCGTTCACCTGCGAGAACGGCCGGTCCTCGTCAGCCGGCGAGGAAGCCCGGTGCGTGCCGGAACGTCGGGTGCCCCCCGCACATCCGGGCCTGCGCCAGCCGGCGTCCCCATCGGGCCGCCGCCGTGCGGACCGCGCACCGCGTCGTGGAGCGCCGGCGGACGGCCGGTGCCACGAGGGGATGCCGGCGGCCGCACGGACACGCCTGGTCGACGTAGCGGGAAAGTCTCCGCCGCGCCGCGTCGAGCACGCGGTCGTCCGCGTGCTCGCGCAGCATCGCGGCGAAGCCGGGCAGGGCGCGGCTCTGCTCCTCCACGGCTCGCAGGACGTCGGCGTGGAGGTCCCCCGCCCCGACCTCGAGCACCTGGTCCAGCCGGGCGAGCAGGTTCAGCTGCCACTGGTGGTGGACGGCGAGCAGGAGCTCCCGCTCGCCGCCGAACGCGCAGACCGCGTCGTCCAGCACCGGCGAGCTGCCCGCCCCAGGGAACGGCACGTCCCGGCGCCGTCCCACGGCACGCAGGAGAGCTGCCCGCTGCCGGCGTACGTGCACTGCATCGGTGATGCGATCGGTGTCGTCCATGACGACTCCCTACTATGGGTAGGCCATATACCGTCGGTATATCACTATGCTCCCGGTGGTGGAGCGAGGCAAGTCGAGGCGCGAGGAGTACTCGGCCGCGACGCGGCAGGCCCTGATCGAGAGCGCGACCGCCCTCTTCGCCGAGCGCGGCTACGCCCGCACGTCGCTCGACGAGATCGCCTCCGGCGCACGCGTGACCAAGGGTGCGCTGTACGGACACTTCTCCAGCAAGCAGGCGCTGTTCCGGGCCGTGCTCCAGGAGCTGGAAGCCGCCACCACGCGGGAGGTCGAGCGGGCGGTGGCGGCCGCACCTTCGCCGTGGGAGGCGGCGATCGCCGGGCTCGACGCGTTCCTGCGCGCCTGCTGCAACACCGTCTACGGCACCGTGGTCATGCGCGAGGCCCGCGTCGCCCTCCCCTACGCCGAGTGGGCCGCGGCGGAGGAGCTGCACAGCTACCGGTTGGTGGTCGGGCTCGTGCAGATGCTCGTCGACGCCGGCGAGGTCGATCCCCTCCCCCTCGAGCCGGCCGCCCGCATCGTCCACGCCGTCGTCGGTGCGGCGGCGATGCTCATCGCCGACGCCGAGCCGGCCGATCAGGAGCAGGCGTTCGAGGACTCGCGGGCGGTGGTCATCCGCCTGGCCGAGGGCATGCGCCGCCGGTGACGGCCCGGTAGGGCGGCAGCCCTCTGCTCGTCCGCGTTCCCGATCAGGCGCCGCACCAGTCACTTCGACGGGCGCGACGGACCGGGCGAGGGACGACGGTCGTATCCACGGGGGTACCGGGGAGGTGAGCTCGTGGACGGTGCGCCGGTGTCCGTTGCGGTCGTGGGCAGCCGCATCGAGGCGGACCTGATCGTCGGGCTGCTGATCAGTCACGGCCTGAGAGCGGCCATCGCCACCGACGACGCCGGAGGCCAGGAGCCACAGTGGCAACTGAGCGGTGTCCGTGTCCTGGTCCCCGCATCCGATGCAACCCTGGCCCGTCAGCTCCTCGACCCCGACGACGTGGCCGGACCGGCCCGCCGCTGACGAGAGTTGGCGGGCTGAGCTCGTCCCTGGTCGGCCCCGGCGCCCGGTGCCCTCGAACCGACGCCGGTCCCGGTTGTCCGGCGTTCGGGGCCGGGCGACGCGCGGCCATCTGTCGGCGGACGCGACGGGCGTCCATCATGGGCCGGCGGGCGGGGACGCCGCCCCATCCGGGAGATGAGACGCATGGCGACCGTGGACGGCAGGGTCGCCCTCGTCACCGGAGCGGCGTCGGGCATCGGGCGGGCGACCGCGGAGGGGCTGGCCCGGACCGGGATCACCGTCGTCCTGCTGGTTCGCAACGCCCGCCGCGGCGAGCAGGCGCTCTCGGATCTCCGGGCGGCCGTGCCCGCCGCGGATGCCGAGACGCTGGAGTGCGACCTCGCGTCGCAGTCGTCGATCCGCGACGCGGCGCAGCGCTTCCGCGCCGGCCACGACCGGCTCGACGTCCTCGTGAACGCGGCTGGTGTGTTCGTGAAGGAGAAGACCCTCACCGCCGACGGGATCGAGCTGACCTTCGCGACGAACTACCTGGCGTACTTCCTGCTCACCCACGAGCTCCTCCCGCTGCTCCGGGACAGCGCGCCGTCCCGGGTGGTCAACGTGGCCTCGAAGTACGGCCGGACGACGATCGACTTCGACGACCTGCAGAAGCTGAGGACGCCGTACTCGTACCTGAAGGCCACGCCGCCCACCATGCTGGCCCGGGTCCTGTTCACCCAGGAACTGGCCTCCCGGCTGGAGGGCACCGGCGTCGTCGTGAACGCCGTGCATCCCGGGCTCGTCGCCGGAACGGGGCTGCTGCAGGACGTGCGCGGCCCGTTCAAGTGGGTCACCGACAGGTTCGGCCGCACGCCGGAGCAGGGAGCCGACACCGTCCTGTGGCTGGCGACCGCCCCCGAGACCGCGACCGTGACCGGGAAGCTGTTCGCCAGGCGCAAGGAGATCGCGACGCCCGGGCAGGGGTCGGACCCGGCGGCCCGTCAGCGGCTGTGGGCCGAGAGCGAGGCGCTCACGACCGACCCTGATCAGCGACCCTGATCAGCCGGTCGTGCGTCGGGCCCGGGCCGCCCCCGCCAGTTCGTCGAGCATGGCGGCGGTCATGTCGAGGTCCACGCACGCGTCGGTGACGCTCTTGCCGTACTCGAGGGCCTCGGGATGCTGCTGGTCGAGGTCCTGGCGGCCCGCGACGAGATGGCTCTCCAGCATCACCCCGCGGATCGCCTGCTCGCCCGCGGCGACCTGCCCCGCCAGGTCGTGGACGACGTCCAGCTGGCGCAGGTGGTTCTTCTGGCTGTTGCCGTGCGAGGCGTCGACCACGATCGCCGCCGGCAGACCCCGCTGGGCCAGCTTCGCCCTCGTGTCCGCGATGTGGGCGGCCGAGTAGTTCGGGCCGTGCCGGTCGCCGCGCAGGATCACGTGACCGGTCTCGTTGCCCGTCGTGGACAGCTGCGCCGTCATCCCGTGCCGGTCGACGCCGAGGAACTCGTGCGGCGCCCGCGCCGCGATGACGGCCTGGATCGCGGCCTCGATGCTGCCTTCCGGTGAGTTCTTGAACCCGACGACGGCCGAGAACCCGGACACCCGCTCCCGCGCGGTCTGGTCGGTTACGTTGCGCGCCCCGACGCCGTTGTAGGTCACCAGGCCGTCGACGTACTGCGGGGTCAGGGCGTTCAGCGGCTCGGCCGCCACCGGAACGCCCATCGCGGTGATGCGGCCCATGAGCATCCGGGTCGCGATCAGCCCGACGCTGATGTTGTTCGAGCCGTCGAGGTAGGGGTCGTAGGCGAAGCCCTTCCAGTCGACCTCGGTCCTCGGCTTCTCGGTGTACGTCCGCATCACGATCTCGAGGTGGTCGGCGTGCCGATCCCGCATGCGGCGGAGGAAGCCCGCGTACTCGAGCGTGGCCGTGGGGTCGTGGATCGAGCAGGGGCCGGCGATGACGGCCAGCCGGTGGTCGGCGCCACGGACGATCTCGGTCATGGCGCTGCGTCCGGCCCGCGTGGTGGCGGCCGACGCCGCGGAGAGGGGCAGGACCGTGGCGACGGCTTCCGGCGTGACGACGACGTCCAGACCGATGATCCGCGTGTTCGTCAGGCCGGACAGGTCGACCGGCTCGAGCTCCGGGTGGCCGAGCTGCTGCCGGACCTCGGGCAGCAACCGGGACTGCGTGGCGTCGATCTGCTCGTTCACCCGGCGCTGCACGTCGAGCAGGCGATCTGCGATGCGCTGGGCCCACTCCAGGATCCGGTCGGCCGACACGTCGTCGTGCTGTGCCGTCACTGCTGCTCCTCACCAGGCGGGCGGTGGTCCGCGGGATGCGGATCCGCAGGCACGAGGCTAGGCAGGGCACGTCTCCGGGTCGGACAGCCCTCAGGTCCCGGCCCCGCGAGACGGCAGGTCCGTGGGCGGTCACCCGAAGTCGCGCCAGCTCCTCCCGTCGCGCGAGATGAGGGCGGACGCCTCCGGCGGGCCCCACGTCGCCGCCTGGTACAGCGGGATCGGTCGGTCGTCGGCGCTCCAGTACTGCATGACCGGATCGACGATCCGCCACGACCGGCCGACCTCGTCGGCCCGGATGAACAGCGTCGGATCGCCGATCAGCGCATCGAGGATGACCCGCTCGTAGGCGTCGATCGACTGCTGCTCGAAGCTCTCGTAGGAGAAGTCCATCGAGGCCTTCTGCACCCGGAACGCGTGGCCCGGGACCTTGGCGCCGAAGCGCAGCGAGAGCCCCTCGTTCGGCTGCACCCGCACGATGAGGGCGTCGGGCTCCAGCTGTGCGGCGATGCCCGGGAACAGCGGCAGCTGCGGGGGAAGGCGGAACTGCATGGCCACCTCGGTGACCCGGGTGGGCAGCCGCTTGCCGGTGCGGACGTAGACGGGAACGCCGGTCCAGCGCCAGTTCTGGATGTTCAGCCGCATCGCGACGAAGGTCTCGGTCGCGCTCAACGGGTCCACGCCCGGCTCCTCCCGGTACCCGGGCATGAGGTCGCCGCGGGTGCCGCCCCGCGTGTACTGCCCGCGGACGGCGTGGTCGGCGATGTCGGCCTCGTCGTCCAGGGGCTGGATGGCCCGTAGCAGCTTGACCTTCTCGTCGCGGATCGCCTCGGGATGGAAGGACGTGGGTGGCTCCATCAGGAACAGCGACAGGACCTGGAGCACGTGGTTCTGCACGATGTCGCGCATCGCGCCGGTCGTCTCGTAGAACCCGCCGCGCTCGCCGACACCGAGCGTCTCGGCGACGGTGATCTGCACGTTGTCCACCCACGTGCGGTTCCAGATGGGCTCGAAGATCGAGTTGGCGAAGCGGAGGGCCAGCAGGTTCTGCACGGTCTCCTTGGCCAGGTAGTGGTCGATGCGGAAGATCTGCTCCTCGACGAACGCCGTGGACAGCTCCGCGTACAGGTCCCGGGCGCTCACCTCGTCCCAGCCGAACGGCTTCTCGATGACCGCCCGCACGAACGAGTCGCCGTCCGGCACGCTCAGGCCCGCCTTGCCGAGGCTGACCGCGATCGGCCCGAACAGCCGCGGCGGCGTGGCGAAGTAGAAGACCCGGTTGCCCGCCGTCCCC
>DATHAK010000188.1:0-6475 GCA_035296685.1 Blastococcus sp.
ACGTCGACGGAGGCGATCGAGGCCAGCGCCGCCTTGACGGTCGACTGCGGATCGGTGAGCGCGCGGTCGAAGTTGGCCTTGATCGCCTCGGCGTCCACGGGATTGCCGTCGGAGAACGTCACGCCCTCACGAAGGGTGAACAGCACCGACCGGCCGTCCTCGGCCGTCTGCCACTCGGTCGCCAGCATCGGCTGGATCTCGAGGTCCTTGCCGACCTGTGTGAGGCGGTCGTAGACCAGCGTCCCGTAGGGGTGGAGCGCGTTGGGCGACGCCGTCTTGTGCGGGTCGAGGGTGGGCGGCGGGGTGTTCAGCGCCACGCGGAGCGTCGCGTCGCGGTCGTAGTCTGAGGCGGCCGCACCCTCGCCGGAGGCAACAGCGTCGTCGTCGTCGTCGCCTCCTCCGCAACCGGTCAGTACGAGGGTGAGCGCCGTGCCGGCGAGCACCGCGCGGCGCAGGAGCGATCGGGCCATTCGAGTGTCCTTTCCTTCGGATCGCGCGCCGTGATGGGACGCGAAGACTGGGGTCACAGGTGCGGGAGGACCTCGGCGGCCAGGAGCTCCAGCGTCGCCGGCTCCCCGCGATCGGGGAGAAACAAGGCGAAGTCGGTCCAGCCCTCCGCGACAAGCGCATGCAATCGCTCGACGACCTGGTCGGGCCGGCCGATCAGGCCGCTGGCCGGGAGGTCGAAGCCCGGTCCGGCGAACCGCCGTTCCGCCGTCTGGCGGGCGTGCCGAACCGCGGCGTCATCCGCGCCCACACCGACGACGACCTGCAGCGACCGCCGGATGGTGGCGGGGTCGCGGCCGATGGCCTCGCACTCGGCGAGGAGGGCGTGCAGGGCGTCCGTGCGGCGTCGCACCCCGTAGGTCGGCACGTTCCACACGTCGGCGAATCGGGCCACCAGCGGCAGCGTGTGGCGGACACCGACCCCGCCGACGTGCACCGGCGTCGGGGAGGCCGGCAGCGGGAGGTTCGGCAGGTCCCGGACGGCGACGTGCTCGCCGTCCCACGTCGTCGGACCGGGGCTCGCCATACGGGTGACCACCTCGAGCGTCTCCCGCAGGCGCGCGGCCCGCTCGGGCGCGCTCCCCCACGGCAGCCCGGCCCGTGCGTGCTCGTCGGCGTAGGAGCCGGAGCCGAGGCCCAGGTCGAACCGCCCGCCGGAGATGACCGACAGGGTCGAGACCATCCGGCCGAGGAGGGCCGGCTGCCGGAAGTTGGCGCACAGGACCAGGTGCCCGATTCGCAGGGTCGACGTCCGGGCCAGGAGCGCGGTCGCCAGCGTCCACCCCTCGAACGCCGGCTGCTCCGGCAGCCCGGGGGTGAACAGGTGATCGAACAGCCACAGCTTGTCGAACCCGAGCCGCTCGCAGTCCACCGCCCGCCCCAGGATCTCCTCGTAACCGAGGGCCACCTGGGGCAGGTAGACGCCGACCTGGACCGCTGCTCGCGACCCCACCCCAGCAGGGGAGGTCACGTCCGGGGCGCCGGGGGTTTTTTGCTGACCCGCTGGACGCCGCGGCCCTCGAGGGCGTCGCGGAGGCCGTCCCCGAACGTCGCGAAAGACAGGATCGTCAGCACGACCATCACCGTGGGAGCGATCATGAACCAGGGCGAGTCGTAGATGCTGTCGAAGGCGTCGCGCAGCATCGTCCCCCAGCTGGACTGCGGGATCTGGGTGCCCAGACCGAGGAAGCTCAGGCTGGCCTCGGCGATGACGATGATGCCTGCGGAGAAGGTCAGCTGGACCAGCAGCGGAGAGCTGGCATTCGGCAGCACGTGCCGCCAGATCAACCGCCACTGGGAGCAGCCGATCGCCCGGCACGCCTCGACGTAGGTCTCGGTCGAGACCGACTGGGCAGCACCGCGGGCCAACCGGAACAGCGGCGGGGCCAGGACGATGCCGATGGCGATCATGGCGTTGGTGAGGCTGGGGCCGAGGATGCCGACGATCGCGATCGCCAGGATCAGCGGAGGCAGGCTGAGCAGGGCGTCGAACAGCCGCGAGAGCACGGCGTCGACCGGGCCCTTGATGAACCCGGCCAGGAGGCCGAGCGGGATGCCCAGCACGGCGGCCAGAGTGAGCGCCTGGACGACGGCGAGCAGGGTGACCCGGCCGGAGTAGAGCAGCCGGCTGAACACGTCGCGGCCGAAGGTGTCGGTGCCGAGCCAGTGCTCACTCGAGGGGCCCTGCAGCTGGTCGATGAGCGACTGTGCGTTGGGGTCGTGCGTGGCGAGCAGCGGCGCGAACACCGACGCGAGCGTCAGCAGCAGCAGGAAGATCAGGGAGGCCATGGCAGCGCGGTTGCGCCGCAGCTGACGCAGCGGACGGCTGCGACGGATGCCGTGCAGCCAGCCCCGCTGACGCGGCTGGTGCACCTCGACCTGGGTGCTGTCGGCCAGCTGGGTCGGGGCCTCCTCGACGACCACGGGCGCCTCGGAGTCCTCGGGGCGGGGGGTCTCGCTCATCGGGTACCTGCCTCTCGACCGTGCGGGACGGACTGCCCGGGGCCGGCGTCGCCACGGATGCGGACGGGGCTCATGCGTTGGTCCTGGTGCGCGGGTTGAAGTAGCCGTAGGAGAGATCGACCATGATGTTCGCGACGATCACGACGACTGCGCTCACCATGACGATGCCGAGGATGACCGGCACGTCGCGCTGGTTGACCGACTGCACCGCCAGGCTCCCGAAGCCGGGGATGGCGAACACGAACTCGACCGTGACGGCCCCGGCCAGCACCCGGCCGACCTGCAGGCCGACAACGGTCGCGATCGGGATACCGGCGTTCTTCAACGCGTGCTTGCCGATGATCATCGGCCGGCGCAGGCCCTTCGCGCGGACCGTGCGGATGTGGTCCATGCCCAGGGTGTCGACGAGCGCCCCGCGCGTCTGCCGGGCGAACTCCGCCGCCGAGATGGCGGCGATCGCGATGCCGGGCAGGATCAGGTGCTGCAGCCAGCCACCGAGACCGGCGTCGGAGATCTCGCTGTACCCCGTCGCGGGGAACAGGTCCATGTTGATGGCGAAGACGATCACCAGGATCAGGCCGACCACGAACGGCGGCACCGACATGAGCAGCGCGGCCAGGGCCGTGACGGCCCGGTCGACGAGCGAGTTCGCCCGGACGGCGGCGAGGATGCCGACCGGCAGTCCGACGACGATGGCCATGATGAGCGCCACGACCGCGAGCGACGCGGTGATCGGCAGCCGCTGGGCGATGATCGAGCTGACGCCCTCGCTGCTGTAGAGCGAGGTGCCCAGGTCGCCATGCAGGGCGTTTACCAGCCAGGAGAAGTAGCGGACGAAGAACGGATCGTTGAGCCCCAGCCGCTCGCGGGTCGCCGCGACCTCCTCCTCGGTGGCCGTCTCCCCCGCGACGTTGCGCGCGGCGTCGCCGGGCACCAGGTCCAGCAGCGCGAAGACGAAGAGGCTGACGAAGAGCAGCAGCGGGATGGCGGCCAGCAGGCGCCGGCCGATCATGGTCAGCACGAGGGACGTCCTCCCTGGGTCACGCCTGCCGACGCCAGCGAGGCGGGGGGAATGAGCGAGGACAGCACGGCGCCCGAGAGGGCCCGCGCCCGCTCCCGCCGGGGCTGCGCCACGGGGATGGCGGACAGCAGCTTGCGGGTGTAGGCGTGCTGCGGGTCGGCGAACAGCTGGGCCGTCGGGCCCATCTCCACGACCTCGCCCTTGTACATCACGATCACGTCGTGGGCGAGGAACCGCACCAGCGACAGGTCGTGGGAGATGAACAGGTAGCCCAGACCCCGCTCCGCCTGCAGGTCGAGCAGCAGGTTGAGCACTTGGGCCTGGATCGAGACGTCGAGCGCGGCGACCGGCTCGTCGCAGACGATGAAGTCGGGGTCGTTGGCCAGGGCCCGGGCGATGGCGATCCGCTGGAGCTGCCCGCCGGAGAATTCCCGGGGGTAGCGGTCCATCTGGTCGGCCCGCAGACCCACCCGCTGCAGCAGGTCCAGCGACCGCTGCTCCCGGTCGGCCTTGCTCAGGTCGGCGTGCACGGTCAGCGACTCCTCGACGGCCGCGCCGATCACCATGCGCGGGTCCAGCGAGCTGAACGGGTCCTGGAAGATCATCTGCGCCTTGGCACGCAGGGACCGCAGCTCCTTGCGGGGCATCGCCAGCACGTCCTGGCCGAGCAGCTTGACCGAGCCGCTGTCGGGCTCGATGAGGCGCAGGACGAGCCGGCCGACCGTCGACTTGCCGGCGCCTGTCTCGCCCACGATGCCGAGGGTGCGGCCGGGCTCGAGGGTGAAGGACACCCCGCCCACGGCGGTCAGCCGCTGCGTCGCCTTGCCCCACACGTTGCGCTTGGTCACGTAGGTCTTGCGGAGGCCGGAGACCTCGAGGAGAGGGGCGCTCACTGCTTCACACCCTTCAGTGCGATCTCGTCGTGGCGCACGCAGCGCACCAGTCGGCCGTCGCCGGTCACGTCCAGGGGCACCGGGGCTACGTCGCAGCGGCCGGCCACCTTGTAGGTGCAGCGCGGGTGGAAGTGGCAGGACGTGGGCCACTGCCACGGCGCGGGGACGGTGCCGGGGATGGCCAGCAGCCGGCCGCCGTGCGCCTCGGCGTCGGGCACCGCGGCGAGCAGCCCCTCGGTGTAGGGGTGCGCCGGGCGCTCGTAGAGGTCGTACAGCGGGCTGGCCTCCACGACCTGGCCCGCGTACATCACCGTGACCAGGTCGCACATCTCCGCGACCACCCCGAGGTCGTGGGTGATGAACAGGATCGAGACCCCGAAGTCGGACTGGAGCTCGTTCATGAGCCGGAGCATCTCCGCCTGCACGGTGACGTCGAGCGCCGTCGTCGGCTCGTCGGCGATCAGCAGCTTGGGCTTGCAGGCGAGGGCGATCGCCAGCATGACCCGCTGACACATACCGCCGCTGAACTCATGCGGGTAGGCCTTGACCCGCTCCGACGCGTTCGTGATGCCGACCACGTCCAGCATCTCCGCCGCCCGCTTGCGCGCGTCACGACGGTTGAGCCCCTCGTGCCGCCGGAGCACCTCCGCGATCTGGTCGCCGACGGTGAACGCCGGGTCCAGGCTGCGCCGGGGCTCCTGGAAGATCATGGCCATCTCGGAGCCACGGATGTCGGCCAGCGAGCCCTCGTCCATGCCCACCAGTTCCCGGCCGAGCAGCTCGATGGACCCGCTGACCCGCGACATGCGCCGGTCGAGCAGGCCCATGACCGCCAGGGAGGTCACGGTCTTCCCGGAGCCGGACTCCCCGACCAGCCCCATGGTCTGGCCAGGGGCAACCGCGAGGTTCACGCCGTCGACGACGCGTACCCAACCGTTGTCGGTGTAGAACTCCACCGAGAGGTCGCGGACCTCGAGGACGTTCGCTTCTGCGCTTGGACTGGTACCGGTACCGGCCGGCCCCCCTGAGGTCGCCTGTTGCATGAGCCACAGATTAGGGCACTTCGCCTAATCCTTGTACTGTTTAGGGAACAAAATTCTGGAGGTCGCGTGACGGGCCGGATCGACCCCCTCCGGAACCAGGCAGGACGCCACAGCCGCGCTGGTGGACGCGTCCGAGGCGGCGGTCCACGTCCCGGTCGGCTACGTCTACGGAGCGCTCAGCGCCCTGGTCGACGACGAGGTGGCGCAGCACGCCCGCGTCCGCGGTCGGGTGACCGTGGACCGCGCGCCCGGCGCGGGACATCACGTGCCGCTCGAGGCGCCGGAGGAGAGCGCCCCCCTGATCGCGAGCTGACCGGGGAGATGCTCGGCCTTCCCGGCCGAGCGCGGGCCTTTCAGCTCAGGATGTCGACCACGAGGTCGGCAGGGTTGTTCCGCCCGGTGACCGCCCGGGTGTGCACCTCGTCGAGGTGACTGCGCCAGAGCGCGTCGGCGGCAGCCGCGTCACCGGCCACGATGTGCTCGACGAGTGCTGCGTGCGCACGCAGCACCTCGGTGTAGACCGTGACCCGGGCGGGGCGCCCGTTGAACGCCGCCACCGTGCGCCGGTTGGCGCCGTGCAGGATCTGCCGGAGCATCGAGCTGAACAGGTAGAGCGTGTGGTTGCCGGCCAGCCGCACGAGATCGGCATGGAAGTCGAGGGCGAGCTCGTCGAGCCGCTCGGTGTCGAGATCGGGGGCGGCCAGCAGCTCCTCGGTCTCGCGCAGGTTGGCGCACAGCGGCTCGATCGCCTCGGGCACCGGGCGGCTGGTCAGCTCGGCGACGGCCGGGCGCTCCACCACCGTCCGGGCCTCGTACACATCGCCGAGGCGGACCCGCTCGGACTGGAGCAGGAGGCCGGCGTAGGTGGCGGCGACCCGAATGTCGGGGAGCCGCACCTGGGCACCACCCCGCGCGCCGCGCCGGACCTCGATCAGGCGCTCGGACTCCAGGATGCGGAACGCCTCGCGCAGAGTCGGCCGGCTGACCCCGAACTGCACCGTCAGCTCGGCCTCCGCCGGCAGTGACTGGCCCTCCGTGAGCTGGCCCCG
>DATHAK010000189.1:0-18045 GCA_035296685.1 Blastococcus sp.
CCGGCCTGGACGAGCGTTACGTTCGCGAGTGGCTCGGCGGCATGGTCACGGCCGGGTTCGTCCAGTACGTCCCCGGCGACGCCACCTACTACATCTGCCCAGACCACACGCCCTTCCTCACGGGCGCCGGTCCGGACAACCTCGCCCGGATGACCCGCTACCTGACCGTGATCGGCATCGTCACGCCAAAGATTGTGGAGAAGTTCCGCACCGGCGGGGGGCTGGCCTACGAGGACTACCCCGGCTTTCACGACCTGCAGGCGCAGGAAAGCGCAGCAGTCAACGACGCCTCCCTGATCGACACGATCATCCCGCTGACCGGTGAGGTCGAGCGCCTGCGCGCCGGCATCGACGTTGCCGACGTCGGCTGTGGTGAGGGCCACGCGATAAACCTGCTCGCTCGCGAGTACCCGGCGAGCAGGTTCACCGGCTACGACTTCAGCGAGGAGGCGCTGGTCGCCGCACGACTTGAAGCGTCGGCCTGGGGGCTCACCAACGCCACGTTCGTCACCCAGGACGTCGCCCGGCTCGAGATCGACGCGGGCTACGACCTGGTGACGGCATTCGACACCATCCACGACCAGGCTTGGCCGGCCGCCGTGCTCGAGCGGATTCGACGGGCCACCCGCCCGGGCGGCACCTTCCTCATGGTCGACATCAACGCCTCCAGCAAACTCGAGGAGAACGGCGAGCTGCCCTGGGCGACCCTGCTGTTCGCGTTCTCGACCTTCCACTGCATGTCTGTGTCGCTCGGCCAAGGCGGCGTCGGCCTCGGCACAGGCTGGGGAAGGCAGACCGCCGAGCGGATGCTCCGCGAGGCCGGCTTCACCGACGTCGCCCAGCACGAGCTGGAGGAAGACCCCTTCAACGCCTACTTCGTCGCCCACCCCTGACGTTCCGCCTTGAGCAGATTGTGCCCACCTCTTGCGGCGCGGCAGCACTCGCTGGACCCCCCGGGTTCGAATGTCGCGTCCCCTCCGGGCCGGAACGACGCACGCTCATCATCAGACGCGGTCAAGTGCCAGACGAGATGTGCGTCCACGAGGATGCAGTTCGGGCCTGGATCACCGGCCTCGGGAGCCTGACCCTCTGTCCCGACCGGACGTGACGGTCGATGAAGGCGCCGTTCTGACGGCGGAACATGTGCGACGGGAGATCCCGGCCGTGGCCAACCTCGATCCCAATCTCCTTGAACGCCCTCCGCCAGGCTGCGACAAACGGTGCCTGGGCACGGGCTCGACGCCGGACCGGCGCAACGGCGCACGCTCTCACCCCGCTTCGTTGGTTCAACTACTGCGAGCTTGCAGGTACCGCACCACGGCCAGCACGCGGCGGTGATCGTCGGCCGACGGCGGCAAATCCAACTTCTGGAAGATCTGGCGCACGTGTGCCTCGAGCGTGCGCTCGCCCACCCGAGCATGGAGGAGATGGCGGCGTTGGAGCGGCCCTCCGCCATGAGGGCGAGCACCTCCCGCTCCCGCTGCGAGAGCCGGTCGAACGGGCCGGACGCCGTCCACGGGCGCATGAGCCGGGCCACGATGGTCGGCTCGACCACGCACTCGCCCTCGACCACCCGGCGCAGCGCGTCGACCAGCACCGCCACGTCGGAGACGCGGTCCTTGAGCAGATAGCCGGCAAGCTCGGGGGTGTCGGTGAGCAGGCTCGTGGCGTAATGCGACTCCAGGTACTGCGAAAGCACGAGCATCCCCAGGCGCGGCTGGTTCCGGCGCAGCCGACGAGCCACGGCGATGCCCTCGTCCGTCCAACCCACTCGCCCGTTCACCATGAGTTCAGCGGCCACATGACTTCTAGGTGGGAAGTCGCCTGACCCGTCGTGTGCTCGGCACCACACGACCGTGATCGCAAAGATCGCTCGGTCCAAACCCGAGCACGCAGCTTCTGCGTGCTCAGCCTCCGCTGCTGCCGACTGTGGCACACATCTCCTCGCGCGACGGCCAGCCCGGCGGCTTCGGTGCGGCGATGAGCTGGGCGAACAGCCGCTCGATCCGCCGGTGCAGGCCGGTATCGCGGTCCAGGACGGCGGTGCTGTCCAGCAACCCGATGCGGCGGACGTACACGCGGAAGACGTCCGGGTCGATCCGTGCGGCGGCGCCGGCGGCCATCTGGCTGAACAGCGCGTAGTCCCCGTCAGCCGAGGCCAGGTCAACCGGCCCGCCCAGCCACATGCGCAGCCGCTGGGCGTCCAGCGCCGTCGCGAAATCGAAGCGCTCCCGGAGGGCGGCACCGGTGGCTGCCGCGTAGGCCACCGCCCGGTCGACCGGATCGGCGTGCGCGCGCAGTGCCGCGGCCAGCTCGACCGCGTGGATGAGTGCGAAGGCGAGGCCGTGCGCCAGCACCGGGTCGGTGTGGGAGTACGCGTCGCCGGCCGGCAGCAGCCCGGCGGGCGCCTCCGGCTGCCAGCGGCGGAACGTGTTGCGCAGCCCGGCCATCGGGAGCACGTCGGTGATCGGGTCGACGCCGGCCGGGTCGGCCCAGGCCGCGAGCGCCGGGATGCGGGCCACCGCGGCCTCGTACGCGTCCTCCGCGTGGAGCCGCCGCCACTCGGGGACACCGGGCGGGACGGCGAGCACCATGGCGAACGTGCCGTTATCGCCCGGGAAGGTGGCGTACCCGAAGTACCCGAGGTCGCCGCGCGGGCTAAGAATGAACGGCCCGTCAGGCAGCCTGAAGCCAGGCCGGCAGCGGTAGTAGCGGCTGTAGTAGACGACACCGCAGTCGCTGCTATCGGTCCCGCTGATGATGCCACTGCCGGCCAGCCACCGGGGAGTCGGCGTGCGCCGGCCGAGCGCGTCGACGACGACGTCGGCCGCCAGCGTGCCCCCGTCGGCCTCGACGGCGCTCACCCGCCCGCGGTCCACCGTGAGGCCGCGCACCTGCGTGCCGTCCCGCACCGTGATCCCCTGCTCCGCTGCAACCGCTCGACGCAGGGCCCACTCCAGCAACGGCCGTCGCACGGCCAGATACTGCAGGTCCTCGTCGCCCGACCCAGCTCCGCCTGGGACCTTCCCACGGAGGTCGACGTCCTCCGCACCCGCCGCCAGCAGCGCCTCATAGACGTCGGCGAAGTGCGCCCGCAGCTCGGCCCGTCCGCGGGGGATGAAGGCGTGCGGCTGCAGATAGTGCGGAATCCCCTTGCGCGGCCAGGCGGGCGCGTCATCCGGCGCGCCGATGGGCAGCGGGTCGCGCTCCAGCAGCCTCACCCGGTGGCCGTCGCGGGCGAGCAGCAGCGCCGCAGCGAGCCCCGCCACCCCGCCGCCCAGGACTGTCACCGACGACGTCGGCATCCCGCCACCGTAGGGCACGCCACCCACACCGAGGGGATCAGGACGGCATGGTGAACTCCTGGTTCAGGCGGGGACAAGGAGGCGCCCGTCCACGCTGAGGCATGGGCAAGGCACGGTCTGGGTCAAAAGGCACTTGGACCTGCGCATATGAGCTCTGAGGCCACTAGCCTTCCAAGCTGACTGTGCGGGTTCGATTCCCGTCACCCGCTCCACTGCTCTGTCGCGGGACACCGTTCACACGGTGTCCCGCGACATGGTCCGCCGTGTCGCCATGGCTCATCCGTCCGGCGAATGAGAGCCTCCAGAAGCCCCGGCGCGGAAAAGTCCCGCGCCGAGTCCGCAGGAGGCTCCGGTCTAACGCTCTGACGGGTGTCGACCGTCGTGGCATGTGGCGATGAAAATGTCAGGGAGCGGGGTCCGGCCATGCTGAGCGGAGAGTCGGCCTGGCTGCGTCCCACGGTCGGTCTTGGTCGCTGAGGTCCTCCAGGGTTCGGTCTAGGGCCTGCGGGAGCGACCACTGCCGACCCTCAGCGCTGGCAGTCTCGAAGGCTTGGTCGCCGAGCTGTTCATGCGCCTGAGCTGTTAGGTCGTCCCCGAGCGGGCCGAGGGCCGGGCCGAGCGGTTCGTCCACGATCCGACGGGCCGCGGCTGCTGCGGCCAAGGCGCGGGCCGCCACTGCGGGGTGGCCATCGGCAAGGGCGAGGGCGGCGAGCGCTTCGAGGGAATACGTGATTCCTAGCTGCTGGTGTGAACTGTTCCGGTTGACTGCCACACCGTCGAGCACCGACCGACGTGCGGCGTCCAACTTGCCGGTGGCAAGCAGGATCAGGCCACGGAGGCTGAGCAGCTGGCCAACCAGGGCCTCGTCGCCCAGACGTCCGCTCAGCTCAAGGCCGGTCTCATAGTGCCGGTCAGCGCCGGCCAGGTCCCCGCCGACGAGTGCGATATTCCCGCGGAGCATCTCTGCAACGGCCGCGCCGACCCGGCGCCCCGTGGCCGCGCTGCGGGCAGCCATCTCGTCGATGCAGCGAGAGGCTTCCTCTATCGATCCGTCGGCCAGGGCGGCGAAGATGCCGGCGAACGCCATGAGAGTGCGGTCAAGAGCGTGATCGGCGTCGTCCGGCAGAAGCCGCCGCCCCTCCTCTAGAAGGGGACGGATGGCGGTGGCCTCTCCGACGGCGCGTGCGAACAACCCGCGGAGGATGAGCAGTCGTCCCCGCACGGCTGGTGCAGCGGTGCCGGCCTGGGCGTGCATTTGGTTCAGCCACCCCCACGCCTCCCGTTCGGCGACACGCCGCGAAAGATACGAGACGGTGTTCCTGATGAGCAGCGTCGCCGTTTCCAGGTCGCCACGGTCGATGGCGCGCTGTACCGCCGCGCGGAAGTTGGCCCGCTCGCGGTCGAGGCGGGCGAGCGCCTCACCGAACTCACGGTCCCCTGCGACGACAAAGTGGTCAGTCAGGGCCAGCAACCACGCGGTGTGGCGTCGCTCGGTCTCCGTCCGGTCCGAGGAGCTCGCGAGCTTCTCGGCTGCGTAGGCGCGAACCGTAGCCAGCATGTCCAGCCGCGCTTCCGCCCCGGGCTGCGGGGACTCGGTAAGCAGGCTGGCATCGAGGAGGACAGACAGCGTGTCCAGGACATCCGACTCTCCCGGCCGGACGCAGACGGTCTCGGCTGCCGTCACCGTGAATCCGCCGGAGAACACGGCGAGCCTGGTGAAGAGCGCCTGCTCCTGCGGGCCGAGGAGACCGAAGCTCCAGTCCATCGTGGCCCGGAGCGTCCGCTGCCGCTCTGGCAGGTCAATCGGCCCGCTCCCAAGGACGTCGAGCCGCTGACCGAGGCGCTCAAGCAGCACCGCCGGCGGCAGCAGTCGGATGCGAGCCGCAGCGAGCTCGATGGCCAACGGTAGGCCGTCGAGGCGGCGGCAGATCTCGGTAACCGCCCTCGCGTTAGCCACGTCGAGGGTGTCGAGTGCGAAGCCGGGGCGCACGGCTGCGGCCCGCTCGGCGAACAGCCGCTCCGCGGGCGTGTCAGCCAGGGGCGCCAGGGGGTACTGCTGCTCGGGACTTAGCCGCAGCGCCTGCCGGCTGGTCACCAGCGCGACGAGGGCCGGGATTTCCTCGAGTACGACCGCCAGGTCCGCGGCCGCCCCGACCACGTGCTCGAAGTTATCGAGGACCACCAGTGTCCGGTCGCGGCCGAGCGCCGCCCGCATCCCCTCGACCAGATCCATCCCCGGTTCACCTCGGACGCCGACGCCGTCGGCGAGTGTGGACAGGACGAGCGCGGGGTCGGCGATAGCGCTGAGTGGGACGAATACTGCCCCTCCGGGGAAGTTGTCGGCCACCGTCCGAGCGGTCTGCGCCGCCAGCCTGGTCTTGCCCACACCCCCGGGCCCGGTCACCGTGATCAGCCGCGTCGGGGGATCGGTGAGCATCGCGGACAAGGCCGCGATGTCCTTCTCTCTGCCGAAAAGGCTGCCGGGTGACTCCGGCAGCCGACGCCGGGGGCCTGTCTGGTGCAGCGGAGGAAACCGGGTGCGCAGGCCCTCGACGTCGAGCTGGAACAGTGGAGCCGCTCCCGGGAAGTCCTTCAGGGGGTGGCCGCCCAGGGAGCGCAGTGCAGTCCCGGTCGGCAGGTCGTCCGCGACGAGGGCCGCGGTCGCCTCCGACAACAGAACTTGGCCGCCGGAGCCAGCAGCCATGATCCGGGCGGCCCGGTGTACGGCAAGGCCGATGTAGCTTTCCCCGGCGACGGTGGCCTCGCCGCTGTGCAGTCCCATCCGGACGGTAGTCTGCAACCCGTCAGGCCATGAATGGGTGGCCAAGGATCGTTGCCCTTCGGCGGCAGCGGCCACTGCCTGGCTGGCGCTGGGGAACACCATGAAGAAGGCGTCGCCCTGGGTGTCAACCTCGCGACCGCCGTGTGCGGCGACCGCGGCTCGCAGCATCCGCCGATGGTCAGCGAGCGCGGCCGCGTAAGCCTGTCGGCCCTTCCACAGCAGCTGAGTCGAGCCGGCGATGTCGGTGAACAGGAAGGTGACCGTTCCGGACGGGAGCGGTCCTCGTGGTCGCCGGCGGGGTACAGGCAAGGTGCGCTCGTCGGCCATGCCCGCCCCCAAGTCGTCACCGCAGAATCCCAGGACTGGAAAGCGTAGGAACCAACGCGACCCGATACCAAGGGGCCGATGTCCTTGTTTGTTGTCGAACATGAGCAAAGCCGCGGCTGGCCTGCCGCCCGCGTCCTTACAAGC
Source organism: Blastococcus sp. (assembly GCA_035296685.1). GTDB lineage: Bacteria > Actinomycetota > Actinomycetes > Mycobacteriales > Geodermatophilaceae > Blastococcus_B. The sequence goes on from DATHAK010000189.1 coordinate 6,559, forward strand.
CTCCACTGAACCCGGGCGGGACATACCCGGGCTGGGATAAATAGATCGGCCGCCGGCGTCCGCCGGGCCTGTCGGCGGGCACGTGGTAACCGGCGGTACTAGATGTACTGACCAAGACCGTTGTTGACGTAGGAGCGACCTCCGGGTCTGGTGTGGAGCTGTCTGACGGCATCCATCCCGACCGCGGAGGTCGCTCGTGTCCCACGCTAATGCCCACATGCCGGTTCGATCCCGGTCACCCGCTCCATGTTCTGACCAGCTTGTATGTTCATCTGCCCAGCTCAGCTGGACGTCGACGCCACCTTCGTGCCTCAGTGGTTCCGACCGTTGCTATCCGCTGACGTCCGCCTTTTGCCCCTGCTTGAGGCACGGCTGAGGCACAGCTTCAGGGCCGACGGAATGGGTCGCAGAGCGGCAGAGGGTCGTAAGCCCACACGTCGGACATGTCGAGAACGACCTCCGCCAGCCATGGCGCACAAGACCTCCCCTCCGCCATGGGGACGGCTACTGCTGAGACGAGCTGCCCCGGGCATTCAGCAAGCGACGGGGGAGTCAGCGGTGAGCGCCGAGAACCGGCTTACCGCCGACCAGCTCGCCGCCCTGGCGCCCGGCGACTCGGTGACCATCGAGTCCGGTACGGAGTTCAGCCGCCCCCGATACGGCAGCGGCACCGTCATCCGGCGGACCGCGACCCACCTCGTCATCTGCTGTACGACCAAGCACGGCGGCGTCTACCACGAGCAGTACCGGCTGAAGGACGGTATCCGCGACGGCGGAGGCGGCCCGGCGGAGCTGGTCAACCTCCCTGCGTTCCACACCCTCTCAACGGAACAGCGACAGCAGTTGCTCCGGGTCGACGTCCTGTTCCGCGCATGGGCGCGGGACCGCACCGACGTCGACAAGCTCCGCCGGCTGCACGATGCCATCAGCGTGTGCCTGGACGGGGTCCTCGTCGAGCAAGTTGAGCCCGGCCGTCGTCATACCCGACGGGAGCGGAGAGCAGGACCTTTGTGCTCTCCCCTGGTGTTCTCGGCGGCCCCTAGGCTTCGCGGGTGGTGAAAGCCGCGGCCTCAGAGCGGAGGACGGACATGGCCTACCTACTGGAGCACTTCTGGCCGGGGGGAACCGAGGAGCAGTACCGGGCGTCGCTCGCGGCGGTGCATCCGCCGAACGGAATGCCGGAGGGGCAGATCTACCACGTCGCCGGACCCACGGAGGGTGGCTTTCTGATCAGTACCGTGTGGAGCTCACGCGAGAGCTGCGAGCGCTTCCTCCAAGGCACGCTGATGCCCAGATTGCCCATCGATGGGGGCTTCGAGGGCCGCCCCGAGCAGCGCGGCGCCGAGGTTGTCAACCTTGAGACAGCAGACGTAGCCCATCCCGCTTGACCACCACGAACAGGGAGAGAACAAGCACCAGTCCCCCACCATTTGGTGGTCAGGCTGAACCGGCACAGTCGTGATGAGGATTGCCTTATGCGCCACGCTGGCGAGCAATCTGCTGTGGACGGCTGAGATGCCTGACGGCCACGCCACTACGCCAACGCGAGGTCACCGACTGCGCCGGCGGCAGCGGACGTCACCGCCCGGCATGAACCCACCATCTGGGAGCTGATGCGCCGGCTCAGGCATGCCCCGCTCGCCGCGGCACTGCCGATCAGAACGAGATGCTCTCTCGCCGCCGCCATCAGGGCGGCGCTGAGGCAATCGGAAGACACCCGGGTCCGTTCCTCGAGGCCCAACCTTCAGACAGTGCCTCCCCACCGGTTGGGGAGGAGCGGAACTCCGCCGTCTTGTCACGGGCTGGCCCTGGCCTGGCGGGCCGCCGCCTGCCGCAACGACGCTCGCAGCATGATGAGAGCGACGTTCTCCGATGTGAACATCTCCGCAGAGGGGACCGTTCCGATGACGCTGCCGAAGAGCCTTCCAACCTCGAGTGGATCATCGCGCAGGGCCTCCAAGATTAGCTTCATCTCGGGTGCAGGAGGTCTGAGACGCGCGAACCGAAGGGTTGTCTGGTACACCTCGGCGGTGACCGCGTTGCGGTGCCGCTCGTACGCGGCAAGCGCGTGCGCGAGCGGTTCGCGGCCGGAGAAGCCGGCGTCGAGAGCGTCGGCCAGCGACTCCGCATCTCGAAAGGCGTCGGTCATCCCCAGGCCGGTGATCGGGTCCTTGTGGTGTCCCGCGTCGCCGACCAACGCCCAGCCGGGCCCGTACGGACGACGGTAGAAGTTCGGAAGGGCGCCGGTGCCCCGGAAGCGCTCGCTGCGAACGCCCCCCCGAATGCGCTCGGCCAGGTCAGGGGCCAAGCCGAGGACTTCCGTAAAGTTGCCCTCGAGGTCCCGACGGACGCGGTGGAACTCGGAGTTCGGCCAGTAGGCGATGACGAAGACCTGCCGGTTGTTGGTCGGCGCGGTCAGGATCATCCGGCCGGGACGGAGGTAGATCTCGACGTCCTCCATCTCGACCTCGCTCCAGTAGCTGTAGTAGGCGCAGGTGAGCGACGGGTGTTCGTGATAGGTCGGCGCTGACACCTGCCGCGCCACCAGGGAGTTCCTCCCGTCCGCGCCGATCACGACCCTGGCCGTCTCGGTCAAAGTGCCCCCGTCCGTCCCCCGACCGCGCACCCCGGTCACCCTCGCGCCGTCGGTGAGCAACTCCTGAACGGTGAACCGCTCTCGGACCTCGGCGCCGGCCGCTGCGGCGGCATCCACGAGGATCTGATCCAGCACGGTCCGCCGCATGGCGTACGCGTCTGCAACACCGTCGGCCGGAGGCGGCGTTCCCCTGACCGAAAACGAGCCGGCATCGAGGACCAGCGAGCGAATGGGCGGGCAGGTCGACTGTGAGACCGCCGGCAGGAGGCCCCAACGATCGAGAGAGGCCACCCCCGGCTGGTGAAGGAAGTGACAAGAGAGGGTGTCGCTCGGAAAGCCCGCTCGGTCCACGAGCAGCACCCGATAGCCCTTGCGGGCCAGGAGCATCGCCGTCGGGGAGCCGGCGCAGCGAGCCCCGACCACGATGGCGTCGTACCGTGCGGTCATCGTGGTCTCGCCTTCACGCGGTGGGTCGCGGTGGCCGGCCCGTCAATTGCCTTGCTTGCGCGCCTTCACCTCGGCGAAGAAAAGAGGCAGCTTCGGGAAGAAGCGGAGAAATGCCTCGCCGAACTCGTTGAGACGCACTCCGCCCTCGTCTCTCGACACCATCGACTCATAATGGTGCGCCGTGTCAATGAACGGGTATTCCCGCACGTGGATCGACGTGAATCCCGCGGCACGCATCGCTTCCTCCGTCTCGCTCAGAGTCGGCGTCGAAGTGCAGGCCCAGAGTTCATCGTAGGAGGCCAGTGACCGGCCCTGCTGCTCCGTCAGGGGATCTTCCTGCCGGAAGACGTCCTTGACGTAGACGGTGCCGAGGGGTTTGAGGACCCGCGCGGACTCGCGGTACAGAGCAGCGCGGTCCGGTGAGTAGCAGGTGACCTCGAAGTAGAGGGCTACGTCGAACGACTCGTCAGGGAACGGAAGACGGTGGAAGTCCCCCAGGTGCACCCGGACTCTGTCGGCGAGGCCGGCCTCGGTGACGAACGTGCGGGCCATTGTCACCTGCACTTCGGAAATGGTCACCCCGTCGATGACGACGCCGGGCACGTTGCTTGCGATGGCTATGGCCGGCCCCCCGACGCCACATCCGGCATCGAGTACACGATCGCCTGGGGCCACACCGGCCAGTTCCGCCAGGTACTGCACCGATGTCAGCGGCGCGACCGCTGTCGTGGCCGATCGCTTGACCATCCCGGCCTGCAGGATGGTGCCGGCTGCCCGGACCATCACGGGGGTCCAGTGATCGTAGAACTGGCGGACCCGCTCCTCGGGAGGAGATGGTCGGTCAGCGAAAATCGTTGACGCCCTCGTTCTTGATCGCCAGCATGGCCGCTTCGAAGCTCAACCCGGCGATCTCGCCGAGAACGGTGTGCAGCTCGGCCTGCTGCGCTGGCGTCAAGCCCAGATCGGGATCGCTGAGCGCGGCCGGCCTGGTGCTGGCCTGGAGCAGACTGACGGCGAAATCTGTGTCCTGGATGGCTCTCGCCACGACGCTCCCAGGAATCTTCGGGAGGTAAGGGGCATTAGGTGACGTCATCGTCCTCATTCCCTTCCAGGACTTCGTTGTAGTGCGTCGGCCGGCGGTCCGGCTCGTCGAGTCGCCAATTCTTCGACAAAGACCGACAGCAGCTTGTCGGAGAGAGAACCGAGGAAGCCCTCCAGCTTCGACCGGCGATCGGCGAGCCAGTCGTCAGCTGCCGTCAATGCCAGTGCCCGCGCGGCTTGGGCAGACCGCTCGTGATATGAGAGAGCTTGCGAGATCCGTTCCTGGACCCGACCCTCGCCGCTCTGCATCGACGCGTCGATCGCTTCCGACCAGAGCCCATCGGAACCGCCGATGGCCGCCAGGGTCCACGTCCGGTGCCCGAGCCGCCGGTCCCCATCGAGGTCCGTCAAGTCGTTGATGAGTTGCGACGCGGCCGTGGAGGCGAACACGAACTCCTCCAGCAGCGGCAGTAGCTGCCACCGACCGGCTCGGTCGAGGAGGGCTGCGCACGGGATGACAAGAGGCCTGGCCTGGGCGAGGAGGTGCTCGAACGTCTCGCGCGCGACCGGCATCTCACCCATCCGGACTTCCGTTGTATGCGCGAGGGACTCCGAGTACGCGGTGAACACCTCGGCGTAGAAGTCCCAGAATCGGGCTGACCGGCCGACGACGGATACGAGCAGCCGGTTGCACAGAGCGAGGAGGGCCTCGGCCAGGGCCACGAGGGTGGGATCGCCCGTCGAAGTGGCGTCGAGCCAGTCGTCCTGCGCTCGGACGTGAAAGTAGCCCAGCGAGCTGACGCCGAGGACTCTCCCCAGAGTCTCCTCCGGCGTCTCGATCCCTTCGTCGCGGAGTCGGCTCGCCATCCAGACGGGAAGCTCGAAGACCGGATGACCAAGGGGGCCGACGGCCGGAGCCGGATCGTCGGCGAGGAGGCCACGCTCCTGAAGGAGATCTTCGAACGCCGCGCGAAGCCGGGTCGGCAGCATCTCTCGCACGTCGAGAAGATGCCGATCGACATGAACCCTGATCGCGCGGCGATCGAGCATGGTGGATCCCCCAGGGATCGAGCAGGGCAGCCGAGGCTACAAGCGGGCCAGAGATGGCGCTAGCCTGTGCCGCGCCCTGTCCCGATGACCAATAGCTTTCATCCACGGAGAGCAGTGTCAGTTCCGAGTGATGCGCTGACCAGTTTCGTGCCCGAGCTTCTGGCACGGCGGATAGGCGATGGCTCGGAGCCACCTCATGGGTGGAGTATCGAGGCCTGTGAATTGGCGGTCGTAGGGCTCGACATCTCCGAGTCGACATCGATCATGGAAGATCTCGTCCGTTGGAGTCCTGACGGATCCGAGACGATCGCGAATGCACTGAACACTGTCTTCTCGATGGTCGGGGACGTAATAACCGAGTACCACGGCTCGGTGGTCACTCTGGCAGGGGACGAGGTCCTGGCCGTCTGGTCCAGCGCGGAATTCGGCGGCGCGACCGCGGCCGTCAACTGGGCTGCTCGGGCCGCGAGGGCGATAGAAGAAAAGGCCGGTCGTCTTGCACCTGTGGGCGGTTACCCGATTCGCCTCCGAGCCGGGATCGGTGAGGGTCCAGCATGGCTGCTGGACATCGGAGCCGAGCGGGGGCGCCGCATCTTCGTCCCTGTCGGGCCCTGCTTCCACGAGATGGCGCATGCACAGAAGGCCGTCGAGGCGTCCGATATCGGCGCGAGCGACCATGTCCGTCTCCTGCTCGGCGCAACGGCCAAGACCGAACCCGCGAATGGCGCCCCTGCGGTCGGCAGGCTGAGCACTGTCCAGCCGGCGTTCGACCCGCCGCCTAGGCCTGTCCGCCCGCGGGTCTCCCTTCCCGCTGCGCTCGCCGCCCGTTATGTGCCGGACGTCGTCCTCGAGCGGTGGGACGGGTCCCGCGGCACGTTTCAGCCGGAGCTCGCCCCGGTGACGGCCATGTTCATCTCGTTCCGGCCCCGGCCGTGGGATGAAGAGGCGGCGCGGGTGGTGAGCGAAGCGTCGCTGCATGCCCTCGACATCTTGACCCGGTACGAGGGATCGATCATCAACGCCGCCCAGGATCTGGGGGGCCTCACGCTCGTCGCGGGGTTCGGTCTGCCGCCCCGGATCCGGGAACGTGAGGCGTTGCGCGCGAACCTGGCGGCCCTGGAGATCAGCAGGGCCATGCAGGGCTTCGTGGACCACGGAATCGGAGTCGCCACAGGCCAGGCCTTCTGCGGTGTCTGTGGTAGTGCCACCTATCGCCAGTTCATGATGGTCGGCCCGGTCGTCAACCTGGCGGCGCGGTTGATGCAGCGCGCCCAGAATGAGGCGCTGTGCGATCAGGTGAGCCAGCATCTGAGTCGCGATCGGGTGCACTTCTCCGCCCGTGGTCGGACGGACATGAAGGGCTTTGCCGGCCCCATCGAGGTGTACCGGCCCGAATGGCACGAAGCGGATCCGGGCCTCCCGACCCTTCGGCGCCTGGCCGGCGACTCCAAGGTGCTGGTGACCAGGGGACGCGATCGAGAGCGGGAGGAGCTGGGCGGACGCCTCGTGGCGTTGAGCCTCGGAACCTCGACGACGGTGATCGTGGAGGGTGATCCGGGGGTGGGCAAGACGCACCTGGCGGGGGATCTGCTGCAAGCCAGCGAGGGCTACGGACGCATCACCGTCTTCGTGGGGAGCGGTGACGACGTGGATCCGCGTCCGTATCACGCCTGGAAGCGCGTGTTCAGCAAGGCGCTGGGCCTGTCGTCGGTGCGCGACCCGAACAAGAGGGCGCGCGTGGTCAAGGAGCGACTGTCCAAGTGGCCCGAACTGGCGGAGTGGGCCGCCCTGCTGAACGAAGTCCTCGATCTGTCGCTCGACGATGCCTCGCTCCGGGACATGACGGGCAGGGCGCGGCGAGAGAACACCGTCCGCGTCCTCGTGCAGCTCCTGTCCGAGGCTGCCGGCGAGACCCCGCTGTTGATCGTTCTGGACGATTGTCAATGGCTGGACTCGGCGTCCTGGGAGCTGGTCAGGGCAGTACACCGGAACGTCGAACCGGTCATGCTGGTGCTGCTGACACGTTCGCTTCCGGAAGAGTCACCGGCGCCGGGTGTCGACGGCTCGGGGTCCACCAGGTCGGCAGGCATCGAGGACGGCGCCGCCCACACCGCGGCGGAGGTCACCTCCTACCTGCGTGAGCGCGGTGCCTTGGTGCTCAGCCTTCGGCCGTTGGCTCCGGACACCACGGAACAGATCGCGCGCGATTTCCTGGGCGTGGAAGCGCTGGATGAGCCGGTTCGGTCACTCTTCCGGGGGAAGGTCGAAGGAAGCCCGCTGTTCACGGTCGAGTTGGCCTTCCAGCTCCAGACGGACGAGGTCATAGCTGTCGTGGGGACGGCGGACACGGCGCGGGGCCGCCTCGCCGTTCCGCCCACTGAGCTCGATCGCCTCCGTCTCCCGGTCCGGGTGGAGGAGGTCTTCCGTGCTCGCCTGGGCGCGCTCTCCGACCGCCAGCGCATGGTGATCAGAGCCGCGAGTGTCGTCGGCACCAGCTTCGACGACAAGCACGTCCTGGCCGCGGACCCGCTTCTGGACCCCCGCTTCCTTGCCGAGGACCTGGAGGACCTGAAGCGCAAGAAGGTGATCGCTTTGAAGCCGGACGGCTGGCGGTTCGCCCACGCCCTGATCCGGGATGTCGCGCGGCAGTCGTTCCTGCCCTCGGAGCTCAGACAGGGGCACCGGGCGCTGGCGGAGTGGTACGAGAAACACGACAGGGAGCCGGAGAACTACGCGATCATTGCCCGGCACTGGGCCGAGGCCGGCGATGTGGCCCAAGAGGTCGAGTACCTCGAGGCTGCCGCGACAAGTGCGTTGGCCCGAGGGGCGGAGGAGGCGACCTCCCTCCTCGAGCTCGCCCTGGCGCTCGACGTGGAGCAGGCCGGCCGCCTCACCGCGGTATCCGATGCCAGAAGGGCGTTCTGGCACAGCGAGTTAGGCCAGGCCCTCGCCGACCACAACCGGCTGGACGAGGCCATCTCGCACTTCAGGACGGCTTTGGGCCTGTTGGGCCACCGCGTGCCCACCAGCCGGCTTGGCTGGCTGGCCAAACTCGTGGGGAAGGCCCTCGTCCAGGTGGTGCACCTGATCGTGGCGCCCCGTGCGTCGCGCGACCGAGATGCCGCGGTGCTCCGTCAAGCAGTCGGGATCTTGTCGCAACTGGGCCTGGCGTACTACTTCAAGGCCGAGGTGGTGCCATGGACCGCCACAAGCCTCGCGGCCATCAACCTGGCCGAGCGGGCGGGTGATGAGGGCATCGCTGGTGAGGCCTACAGCGGTCTGGCCAATCTCGTCGGAACATTGCGCCTGCACCGTCTTGCGGCGCGATACTTCGAACGGGCGCGGCGAAAGATCGTCGGGGAGCCCACGGGGACCGCGAGTCCGCTCACCCGGGAAGTCCTGCCTGACGCGGCGTGGCAGCACGGTGCGACGGCGGCTCTCAGCGAGGCCATCTATCTCCGGACCATGAACCGGACCACGAACGTCACTGCGATGCTGGATGACGTCATCCAGGGTTCGCGGGCGTTCGGCCAGAACCAGGTCCTCGAGATCCAGTTGGCCGTCCGGGGCTTCTTCCATGAGATGGACGGGAGGTTGCGCTCGGCGCGGGCGGACTACGAAGAACTGCTCATATCCGCCCGGCGACGGGGCAACGCCGAACACGTGGTCTGGGGCATCGCCCTGCTGGTGCCGCTTCTCATCAGCCTCGACCACCCGCACGAGGCGTCGGCCCTGGACGACGAGGCCTTCCGGGAGTCCAGCGAGAGCTTCGGGTTGTTCGGACCCATGCTCCACGCCAGCCATGTCATGGCGCTTCAGGTTCGTGGGCTGGACGAGGACGCGCTGGCCCATGGTCGGCGCGTCTTGAGCGCCTCCGGAATGACGCCCTACATCTATCTGACCAGCCTTACGGCAATGGTGCAGGTCTGCGTCGAGCTCCTCGAGAAGCGGCAGGTGACCGCTCTGGGAAGGGACGTCCGCGACGTCAGCAGGCGAGCCCTTGCCGCCCTGCGGCGGTACGTGCGGCTCTACCCGTTCGCTCGCGCCAGGTACCAGCTGTATCTGGGGAGGTATCAAGCCGCACTGGGCAGGGACAAGGCTGCCCGTCGCCGCTGGACACGGGCGCTCAGTGACGCCCAGCAGGCGGGACTGCTGCTCGACGGCGCGCGGATTCGACTTCTGCTCGCAGCTCAGCTCCCGGAAGGCTCCGCTGCTCGTGACGAGCACCTCCGACAAGCCCGCCAAACCGTCGACGAACTGGGACTACGTCGTCTCAAAGAGTTCGAGCGCTTGGCCGCCTCATAGTTCGACGACGATCCGGGCGGCTCAACCGTGCCGCATCGCCACCCGTGCGCCGTAGCCGCGGCCTTCCGGGACACCGGTGGGTACCCGACCGGGACCCTCACCGGTGAGCCCGGGCTTCTCGACCGCTCCTTGTGACGGTCCATGACGGCGATGCCGCCAGACACTGTCGGCTAGCCGCCGGACCACTTTCGCGCTCGTCCCGTTCCCCGACCAGGGGACGCCATGCTCCCAGCCCCGCCCCCGCCGACCGGGCGCCGCTCGACGTCGTTGTCGTCGGCGCCCGGCCAGGCCGATCTCGCCCTCGGCCACCACCTCTCCCGCCGCGACGCGAACTTCCTGCTCTTCGACGCCGGCCGGGAGATCGGCCACTCCAGGCGGTCCCGCTGGGAATCGATGCGGCAACCCGGTTCCCGAGCTGAAATGACGACCGCCCACCTACCCGCGCGGAGGTCCTCGCCCCTGCGTCCCTGGTCGAGCAGGGGCCGCAGCCAGGCGACTCTTCCGGCGTGACGAGGGGTCCGGCGTCCTCTTGGGCCGTCGCGATGACCCCATAGAGGCACACTGAAGGCACGGTGCAGAGGAAAGGACCCTCTGACCAGCCGACAAGGAGGCCAGGAACTTCAGCCTTCCAAGCTGGCCATGCCGGTTCGATCCCGGTCACCCGCTCCACGCAAAGGCTCAGGTCAGACTCCCCCGCCGCGAAGGAAGCGAGGCGCGCGACCTGCGGGGGGGCAGTTGACAGCCTCGCTGACTTTGCTGAACCGCCTGCGACGCGACCGCCGACCTCCCGCTCGTACGCGTCGAACTCAGTAGTGCTCGCTGCCGCCCCGGCCGGTACGGAGGTTGTCAACTGAACTGGGGGCAGTCCCCCGCCTATTAGCCCGGATGTGCGGCGTCACGTCACTGGTGGCGCGCGAGCAGCGTCCGGGCGAGCGTGTCGGTGAGCCACTCCTCGAACCTGTCACGGCTCCAGCCGCAGCGGATCATCGCGAGGTACGTGGCGCTGCTGCCGTACATCAGCAGCACGTCCGTCGCCCCGTCGAGCTCCAGCCCCGGACGGAGCGGGAACCGCTCGGCGATGGTCTCCAGGATCTCGCGGTAGCCCTGACGGCGCAGCTGCTGGTTGGCCTCGACGACCGCGGCCGCCTCCTGCTCGTGCATCGCGGCTCGCGCGACCTCGTCGGTCGTGGCGATCCGCTCCAGGATTTCGGTGTTGCCGGCAACGAACGCGCGCAGCGCGGCGCGTCCGGAGCGTGCCCGGGGAACCCCGCGCATCAACGGCTGCTCCGGCGGGATCAGCCGGTCCGGCCCCAGGACGGCATAGTCGAAGCATTGCTGCAGCAGCTCGGGCTTGGTGTGGAACACGAAGTAGAGCGTCTGTACGGCAACCCCGGCCCGGGCCGCGATGTCGGCCATACGCGCGCCGACGTACCCCTCCTCGGCGAACACCTCAATCGCGGCGCGCAACATCCGCTCTCGCGTCGCGGCCGCCTTCTCCCTGCGCTTGGACCGGGGCCTCTTGACATCAGTCATCCGGAGGCTCACATTACCAGAATCGTTCACTAGTGAGTGTCTCTAGTGAACGTCTACAAAGGAGAGCGCCCATGAGCGCCGTCGACCCGACCACCGCGGCACACCCGGTGCTGTGGAGCATGGCCCTGATCCACCGCATCTTCCGCAGCAGCTTCGTCGAGCTCGCCCGGCTGGTGCCCGACGTGCGGGTTGGCGACGTCGCCCGCGTGAACGCCGTCGCCAACCACCTCGGGTTCACCCTCGACGGGCTGACCGCCCACCACACCACCGAAGACGACCTTGTCTGGCCGGTGCTGCTCGCACGGGCGCGACCCTCGGCCACGCTCGTCGAGCAGATGGAGGCGCAGCACCGCGGCCTCCACGACGGTATCGAGGAGGTGCGTCGACTGGCGGACGTCTGGCGCGCTGCCCCCTCCCCCGACTCGGCGAGCGAGCTCGCGGCGGCGATCACTGGCATCCTCGGGCAGCTGACCACGCATCTGGACGAGGAGGAGCGCGACGTCGTACCGCTCATC
>DATHAK010000190.1:0-5637 GCA_035296685.1 Blastococcus sp.
AGCAGGTCGCCGACGCGATGGTCGCCGCGTGGGCCTCCGGCGAGCCGGGGGCCGCGTACATCGTCCAGCCGGGCATCGGCGCCGTCCCCTACAAGTTCAAGGGCGTGCCGTCCGCGAAGACAGAGACCGGCGAGACCGCCGTCGTCCCGGAGGCGCTGCGCCCGCCGTCCATGCGATGACCGACCCGGTGACGGCGGTCACGGCGGATCTGGCAGGGTCGCGGGCATGCGTGCATGGCGGGTACACGAGCTGGGCGATCCCTCCAAGGTCATGAGCCTCGACGAGGTCGAGACGCCGACGCCCGGTGAGGGCCAGGTACTGGTCAAGGTGCGGGCGGCGGCGCTGAACTTCTTCGACAACCTGATGATCCAGGGCGTCTACCAGGAGAAGCCGCCGCTGCCGTTCACGCCGGGCAGCGAGATCTGCGGCGAGATCGTCGAGACCGGCCAGCGGGTGCTGGGCTCCACAGCGGGCGGCCCGGGCGGGTTCGCCGAGTACGCACTCATGGACGCCGACGCCGCCTGGCCGGTGCCCGACGGCATGTCCGACGAGAAGGCCGCCTCGCTCTACATCACCTACCAGACCGGGCACGTCGGCCTGCACCGCCGCGCGCACCTGCGGGCGGGGGAGTGGCTGCTAGTGCACGCCGGCGCCGGCGGGGTGGGCTCGGCTGCGATCCAGCTCGGCAAGGCGGCCGGCGCCCGGGTCATCGCCACGGCCGGGGGCCCGGAGAAGGTGGCGGTCTGCCGGCAGCTCGGCGCCGACCACGTCATCGACTACGGCAGCGAGGACTTCGTCGCCGTCGTCAAGGAGGTCACCGGCGGCCACGGCGCCGACGTCGTCTACGACCCCGTCGGCGGGGACGTCTTCGACAAGTCCCGTAAGTGCATCGCCTTCGAGGGCCGGATCGTCGTCGTCGGCTTCACCAGCGGCCGCATCCCCGAGGCGCCGGCCAACCACCTGCTCGTGAAGAACTACAGCGTGGTCGGGCTGCACTGGGGCCTGTACCGGAAGTACGACCCCGCCGTCTTCGGGATGGTGCACGAGCAGCTGACCCGGCTGGTCGACGAGGGGCACGTCGACCCGCTGGTGGGGGAGACCCTGCCGCTGGACCAGGCACCCCAGGCGCTCGCCAAGCTGGCCGACCGCGGCACGGTCGGCAAGGTCGTCCTCGTCCCCTGAGGCACGAGTACCCGCGGGCGCATCCGGGCGCCCGCTCGCTCGTTGACCAGGCATGACCGGTGCCAGGGCGATGCGCGTGGCGGTCGGCGACCCGCGTGCGGCCGGCGCCGACTATGCGGACGCCTTCGAGATCCGGCTCCCCGCGCCGGACGGCCGGACGGCCGAGCAGTGGATCCGGGACGCGCTCGAGCGTCTCCCTGCACCCCTGCGCCTGGTCGTCGTCCTCGTCCACCGGCACGTGCTCCGGTTCCGGCTCGCCCCGCTCGGTGCTGCGGGCACCGTCCTGGGCTGGCGGGTGGCGATCGACGAACCGGACATCGTCGTGCTGGAGACGTCGTCGTCGCTGCTCGACGCGACGCTCGTGAGCCGGCGCGCGGAGCCGACCCGCACCAGCATCACGACGGCGCTCCGCTACCGGCGGCCCGTGCTCGCCCGCGTCGTCTGGACGGTCGTCGGTCCACTGCACCGAAGGATCGCGCCCCTCCTGCTGGAGCGCGCCGCGGTGGTCAGATCACCGGCAACGGCAGGTAGGACAGCCGGGCCCGGCGCCGCAGGATGACCTTGCGCGTGCCGTCGGGGTGCAGCTGCAGGCGGGCGAGTTCCCAGCCACCGGTGTCCGCCTGAAGGCTCAGCATGGTCGCCGCTGCGGACCGGGACGTGCCCGGCGGGATCCGCAGCGGCGCGTACTGGTAGTCCGCGGTCGCCTCCATCCCGGCGATTGTGCAACGCGGAGTCGCCCGCCGTCACCTGCCCGCGCCACGACCCGCCCGAACGTGCGTAGCCGGCAGAGGGAACGGCAGGATGGACGGCGACCCGAAGGCCCGACGAGGGAGGACGACGTGACCGAGCCCGGCACCCCGAGCGACGTACCCGACGCCGACCGCGCCGAGCAGGAGGCACTGCTCGACCCGCCCGCCGTGACCACGGCGGGGGACGCCCGCAGCCCCGGCGAGGACGTGCCCGAGGCCGACGCGCTGGAGCAGCAGCTCGCCGCGCGGCCCGGTGAGGCGGGCAGTCCGGCCCGACCGGTCGGCGACCGCGAGGCGAACGAGGCCGACGTCCTCGAGCAGGAGGTCGACGTCCCGCTGGACGACGACGACGTCCTGACCTGACCGGATCGGGCGGTTCCGAGACCGATACGACTCCCACTTCCCGGTGTCTCCGGCTAGCGTGATCCCGCGCTGTGGCGCTGGAGGACGGAGGTGCCGCGTGGAGGAACGACCGGAGATCCGGGTGTCGGACGCCGAGCGGCAGGCCGCGGCCGACCGCCTGAGCGACGCCGTGAGCGAGGGCCGGCTCGACCTGCTGGAGTACGACGACCGCCTGGCCCGGGCCTACGCGGCCGTGACCAGCGCGGACCTGGCCCGGCTGTTCGACGACCTGCCGGTCCTGGAACCGCGGAGTGCCCCTCGGCAGCACGGCAGCGCCGCCCTGCGGGCCGCACTCGAGCGCATGCCGACGGTGCTCAGGGTCCTCTGGCTCAACTGGTTCCTCGTCGTCGCGGTGAACCTGACCGTATGGACGCTCGTCGCCGTCACCCGCGGGGACGCCGACTACTTCTGGCCGGTGTGGCTGCTCGTCCCCGGCGTCCTCCTGTCCGGCGCCACCGCCGCCGTGTCGGCCGCCCGCCGCCGGAGCCTTCCGGCCTCCTGAGGTCAGCCCGCGGTCTCGGCCAGCAGCCGGGCCAGCCGGGTGCGGCGGGGACGCACGTCCACCTCGCGCACCGCCCGCGCCAGCGCCGCCCCGGACGCGTGCACGATCGACAGGTGCCGCTGGGCGCGGGTCAGCGCGGTGTAGACCAGCGGCCGGGACAGCATCCCGCCCGCCTCGGGGGGCAGGACCACGACGACGCCGGGCCACTCCGAGCCCTGCGCGCGGTGCACGGTGATCGCCCAGCCGTGCCGGAGGTCCGAGAGCGCCTGTCCGGTCACCGTCACCGGGCCCGAGGAGAAGGAGACGTCGATCGACCCCTCGCCGGTGCCGGTCACCACGCCGACCTCGCCGTTGGCGAAGCCGGTCGGCTCCAGTTCGAGGTGGTTGGCGGTGGCGACGACGCGGTCGCCGGGGTCGAAGCCGAAGACCGTGCCGCTACCGGGGTTGAGCTTGTCCTTGAGCGCCTTGTTGAGCTCGATCGTCCCGGCGGGGCCGCGGTGCACGGGCGTGACGACCTGCACGGCGCCGGGCTCGATGCCCAGGGCCCGGGGGATGGAGTCGGTGACCAGTTGGACCACCCGGCGCGCGGCCTCCGCGGAGCCGGTGGCGGGGACGACGACCACCTCGCGGTCGGGGGAGTCCACCGGCGGCAGCTCTCCGCCGCGGACGGCCGTGGCCAGTCGGGCGATCGCCCCGCCTTCGGCCTGCCGGTACAGCGTGGTCAGCTCGGTGACCGGGACGGCGCCGGAGTCGATCAGGTCGCCGAGCACGTGGCCCGGCCCGATCGAGGGCAGCTGCGCGGGGTCGCCGACGAGCAGGAGGTGGGTGCCGTCGGGGCACGCCTCCAGCAGGGCAGCGGTCAGCTCGACGTCCAGCATCGAAGCCTCGTCCACCACGACGACGTCGGCGTCGAGCGGCCACTCCTCGTTGCGGGAGAACCCACCGGAGGTGCCCTGCGCGCCGAGCAGCCGGTGCACGGTGACCGCGGGGTGGTCGGTGAGCTCCTCCAGCCGCTTGGCCGCGCGACCGGTGGGCGCCGCCAGCGCGATGTCGCTGCCCTTGGTCCGCAGCAGCTTCACCACCGCGGCGACGGTGCGGCTCTTGCCGGTGCCGGGACCGCCGGTCAGCAGGCTCACGCCCGACTCCAGGACCTGAGCGACCGCGGCCTTCTGGGCGTCGTCCAGGCCCTTGGCCACGCTGCGCACCGACGCCGGGTCGGCGATCCGCTCCGCGGTGGCGGCCAGCCGGACCACGGCCTCGGCCACCAGCTCCTCGGCCATGCCGTACCGGGCCAGCGACAGCGACCGCAGCGCCGGATCGGGCTCCGCCTCCGGGTCGTCGGGCTCCGGGGGCTCGTGCTCCAGGACGTCCCCGGACTCGACGGCGGCCACGATCGCCGCGACCGGGTCGCTGATGCCCTCGGCCTGCAGCGCGGCGACGACCAGGTCGGCGGGCAGCACCGTGTGGCCGTCGCGGGTCGCCGTCCGCAGCGTCAGGCCGACGATGGCGCGGCCGCGCCGGGTGTCCTGCCGGTCGGCGCCCTTGAGGACGGCGATGGCCAGCCGGTCGGCGTCGGTGAGGGTGACCCCCGTGAGGCTGAGCAGCGCCCACGGGTCGTCGCGCAGCCGCCGTGCGGCGTCCGGGCCGAGCGTGTCGGCGACGCCGGCGGCCAGCTTCGCCTCCAGGCCGGCGCCGACCAGCAGCTCGACGACCTCGTAGGTCGGCTGCGCGGACAGGAAGCTGGAGAACAGCCGCTCGGCCCGCTGCCGGCCGACCCGCGGGAGCTTGGTCAGCCGGTCGGCCGTGACGTCGTCCGGCGACACGACGCCGGCGGCGGGCAGCTCCGCCGCCGTGCGGCGGCCCAGGCCGGGCCAGAGACCGGCGGCGCAGAAGGCGGCGAAGACGGGGTCGCCGCCCGGGGCAGGGGCGGCCGCCGTCATCCCTCGGCCCGGCGCTCGGGGTAGGCGAACGGCGGCGCGGACACGTCCTCCAGCGCGGTGCGGATCGCGGCCGGCAGCCGCACGCTCTCGGCGTCCAGCGAGGCCTGGAGCTGATGGGCGGTGCGCGCGCCGACGATCGGCGCGGCGACCCCCGGCCGGTCGCGCACCCACGCGAGGGCGACGGCCAGGGGAGTGGTGCCCAGCCCCTCGGCGGCGGTGATCACCGCCTCGACGATCCGGTCGGACTTCTTCGAGCGCAGCCCGTCGATGAACCCCTGCCACTGCGTCGACGCACCGCGGCTCTCCGACGGCGTGCTGTGCCGGTACTTGCCCGTGAGGATCCCGCGGCCCAGCGGCGACCACGCCAGCACGCCGAGCCCCAGCGCCTCCGCCGCCGGGACCACCTCCCGCTCGACCCCACGCTGGAGCAGGGAGTACTCGACCTGGGTGCTCACCAGTGGCGTCCGGCCCGGCCAGGCGCGCTGCCAGGTGGCCGCCTGCGCGGTCTGCCAGCCGGTGAAGTTGCTGATGCCGACGTAGCGGGCGCGGCCGGACGAGACGGCGAGGTCGCAGGCGGCCAGGGTCTCCTCGAGGGGCGTGGCGTCGTCCCAGGCGTGCAGCTGCCACAGGTCGACGTGGTCCAGCCCCAGCCGCTCGAGCGAGGCGTCGAGAGCGGCCAGCAGGTGCCCGCGGGAGGCGCCGCGGCCCATGGGCCCGGGCCCCGTGCGGCCCACGGCCTTGGTGGCCACCAGCACGTCCGAGCGGGGGACGACGTCGGCCAGCAGCCGGCCCAGGAGGCGCTCGCTGTCCCCGTCGCAGTAGATGTCAGCGGTGTCGACCAGCGTGCCGCCGGCGTCGACGA
>DATHAK010000191.1:0-15820 GCA_035296685.1 Blastococcus sp.
GTGCGGTCCTCCCTCGAGGACGCCTTCATGACCTTGACCGCCGACAGCGTGGAGTACTCCGCGTCCACCGCTGCGCCCACCCCCGCAGGGATCGCCCGATGACCATGACCGACAGCTCGCGCACCGTCGCCCTGAACCCGATGGCGAACGTCCCCCACCTCCGCCGGCCGGGCTTCCCCCAGACGCTGCGCGCGGAGTGGATCAAGTTCTGGACCGTCCGGTCGACTTTCTGGTCCACCGCGATGCTGTTCGTCCTGGGGGCCGGACTCACCACGCTCGTCTGCGCGCTCGCCGCGAAGGACATCGCGAGCGGGGCCGCCGGTGAGTCCCCCGGCTCCTTCGTCACCTGGGGGATGATGTTCGCCCAGATCACCGCCATCGTGCTGGGCGCGCTCGCCGTCACCAGCGAGTACGGCACGGGGATGATCAAGGCGACGCTCGCGGCGACGCCGAGACGAGGCCGGGTGCTCGCCGCCAAGGCGCTCGTGCTGACCAGCACGCTGTTCGTCGCCGGCACGGTCACCGCGTTCGCCGGGTACTTCGCCGGCAACTGGTTCCTCGAGAACGAGGGCGTGGGGCTGGCCCTGTCTGACGACGGTGTCCTGCGCGCACTGTTCGGCAGCGGCCTCTACCTCGCCGGCCTCGGGCTGTTCGCCGCGGCGGTCGGGCTGCTGGTCCGCCACACGGCGGCCGCCCTCTCGACCGTGCTCGCCCTGGTCTTCGTCGTCGGCAACATGGCCTTCCTGCTGCCCGGCGAGTGGGGCGAGTGGGTCGCGAAACTGATGCCCGGCAACGCCGGCTCAGCGATCGCCACCCCGGTGCCGTTCAACCCGCTGCTGCTCGACCCGCTGCCCGGGTTCGCCGCCTTCGGCGCCGAGGTCGCGGCCGTCCTCCTGGTGGCCCACCTCGTCTTCCGCCGCCGGGACGCCTGATCTGGGCGGGGCCGGTTCCCCAGGGCCCACGGGGAACCGGCCCGGCCCGCCAGGGAGAGTAGGGACGTGACCTCTACCGACCCTGCGGCCGAGGGCCGCCGCCGCGCCGACGAGTTCCTGTCGCTCCTCAGCTCGGGCGACGCCGGCGCCGACCGCCTCCTGGACGGCGTGACCGAGATCCGCGACCTGGTCTTCCTCGGCGCCGGCCTGACCGCGACCGCCCGCGCCGAGGCCCGCCACCTGCCGCCCGCGCAGCGCGCCCAGGCCAACACCCGCCAGCTGCGGCTGGGGATCCTGCGCGACGCGAACCGCGACGACCCCGCCGGCCTGCGCGTCTGGCTGCGGGGCGCCGGCGAGGAGATCCTGCTGATCCGCTCGCAGCAGGAGATCGCCGACCGACTGCACGCCGCCGATCAGGAACGGACGGCCACCCGCGCGGCGGCCGAGGCCAGCGGCACCGACGCCGCGAGCAGCACGGCCGCGACGACGTAGCTCTCCGGCAGCCCGATTCCCGCCGCCAGCACCCCCAGGGCGAGCGCCCCGGTGGCGGTGCCGGCGTCGAAGGAGGCGTTCCACATGGCGCTGGCCGCCGTCGTCCCGCCCTCCCCCGCGCGGGCGAAGGCGCTGAGCAGCGTGAGGTTCTGCGCGGCACCGAAGCCGGCACCGAACACCGTCGCACCGACGAGGATCCAGGCGTCCCCCGCCACCAGCCCGGCGGCGCACCCGAGCAGCCCGACCGCGGTCAGGACCAGCGCCAGCGGCAGGAGCAGCCGGCTGCCCAGCCGGTCGGCCAGCAGCCCGGCCCGCCAGCGGCCGACCGCGCCGGTGACGCCGAACAGCAGCAGTGCGACGGTCGCCAGGACGCCGTCCGGACGCTCGATCGGCAGGAACGTGACCAGCCCGCCCCCGGCCAGCGTGACGACGAAGAGCACGACCGACGGGGGAACCGCCGCGCGGGCCGCCGTCCACCCGGTGCCGGCCGCGCCCGTCGTCGGCTGCCCTCCCAGGGCCCGCATCAGCACCGGCACGAGCGCCAGCGCGAGGAGGGGGGAGGCCGCCAGCCACGACAGCCAGCCGACGTGACCGTCGAGCACCAGCGCGACCCCGGCCGGCACGGCGACGAGGTTCGGGACGGCGATCGCCAGCCCGTAGAGCCCGATCGACTCCCCGCGGCGCTCGGACGGCGCGACCTGGGCGGCCAGGGTCGCGCCGAGCAGGTGAGGACGGCGAACCCGGCCCCCCGCACCGCCGAGAGCGCGGAGATCCACACCATCCCGTCGTCGAGCACGTACAGCGGTGCGGGCAGGCCCATGGCCACCAGGCCTCCGGCCAGCACGGGCCCGACGCCGAAGCGGGCGGTGAGCGCGGGCACGACCGACTGGACGGCGATGGTGGCCAGCAGGAAGACGGCGGTGACGGCGCCCGCGGTGCTCTCGGCGGCGCCGCCCCCGACGGCGTACACCGGGAGTGAGGCGAGGGTGAGGCAGTAGCTGGCGAACCCCAGTGTCGTGACGCCGATCAGCGCCCGCATGCCACCCGAGCGCCAGAGCGAGACGCGCCTCTCCTCGACTTCCCCGCCCACCATCGCCAGGGTAGGGAGGACCGGTGCCGCTGCTCACCGTGGGCCACGGACCGCAGGACCGCACCGCGCTGGGCGCCCGCCTCGCCGGCGCCGGGATCGAGCGGGTCGTCGACGTCCGCCGGTTCCCCGGCAGCCGCAGCAATCCCGACGTCCGGCGGGAGTCCCTGGAGCAGTGGCTCCCCGGGGCCGGGATCGTCTACCGGTGGGACGCCCGGCTCGGTGGGCGCCGACAGCTGCCCGCGGGCGAACCGGTCGCGGACGGCTGGTGGACCGTGGGGCAGTTCGCCGCCTACGCCGCCCACACGAGGACGCCGGAGTTCAGCGCGGCGCTCGACGCCGTCCTGGCCGAGGTGGACACGACCGCGGTCGCCGTGATGTGCAGCGAGAGCGTCTGGTGGCGCTGCCACCGGCGGCTGATCGCCGACGTCGCCGTCCTCGCCCGGGGCGTGCCCGTGACGCACCTGATGCCCGACGGCCGGCTGGTTCCGCACCGCCCGTCCGACGGCGCCGTCCTGATCGACGGCGCCGTCCACTGGCCCGGCTCGTCGAGTTGATCACCGGCAAGTGGCTGGTCGACACGCCGTCGGGGGCAGCCAGCTGCCGATGATCAACTGAGAAGGGGCCTACTGCATGTGGGGGTAGCGGTGGTCGGTCGCGGGGGCGAACGTCTCCTTGATCGACCGGGTGCTCGTCCAGCGCAGCAGGTTCTGCGGGGCGCCGGCCTTGTCGTTGGTGCCCGACGCCCGGCCGCCGCCGAACGGCTGCTGCCCGACGACGGCGCCGGTCGGCTTGTCGTTGACGTAGAAGTTGCCGGCCGCGTGCCGCAGGAACTTCTGGGCGTGCGCGATGGCGGCCCGGTCCTGGGCGATGACGGCGCCGGTCAGCGCGTAGGGCGCCACCGACTCCATCTGGGCGAGCACCGCGTCGTAGTCGGCGTCGTCGTAGACGTGCAGCGCCAGCACCGGGCCGAAGTACTCGGTGGTGAAGACCTCGTGGTCGGGGTCGGTGCCCTCGATGATCGTGGGCCGCACGAAGAAGCCCTCGCTGTCGTCGGCGGTGCCGCCGGCGACCACGGTGAGCGCGTCGTCGTCCTTCGCCCTGTCCAGGACGCCGGACAGCCGGGAGAACGACTTCCGGTCGATGACGGCGCCCATGAAGTTCGAGAAGTCGGTGACGTCGCCCATCGGGAGCGCCTCGGTGGTGGCGACCAGGTCGTCGCGCAGCCGCGCCCATACGCTGCGCGGCACGTAGGCGCGGGAGGCCGCCGAGCACTTCTGGCCCTGGAACTCGAAGGCACCCCGGATCAGCGCCGTCCGGAGCACGTCGACGTCGGCCGAGGCGTGGGCGACGACGAAGTCCTTGCCGCCGGTCTCGCCGACGATGCGCGGGTAGCCGCGGTAGCCGGCGATGTTCTCGCCGACGGTGCGCCAGAGGTGCTGGAAGACCGCCGTGGAGCCGGTGAAGTGGATGCCGGCCAGGTCGCGGTCGGCCAGGGCGACCTCCGAGACCGGGATGCCGTCGCCCGGCACCATGTTGATCACGCCCGGCGGCAGGCCCGCCTCCTCCAGCAGCCGCATCAGGAAGTGCGCGGCGAACTGCTGCGTCGGCGAGGGCTTCCAGACGACGGTGTTGCCCATGAGCGCGGGCGCGGTGGGCAGGTTGCCGGCGATCGCGGTGAAGTTGAACGGGGTGATCGCGTACACGAAGCCCTCGAGCGGCCGGTGGTCGACCCGGTTCCACACCCCGGGCGACGAGTCCGGCTGCTCCGCGAGGATCTGCTTCGCGAAGTGCACGTTGTAGCGCCAGAAGTCGACCAGCTCGCAGGCGCTGTCGATCTCGGCCTGGTAGGCGGTCTTGCTCTGGCCGAGCATGGTGGCGGCGTTGAGCGTCTGCCGCCACGGGCCGGCGAGCAGGTCGGCGGCCTTGAGGAACACCGCGGCGCGGTCGTCGAACGACAGCTCCTGCCACGCGGGCGCGGCCTCCTTGGCGGCCCGGATCGCGTCCTCGGCGTCGCCGTGCGTGGCGTGCGCCGACGTGCCCAGGACGGCGGCGTGCCGGTGCGGCTGGACGACCTCGAACTTCTCCCCGGACGCCATGCGCTGCCGGCCGCCCATGGTGCTGGTCAGCTCGACCGGCTCCCCGGCCAGCTCCTTGAGCCGGACCTCGAGCGCCGCGCGCTCCGGCGAGCCGGGGGCGTAGTTCAGGACCGGCTCGTTGCGCGGAGCCGGGACACGGGTGACGGCGTCCATGGTCAGACCTCTTTCAGGAACGGGTCGCGAGCGAGCGGAGGAAGAAGGCGACGTTGGCCGGGCGCTCGGCCAGCCGGCGCATGAAGTAGGCGTACCAGTCGACGCCGTACGGCACGTACGCGCGCACGGTCGTGCCGCCGGCGGCCAGGCGGCGCTGCTCGTCGGGGCGGATGCCGTAGAGCATCTGCACCTCCCAGGAGCCGGCGTCGCGCGAGTGCTGCGCCGCCAGCTCGTGGGCGCGGGCGATGACCGCCGGGTCGTGGGAGCCGACCATCGGGTACCCCGGGCCGGCCATGAGGATCTCGAGGCACCGGGCGTAGGCGGCGTCGACGTCCTTCTTCTTCTGGAAGGCGACGGTGGGCGGCTCGTTGTACGCCCCCTTGACCAGCCGCACGCGCGAGCCGCTGACCGCGAGCGCCTTCGCGTCGTCCTCGGTGCGGTAGAGCATCGCCTGCAGCACCGCTCCGGTGCTGGGGTGCTCCTTGCGCAGGTCGGCGAGGACCGCGAGCGTGGAGTCGACCGTGCGGTGGTCCTCCATGTCGAGGGTCACCGTGGTCCCGATCGCGGTGGCGGCCTCCACCACCGGGCGCACCAGCTCGAGCGCGAGGTCGTGGCCGTCCGGCAGCGCCTGCCCGAACGCCGAAAGCTTCACCGACACCTCGGCGGCCGCGCCGAGGCCCAGCGGCGCCAGGCCGTCCAGAGCGGCCAGGTAGGCGTCGCGCGACCGGGTCGCCTCCGCCCGGTCGGTGATGTCCTCGCCGAGGTGGTCGAGGGTCACGCCGATCCCGTCGCCGGCCAGCGTGCGGACGGCGGTCAGCGCCTCGCCGAGGGTCTCTCCGGCGACGAACCGGTCGACGACCTTCCGGGTGGCCCGGTTGCCGGTGACGGCGCGGCGCAGCCCGGGACGGCGCGACGCCGCCAGCAGGACCTTCTGCAGGACCACGGGACCTCCACGGGAAGAGCGGACGTTTCCGACGCTAGGCACCGCCACCCGTTCGAGCCAGGGACAGATGTCCAGAACCCAGCCGCGTGCTCTCATACATGTGTACAACCCGGGTGCGAGGGGACGGCGATGCGGGACGACCTGCAGGAGCTCGTGGACGAGGTGTCCGGGCTGCTCGGCGCCCCGGCGACCCTCGAGGACGCCGACTTCACCCTGCTCGCCTTCTGCGCGCACGACGACAGCGGCACGGGCGCGATGGACGCCGTCCGCACCCGCTCGATCCTGACCCGCGGCTCCCCCGAGCCGACCCGCCGCTGGTTCGAGGAGTTCGGCATCGCCTCGGCCGAGGGGCCGCTGCGCACCCCGGCCGACGACGCGGCGGGCATCCTCACCCGGCTGGTGATCCCGGTGCGGCACGAGGGACGCACCCGCGGCTACCTGTGGCTGCTCGACGGCGGCCGGATCGACCCCGCGGACACCGGCGACCCCGCCCTCGCCGGGGCCGTCGAGCTGGCCGCGGTGGCGGGGAAGCTGCTCGCCGAGCGCGCCGTTGCCGACGACGACCTCGGCCGGCCGCTGGCCACGGCGCTCACCGGAGGCCCGGCCGCCCGGGCCCAGGCGGCCCGCACGCTGGCCGCCGCGCTCGGCGAGGACTCCGCGCAGGTGCTGGTCGCCCTCGTCCCGGCCGCTCCGGGCCTTGCCCGCGCCTGGCGGCTGCCGGCCGCCGGAGCGGTGGCCACCGTCCTGGACGACGGGACCGCCGAGGCCTGCGTCGCCGTGCTCGTGCCACTGGCCGCCCCGGCCGACCTCCGCCCGGCCGGGGCGCTGGCCGCGGCATCCCTGGCGACCCTGCCCCGCGGGAGCGCCGCCGGGGTCTCCGAGGTGGGCCGCGGCACCGGCGAGCTGACCGGACAGTGGGAGCAGGCGCGGGCGGCGGCCCGCGTGGCCGCGGCGGTCTCCCGGTTCTCGCCGGTGGCGCACTGGGCGGAGCTCGGCGCCTGGCGACCGGTCAGCCGGCTGGACGGCGCCGACGCCGCCGTCCGTCCCCTGCTGGCGGACCCCGTGCTGGCCGAGACGGCCGAGGTGTTCCTCGACTGCGCGGGCAGCGCCTCCCGGGCGGCCGCGCAGCTGCGCGTCCACCGGCAGACGCTGTACTACCGGCTGTCGCGCGTCGCCGCCCTCACCGGGCTCGACCTCGCCGACGGCGAGGCACGGCTGCTGCTGCACTCCTCGCTCAAGGCCGCCCGCCTGCACGCCTGAGCGGGCCGCCTACGCTGCCCGGGATGGCCGGTCCCGACGTGCTGCACCTGCTGCGCACCGGCACGGCCGCCGAGCACGAGGACGTCGAACGCAGCCTCGCCCTGCTCGACCCCGCGCTCGGCCGGCGGCGGCTGACCGACGTGCTCACCCGCATGCACGGCTTCTGGCTCGCCGCCGAGGCCGGCCTCGACGACTGGGCCGGCCGCTTCCCCTCCGACGCCGAGGCGGTGCGCTGGCCGGCGCGCCGCCGCGCCCGCCTGTTCGCCGACGACCTCCGCGCCCTGGGCGCAGCCGGCACCGGCCGCGCCCCGGATCTCGACCCCCTGTCCGGCACCGACCAGGCGCTCGGCCGGCTCTACGTGCTGGAGGGGTCCACGCTGGGCGGCACCGTCATCGACCGGCACCTCGCCGGCCTCCCCGCCCTCGCCGGCGTGCGGTTGCGCGCGTTCTCGCCCTACGACACCCGGACCGGCGCGATGTGGCACCAGTTCCGCCGGGTCACCCGCGACCGGGTGACCGACGGCGGCGACCCGGCCGTGATCGTGACCGCCGCGCGCGGGACGTTCCGCGCGCTGGCCGCCTGGTGCCGGCCGGTCGCGTTCCCGGCCTGACGGGTCAGTCCTGCTGGTCCGGCGGTTCCAGTTCCGGGGCGGCGAACAACGGAGTGAGCCCGTCGTCGGGGGTGCCGCCGTCGGCTGGGAGCGGGGCCTCGTCCTCGGCCGCCCGCACCGCCGGTAGCGACTCCTCGATCGTCGGCTCGCGCAGGCTGCGGGCGTCGCGCTCGAGCGCCGCGAGCAGCCGCTCCTCGTCCGGCGCCAGGTCGCCCGGGCCCAGGTGGCCACCGGGCTCGCCCGCGTCCGATCCGGAGTCCATGCCGCTGTCGGGCAGATAGCTGTCGGGGTCGGTGCCGTTCGGTCCGGCCATGCTCATGCTCATCTCCTCGGGGGCGAGGTCAGCGGGGGAAGTTGGGCTCCAGCCGGGGGACGATCTGCATCTCCGGCACGAAGGCCGAGGGGTGCAGCAGGATCAGCGAGCGCACCGTCTCGGCCACGGCGGACGGCGGCATCATCAGGTACGACGGGATGCCCCACTGCTCCATCATCGGGGTGTCCATCGCCGCGGGGATCACGCTCTGCACCCGGCACGGGAAGGGCCGCTCGCTGCCGTCGGGCAACCGCGTCGCCTTCTCCCTCAACTCGCGCTGGATGCACCGCGTGGCGTTCAGGAAGCCGGCCTTGGAGCCGTTGTACGCGATCGCCCCGCTCCCGGAGGTGACGGCCGAGAGCGAGACGATGTGCACCACGTCGGCCGTGCGGCCCTCCGGCAGGTGCTGCACCCGCTTCATGAACTCGCTGGTCAGGAAGACCGGTCCCTCGAAGTTGACCGCCTGCACCTGCCGGTAGTCGGCGAGATCGATGTCGGTGATGTAGCCGGGGCGGTCGATCCCGGCCACGTTGACCAGGACGTCGAAGGCGTCGCCGTGGCGGTCGAAGAGGTCGGCGATCACCCGCCGGCGGCTCTCGTCGTCGGTCACGTCGAAGGGGACGACGTCGGCGGACCCGCCGCCCTCGGCCACCATCGCCCGCGTCTCCTCGCTGCCGGCCGCGTTGACGTCGGCGATCGCCACGTGCGCGCCGGCCTGGGCCAGGGCGACGGCCGTCGCCCTCCCCAGCCCGCTCGCCGCGCCCGTGACGAGGGCGACGCGACCCTTCAGCGACCCGTCCATCCGTGCCCCCGCACTCCCTCTCGACGCCGTCGGTCCCTGACCGACAGCCTCTCGGAATACCGCGTCCGGCGCAGGTCGGATCAGACGGCGGCGGCGGAACCGGTGGCCGAGGCCCCGCGCAGGCGCTGCGCCGGTGTGGCCCACACGTCGGCGAGCGTGACGGTCGCCAGCTCGCGCTCGGCGATCAGCGCCAGCAGCTCGTCGTACACCGTCGTGACCGTCGGGTGGTTGGCGTGGCCCACCACGATCGTCTGCGGGGTGAACCACTCCCGCGCCGCGGCCAGGAGCTCGGCGGGGGTCAGCACCCGCGAGTCGTCCAGGGTCCCGTTCCACATGACGACGGTGGGATGCCCGACGTCGGCGGCGATCCGGTCGATCCGCTCGTCGCGCGCACCGAAGGGCGGCCGGAAGAACGGGCTGTCCCGGACCCCGAAGACGTCGCGCAGGAAGTCCCGGTTGCGGCTGATCTCCTCGGCGACCTCGGCGTCCCCCAGGGTGGTGAGGTCGGGGTGGGACCAGGTGTGGTTGCCCAGAGCCACCTGCCCCGACTCGACGAGCGGGCGGAGGACGCCGGCGTTGTCCTCCCACGACCGGTAGCAGCCGTTCGGGAAGAAGGTCAGCCGGATCCCGGTGTCGACGGCGAGCGCGACGAAGGCGGCCACCACCTCGGTGTTCGTGCCGTCGTCGATGGTGAGCGCGAGCCCCTTGCCGCTGCCCGGCAGGGCGTCGACCACCCCCACCGGGGGTGTCCCCGGCACCGCACCGGACGCGGCCACGGAGGTCGCCGCGGCCGGGGCCGGAGTCCGGCGGGGCCCGGCGGGCGGCACCACCACGCCCGTCGTGCCGCGGGCCACGGAGGCGCCGGCGAGGCCGGCCGCGAGGGCGAGGAGGAACCGTCGGCGGTCCATGCGGCGGAACGTAGCGAGGCGCCCGGGAGGCCTCGGGGAAGGCGCGCGACCGACGCGCCGAGCCGTTCGGAGGGCAATCGTCCGGATGCGCTACGTCACCGTTTCGATTACTCAGCGCTATAGCGCCCTCTACGGGGAGTGCGAAATAGGCGTCACCCCGATGGAGGAAAGCCCCTGAGGTGCATGTACTCCAAGCTTTCAGGACTTAACACTGCGTGCCGACACCACTACGCACAAGGAAGTCCGAGTTCCACAAGGAGGTGCACTGCATGATCAGCAACCAGCGGGGGTCCGCCCAGGATGCGCCGAGTTACGGCGTGACCTGGGGCGGCGTCCCCTTCTCCGCGCGACGGGCCATGACCGTCGCCGTCGCCACACTCGTGGCGGCGGGGCTGGCCGGCCCGACCGCCGCATCCGCGGCGACCACGACGACGGCGTCGTCGGCCGACCGCGTGAACGTCATCGTCCAGGAGCTGGCGGGTGCCGGTTCCGGCCCCGAGCGGGCCGTGTCCGCGTTCGGTGGCTCCGTCGGTCGTCAGCTCGACATCGCCGACGGCTTCGCCGCGCAGGTGCCGGCCGACCGGGTGGACGCGCTGCGCGCGGTCCCCGGGGTCGCGAAGGTCACCGAGGACGCCGGTCTGTCCCTGCAGAGCACCGACGTCGAGGCGCAGGCGGCCCAGCCCGGCTCGCTGTACACGCTCGCCAACGAGGTGACCGGTGCCTCGGCGATGTGGGACGCGGGGTACACGGGCCAGGGCGTCGACGTCGCGGTCATCGACTCGGGCGTCGTCCCGGTCGAGGGCTTCGCGACGCCGGGCAAGGTGGTCTACGGCCCTGACCTGACGCTCGAGGCCAGCGGCACGGCGAAGAACCTCGACACCTACGGTCACGGGACCGCCATGGCCGGCATCATCGCCGGCCGTGACACCGCCGCGACCACGGTGAGCGGGAACTCGTCGGACTTCGTCGGCATGGCGCCGGACGCCCGCATCGTCAGCATCAAGATCGCTGACGCCAAGGGTCAGACCGACGTCTCGCAGGCCATCGCGGCCATCGACTGGGTCGTCCAGAACCGCAACAAGAACGGTCTGAACATCCGGGTGCTGAACATGTCGTTCGGTACCGACGGTGTCCAGAGCTACATGATGGACCCGCTGGCCTACGCGGCCGAGCAGGCCTGGCACCAGGGAATCGTGGTCGTCGTCGCCGTCGGGAACGAGGGCTTCGGTACGCAGAAGGTCAACAACCCGGCCTACGACCCGTACGTGATCGCCGTCGGCAGCGACAACGCCAACGGCACGGCGACCACGGCCGACGACACCGTCTCGACGTTCTCGAACGACGGTGACGGCTCCCGCAACCCCGACCTCGTCGCTCCTGGCGAGAAGGTGGTCAGCCTCCGGAACCCGGGGTCCTACCTGGACACCACGTACCCGGCTGCCCGGATCGGGGAGCGTCTCTTCCGGGGCAGCGGCACCTCTCAGGCCGCCGCCGTCGTGTCCGGTGCCGCGGCGCTGCTGATCTCGCAGCGTCCCGCCATCACGCCGGACCAGGTGAAGGCGCTGCTGACCGGCACGGCCGAGCCCATCGCTGCCGCCACCAGGCAGCAGCAGGGCGCCGGCCTGGTCGACCTGCGGACCGCCAAGGACACCGCCACCCCGACCGACGCGAAGCAGACCTTCGCGCTCGCGACCGGTGTCGGCTCCCTGGAGCTCTCCCGTGGTTCGGTCCACGTGACCGTCGGCGGGAAGACGGTCAGCGGTGAGGTCGACGTCCGCGGCCGGGCCTTCGACGCCAGCAAGTGGGCGAACGGCCTGCGCGCCAGCACCAACTGGAACGGGATGTCGTGGTCCGGCATGAGCTGGTCCGGCATGTCGTGGTCCGGCATGTCGTGGTCCGGGATGTCCTGGTCCGGCATGTCGTGGTCCGGGATGTCCTGGTCTGGGATGTCATGGTCCGGCATGAGCTGGAGCGGGATGTCGTGGTCCGGCATGTCGTGGTCCGGGATGTCCTGGTCCGGCATGTCGTGGTCCGGGATGTCCTGGTCCGGCATGAGCTGGTCGTAAGGAGGTGACGACGATGACGAACGGTGTCGAGACCATGGAATCCCGCACGGCCCGCCTGGGAATCCCCCAGCGGATCATGCTGCTCACGGCCTCCCTGGCCGCGATCGCGGTGGCGCTGTTCGTCGTCGTCGTCCGCACGCTGCCCGGGGCCCCCACGGCACTGACCCTGCCGTGGGTGCTCTGGGCGGTCGCCTTCGTCGTCAGCGAGGCCCTGGTCGTCCACGTCCAGTGGCAGCGCGAGGCGCACACGTTCTCCATGGGCGACCTCGTCCTGGCGGGCGGGCTGCTCCTCGCCACCCCGCGCGAGCTCGTCGTCGCCCAGGTGCTCGGCTTCGCCGTGACCCTGGTCGTCCAGCGCCGGCAGCGCGGCATCAAGCTCGCGTTCAACGTCGCCGTCTCGGCCCTCGGTGGCTCGCTGGCCACCATCATCTTCGCCGTCCTGTCCGGCCCCGCCGGGCTCTGGGACTGGCTGGCCGCGCTCGTCGCCGTCCTGGTCATCACCGTCACCGCGGACCTGGCGATCTTCGCGGTCATCAGCATCTCCGAGGGCCGCGCGCACCTGGCGCCGCTGCTGGAGATGCTGGCGCTCTCCCTGCCGTTCACGCTCGGCTCGGCCGCCGTGGGCCTGGTGCTGGCCCGCTCGGCCGTCAGCGACCCGGCAGCGCTGGCGCTGCTGGCCCTGCCCACCTTCCTCATCGTCGCGGCGTACCGCGCCTACACCGGGGCCCGCGAGCAGCAGGAGAACCTGCGGCTGCTGCACGAGGTGACCTCTCTCCTGCACTCCAACGACACGCAGGAGGCGCTGGGGGACTTCCTCGACTCGGTGCGCTCGGCGTTCCGCGCCGACCTCGCCGAGCTCGTGCTGCTGGGCCCGTCCGGCCGTGACGGCGCGACCGTCAGCCGCAGCCGCGAGGGCGCCGACGCCGTCGTCATGGCACCGCTCGACGACCCCGAGGACCACCACCGCCTGCTCCGCCTGGCCACCGCGTCGGGTGCGCTCACCACGCGCACCGGCACCGGCCGCGGTCAGCACCTCGACGCCTACGCCGCCGGACGGGGACTGAAGGACGCCATGGCCGCGGCTCTGCGCACCGACGACCGGGTGCACGGGCTGCTGCTGGTCGGCGGCCGCCTCGGCGACGTCACCACGTTCAGCTCGAACGACCTCGCCCTCCTCGACACCTTCGCCCGCCACGTGGCGACGTCGCTGGAGCGCGGACGCCTCGAGGAGAACCTGAAGCAGGTCACCGACCTCAAGGAGCAGCTGCGGCACCAGGCGCTGCACGACCCGCTGACCGGCCTGCCCAACCGCACGCTGTTCCTCGACCGCGTGCGGCACGCCGTCGACACCGCCGGCCGCACCCGCGTCTGGCCGGCCGTGCTGTACCTGGACCTCGACGGCTTCAAGCCGGTCAACGACACCTTCGGCCACGAGGCCGGCGACGTGCTGCTGCGCACCGTCGCCGACCGTCTCCGGGGCTGCCTGCGCCCGGCCGACACCGCCGCCCGCCTGGGCGGTGACGAGTTCGTGGTGCTGCTCAACGGCCCCATCGACCGCTTCGGCGTCGCCCGCGTCATCGAGCGCATCCGCGCACAGCTCGAGGTGCCGGTGCTGCTGGGCGAGGGCGTCGTCACGACCGTCGGCGCGAGCATCGGTGTCGCCATCGGCGACCTCGACACGATCGACGCCGACACCCTCGTGCGCAACGCCGACATCGCGATGTACACGGCGAAGCGCTCGCTCGGCAGCGACTACATCGTCTACGAGCCCAGCCTCGGTGACACCACGGTGGTGCGGAAGGACTCGGCCGCCGAGCTCTCCGCGGCCATCCGGGCCGGCCAGATGCGCACGGTCTACCAGCCGCTGGTCGACATGCGCACCGGCCGCCCGATCGGCGCCGAGGCGCTGGTCCGGTGGGAGCACCCGGTCGACGGGCTGCGCACCCCCGAGCAGTTCATCGCGCTCGCCGAGGAGAGCGGCCTGATCACCGAGATCGGTGCGCTCGTCCTGAACGACGCGTGCCGTCAGGCCGCGCGCTGGGTCGCCGAGGCGCCCGACCACGACGAGCTGCTGGTCACCGTCAACCTGTCGGCGCGCCAGGTCGCGGACGACGACATCGTCGACCAGGTCCGGTCCGCGCTCGAGTCCTCCGGCCTGGACCCGCACCGCCTGGTCCTGGAAATCACCGAGACGGTCCTCATGCACGACCGGGACGCCGCCGCCGCCACCCTGTGGCTGCTCAAGGGCCTCGGCGTGCGGATCGCGATCGACGACTTCGGCACCGGCTACTCGTCGCTGGCCTACCTGCGCCGCTTCCCGATCGACATGCTGAAGGTCGCCCGTGAGTTCGTCGACGGCCTCGGCCGGGACGCCCACGACGACGTCATCACCCGCGCGATCGTGGAGCTGGCCAACACTCTCGGCCTGCTCACCGTCGCCGAGGGCATCGAGACCACCCAGCAGTCGGAGACGGTGGCCGCGCTCGGCTGCGACCTCGCGCAGGGCTACCTGTTCTCGCAGCCGATCGAGGCCGACGCCGTCAGCACGGTGCTGTCGGCGATGACCTGGCCGGAGCTGACCCTCGTGCACTCCTCGTCCGTCGGCACGGACCCGTCGCGGCTGGCCTCGGCGAGCTGACGCCGGTCAGTTCGCGGGCACCAGCCCGGCGTCCTCGATCTGGCGCGCCTGTTCCCGGCACCACGGGGACCAGGCGTCGCCCTCCGACTCCTGCCGGGACCGGAACGCGGTCCAGTCCAGGAGCTCCCACTCCCCCACCTCGGCGGGGTCCGGAGCGGGGTCGCCGGTGAACCGGCCCAGGTAGACCGGGCAGATCTCGTTCTCGACGACGCCGCGGAACTCGGCCCGGTAGCGGTAGCCGGGCAGCGCCGGACGCAGGTCGGTCACTCCCAGGCCCAGTTCCTCGCGCGCGCGTCGGGCGATCGCCCCGGCGTCGTCCTCCCCCGGACCGGGATGGCCGCAGACGGTGTTGGTCCACATCCCGGGGAACGTCTGCTTGTCCGATGCCCGGCGGGTGACCAGCAGCCGGCCGTCGTCGCCGAACAGGTAGGCGGAGAACGCCCGGTGCAGCGGCGTCTCGCCGTGGTGCACCAGCGGCTTCGGCATCGTCCCGATGGCCCGGCCGTCGTCGTCCACGAGGACGATCAACTCGGAAGAGGGTGAGGTCACGCCCCCATGGTCCCCGACGCGTGCTGTCGGGGCGTTGTCCACGCTTCCCGGGTGCTGCAGGACCCAGGAAGTGTGAACAACGCCCGGAAAGCCCCCGTGCATGGAGGCGGAGCCGACCGGGGCACAGTCCTGGCATGGACAGCTTCCGGCGGGACGGCCTGACCTTCGACGTCCGGGACGGCGGCCCGAGCGACGGCACCCCCGTCGTCCTGCTGCACGGGTTCCCGCAGGACTCGACCGCCTGGAACGAGGTGGCGCCGGTCCTGCACCAGCAGGGCCTGCGCACGCTGGCCCCCGACCAGCGGGGCTACTCCCCCATGGCGCGCCCGCACGGTCGGGCCAGCTACCGGCTGACGGAGACCGTGGCCGACCTGCTCGCCCTCCTCGACGCCGCGGCGCTGGAGAGCGCGCACGTCGTCGGCCACGACTGGGGCGCCGCGGTCGGCTGGGCGGCCGCCGCGTGGCACCCCGAGCGCGTCCGCACGCTCACAGCCCTCTCGGTCCCGCACCCCGCGGCGATGCAGAAGGCGCTGGTCACCAGCGACCAGGGGCTCCGCTCCTTCTACATGGGCCTGTTCCAGCTGCCCCTACTCCCCGAGCGGCTGCTGCTCGCCCGGAACGGGGCGGCACTGCGCCGGATGCTGTTGCGCGGCGGGCTCCCCGAGCGCGTCGCCGACCACTACGTCGCGCGGATGCGCGAGCCGGGCGCCCTCTCCGCTGCTCTCGGCTGGTACCGGGCGCTGCCGTGGAGCGGGCGCGACCCGGTGGGCAGGGTGCACGTGCCGACCCTCCACGTGTGGAGCACCGGCGACGCGTTCCTCGGCCGCACCGCCACCGAGTCGACGTCGGACTTCTGCCGCGCCGGGTACCGGCTCGAGGTGCTCGACGGCGTGACCCACTGGATCCCCGAGCTCGCCGCCGACCGCGTCGCCGAACTCGTCACCGCGCACGTCCGCAGCGTCTGAGC
>DATHAK010000192.1:0-10001 GCA_035296685.1 Blastococcus sp.
CTGAACCCGCTGACCTACGTCGTCCAGCCGATGCGGCACTTCACGCTCGACCAGCTCTCCCTGACGGCGGCGGAGCAGGAGCGGCTGGTGCCGGTGCTCACCTGGTTCGGGTGGCAGGTGCCGGTCGGGGTGCAGCTGCTCTCCGTCGCCGTCATCACCCTGGGCCTGATCTCGCTGGCCGCCCGGGTCTTCAAGACCACCGAATAAGGACCCCGGTTCCCGCAGTTGTGGCCATAACTGTGGGAACGGGGGTGGCCTACGCTGCGCCGGTGACGTCTCTGGCCGGTGCTACCTGGCCGGAGATCCCCGTTGATCCGCTGCTCGTCGTGCCGCTGGGGTCGGTGGAGCAGCACGGTCACCACCTGCCCCTGGGCACCGACACGTCCGTCGCCTGCGCGGTGGCGGCCGCCGCCGCCGGGGCGCTCGACGGGTCGCTGCTCGCGCCCGCGCTGGCGTACGGGGCCAGCGGCGAGCACGAGGGGTTCCCCGGCACGGTCTCGATCGGCACCGCGGCGCTGGCCGGACTGCTGCTGGAGTACGGGCGCTCGGCCGGCCGGTGGGCGCGGCGACTGCTGCTGGTCAACGGGCACGGCGGCAACCTTGACGCGCTGCGGTCCGCCGTCCCCCGGCTGCGGTCGGAGGGCCGGGACGTCGCCTGGTTCGCCTGTGGCTCCCCCGGCGGCGATGCCCACGCCGGCCGCACCGAGACGTCACTGATGTTGCACGTGGAACCGGAGGGGGTGCTGGGGTCGCGTGCGGTCGCCGGCGAGACGACGCCGATCGGCGCGCTCCTCCCCCGGCTGCGAGCCGAGGGGGTGCGGGCCGTGAGCCCGACCGGTGTCCTTGGCGACCCGGCCGGAGCCTCGGCCGAGGAGGGGCGGGCGCTGCTGGCCGACCTGGTCGACCGCCTGGTCGGCGCGGCCCGCGACTGGCGGGTCGGCGAGGACGGACGGCTGGTCCGGCCCGGCGATCACGAGGTGATCACGCACGCCTCGGGAGCCGGGGGCGGGCGCTAGGGTCCGCATCCGGAACGGCGCCGGCCCCGGCCGGCGCGGACGGAAGGGCGGGACGCCATGGCTCAGCCGGTGCAGCACGCGTCGGGATCCGGGGCGCCGGAGGTCGCGCCGACCCCGCGGGTCGCCGTCGAGACCAACGGCATCAACGTCATCGACGAGAGCGAGCGCAAGGGCACCCCGCGGCAGCTGTTCTGGCCCTGGTTCGGCGCCAACGTCAGCGTCTTCGGACTGGCCTACGGCTCGTTCCTGCTGGGCTTCGGCATCTCGTTCTGGCAGGCGATCATCGCCGGGTTCGTCGGCATCGTCGTCTCCTTCCTGCTGTGCGGGCTCGTCGCGATCGCCGGCAAGCGGGGCTCGGCGCCCACGCTGGTGCTCAGCCGGGCCGCCTTCGGCGTCACTGGCAACCGGGTGCCCTCGGTCCTGTCCTGGGTGCTCACCGTGGGCTGGGAGACGGCGCTGGTCTCGCTGGCGACGCTGGCGACGGCTCAGGTCTTCGACCAGCTCGGCTGGGGCGGCGGCACCGCGACCAAGGTGGTCGCGCTGCTCGTCGTCGCCGCGCTCGTCGTGGCCGGCGGGGTGCTCGGCTTCGACGCGATCATGCGGATGCAGGCGGTCATCACCGTCGTCACCGGCGTCCTGACCGTCGTGTACCTGGTCCTGGTCGCCGACGAGATGGACTGGTCGGCGGTGTCGTCCCTGCCGAGCGGCTCGACCGCGGCCTTCATCGGTGCTCTGGTCCTCGCGATGACGGGATACGGCTTCGGCTGGGTCAACGCCGCGGCGGACTACTCCCGCTACCTGCCGCGGCACGCCTCGACCGGTGGCGTCGTCGGCTGGACGACGTTCGGCGGCGCGCTGGCGCCGGTCGTCCTCCTCCTCGCGGGACTGCTGCTGGCCGGCTCGGACGCGGAGCTGTCCGCGGCCATCGGCTTCGACCCGATCGGGGCCCTCGGCACGCTGCTGCCGACCTGGTTCCTGGTGCCGTTCATCGTGGTCGTGGTGCTGGGCCTGATCGGCGGCGCGCTGCTCGACATCTACTCGTCGGGACTGTCGCTGCTCGCGGCCGGGCTGCGGGTCCCGCGGCCGGTGGCGGCGTCGATCGACGGCACGCTCATGATCATCGGGACCATCGCCGTCGTCTTCTTCGCCGACAGCTTCATCGGCCCATTCCAGGGCTTCCTGATCACCCTCGGTGTCCCGATCGCCGCCTGGTGCGGCATCTTCCTGGCCGACCTCGCACTGCGCCGTCGCGACTACGCGCAGGCCGACCTGTTCGACCCGCGGGGCCGCTACGGCGGCGTCGCCCCCGTGCCGCTCGTCCTGCTGATCGTGGGCACGGTGCTGGGCTGGGGCCTCGTCACCAACACGTTCGCGGACTGGCTCGGCTGGCAGGGTTACCTGCTCGAGCCGTTCGGGCTGGGTGGCCGGGACGGCGCCTGGGCCTACGCCAACCTCGGCGTCCTGGCCGCCTTCCTCCTCGGGCTGCTTGGGACGCTGGCCCTGCGCCGGTCGGCGGTGCGCGCGCAGGAGACACTCTCCCGGTGACCCCGGAGGGCTGGCTCGTCGTCGTCGACCTGCAGCACGTGTTCGGCGACCCGGACTCGCCCTGGACGGCGCCGCGGTTCGCGGAGGTCCGGCCGCGGATCCGCCGGCTGGCGGAGGCGTTCGGCGACCGGGTGGTCTGGACCCGCTTCGTCGCTCCCGAGGAGCCGACCGGGGCGTGGAAGGAGTACTACGAGCAGTTCCCCTTCGCCCTCCAGCCGCCGGACGCGCAGCTCTACCGGCTGGTGGACGACCCGGGGAGCGCCCCCGTCGTGACCGCCACGACGTTCGGCAAGTGGGGGCCGGAGCTGGCGGGGATAGTGGGGGAGGGGCCGCTCACCGTGGTGGGCGTCGCCACCGACTGCTGCGTCATCTCCACCGTGCTGCCCGCGGCCGACGCCGGCGTGCCGGTGCGCGTGGTCACCGATGCCTGTGCGGGCTCGGGCGACGACGACCACGCCCGCGCGCTGCGGATCATGAGCCTCTACGCGCCGCTCGTCGAGCCGGCGACGACGGCCGAGGTCCTCGCCGGCCGATGAGCCAGGGCCGGCTGCCGGACGGGTACGCCGTAGCGCTCGTCCCCGGGGTGCGGTCCCGCGAGGACGGCGCCGTGCTGATCGGCGGCTCGCCGATGCGGCTGCTGCGGCTGGCCCCTCGGGCGCGGGCGCTGGTGGCCGACGGCCGGGTCGTCGTCCGCGACGCCGCGACGGCGGAGCTGGCCGGGCGGCTGCTCGACGCCGGGGTCGCCGCCCCCGACCTGGGCGCGGTGCGCGTGCCCGCCGACGTCACCGTGGTGGTCCCGGTCAAGGACCGTCCGGCGGCGCTCGCCCGGCTCCTGACCGCGCTCCGGGACGACCCGGCCACCCGCGGGCTCCCGGTCGTCGTCGTCGACGACGGGTCCGCCGAGCCGGTCGACGTCGCGGGCGTCCGGGTGCTGCGGTTGCCGGAGTCGGGTGGCCCGGCGGCCGCCCGCAACGCCGGGCTGCGGACGGCGGCCACCCCGTTCGTGGCCTTCCTGGACTCCGACTGCGTGCCGCGGCCGGGCTGGCTCGCCGCGCTGCTGCCGCACCTGGCCGACCCGCGGCTGGCCGTCGTGGCCCCACGGATCGCGGCGCTGCCGGCGCGGGGCTGGCTCGCGCCCTACGAGGCGGCCGTCAGCGCCCTGGACATGGGCGACCGGCCGGCCCCCGTGCACCCGCACGGCGCGGTCTCCTACGTGCCCAGCGCGGCGCTGCTGGCCCGCCGGTCGGGGCTGGGGGACGGGTTCGACGAGACGATGCGCGTGGCCGAGGACGTCGACCTCGTCTGGCGGCTGACCGCCGCGGGGTGGCGGGTCCGGTACGAGCCGGGCGGCGTCGTGGCGCACGAGCACCCGGCCCGCACCGGCAAGTGGCTGCGCCGCCGCGCGTTCTACGGGACCGGCGCCGCGGCACTGGCCGCCCGGCACGGCAGCCTGGTCTCGCCTCTCGTGCTGTCCTCGTCCACGGCACTGGTGTGGGCGCTGGCCCTGGGCCTGCGGGGACGCCGGCGGGCGGCGGCCGGCGCGGTGCTCGCCGTCTCCACGGCGCGGCTGGCCCGCCGACTCCGGACGCCCGGGGGGCCGTTGCCACTGGGGCTCGCCGCCGGTCTGGTGGCTCGGGGGACCGCCGCGTCCGGTCGGGCACTGGCCCGGGCCGCGACCCGGCACCACTGGCCGCTGGCCGCGGCGGCCGCGCTCGTCTCCCGCCGCGCCCGCCGCGGGCTGCTGCTGGTCGCGGTTGCCGACGCGGCGGTCGGCTGGTGGCCGTTCCGCCACCGGGTGGGACCGGTCCGCTTCGCCGCCGCGCGGCGGCTGGAGGACCTCGCCTACGGCGCCGGCGTCTGGTGGGGTGCGCTTCGGGCCCGCGAGCCGCGGGCGGTGCTGCCCGCGCGACCGCCCCGGGTGCCCACCACCTGATCCCTGGTGGAATCCGCCGCCAGCGGCCACGATGGGGGTGACATGAGCCACTGTTGGCGGAGCGTCCGGTGCCTCCGGCTGTGAACCCCTGGCTGGCGCTCCCCGCGGGGCGGCCGGGCCCGGCGCACACCCGGCGGTTGCGGGCTGCCCACGAGCGGCTGGTCACCGGCACGGACGTGGCAGACGACGTGGTCCGCTCGGTCGTGCGCGACTCATGGCGCCGCTCGCTGGGCAGCGGCGTCGACCCGGACGGCTGCGCGCCCCCGGTGGAGCTGCTGGACGACGACCTGCTGGCCTACCGCGCGGCGCACCCGCTGGCCCCCGTGATGCCGGTGATCCGCCGTCTGCTCGTCGAGGATGCCGAGGACGACCGCATGATCGTCGCCGTCACCGACGCCGGCGGCCGGATGCTGTGGGTGGAGGGCGACTCTGCCCTGCGGTCGCGCGCGGCGTCGATGTCCTTCGTCGAGGGCGCCCGGTGGGCCGAGGAGGTCGCCGGCACCAACGCGCCCGGCACCGCGCTGGCCCTCGACCACGCCGTCCAGATCTACGGCAGCGAGCACTTCCGCCGGCCCGTGCAGCCCTGGAGCTGCTCGGCGGCGCCTGTGCACGACCCGTTCACCGGAGCGCTGCTGGGCGCCATCGACGTGACCGGCGGCGACCACGTGGCCAGCCCGCACGTGCTCACGCTGGTGCGGGCGACCGTGGCGGCCGTCGAGGCGGAGCTGCGCTGGCAGCGTCGCGAGGAGCTGCAGCGGGGGACCGGTCGCCGGACGCCGCCCCTGCGCCGGGCCGTGCCGCGGCTGGAGGTGCTGGGCCGTGAGCGCGCCCGGCTCACCGTCGACGGGCGGCCGCTCGAGCTGTCGCTCCGGCACTCCGAGCTGCTCCTGCTGCTGGCCGAGGCGGCGGTGGCCGGCGAGGGCCGCAGCGCGACGCAGCTGGCCGCCGAGTGCCACCCCGGCGAGGCCGCGGCGGTGACCGTCCGGGCGGAGCTGTCGCGGCTGCGCCGCCTGGTGGGGGCCGACCTGGTGGGCTCCCGGCCGTACCGGCTGCTCGGGCGGGTGGACACCGACCTGGACCAGGTGCGCCGGCTGCTCGCCCGTGGAGCGGTGGGCTCGGCGCTGGAGCGCTACCCCGGTGCGGTCCTCCCGGGATCACGGGCACCCGGCGTGGCAGCGGCCCGCGCGCGGGCGGCGGCGCTGCTGCGGCAGGCGGTGCTGTCCAGCCGCCGCCCCGAGCTGCTGCTGCGGTACGCGCAGCTGCCGGATGCCCGGGACGACGCCGCCGTCTGGGAGAAGTGCCTGGAGTGGCTGCCGGCCAGCTCACCCCGCCGCGCCGCGGCGGCGGCGCACCTGCTGCGCCTGCGTCGCGCCCCGCGGGCCCGCTGAGTCGACTCGCCCACATCGGGGAATGCGCCCGGTACCAGCACACTTGGCCTGCTGAGTGAGTGCCGCTCCCTCGACGAGTCCGCCGTCCGCCCGTTCCCTCAGCACGGCCCGCGTCGTGGTCGCGCTGGTGGCCCTGGCTCTCGGGGGCTTCGCCATCGGCACCACCGAGTTCGTGACCATGGGCGTGCTGCCCGACATCGCCGACGGTGTGGGCGTCGACATCCCCTCGGCCGGGCACGTCATCTCGGTCTACGCGCTCGGCGTGGTGGTGGGAGCACCGGTCATCGCCGCGCTCAGCGCCCGCCTGCCCCGCCGCGCGCTCCTCGTCGCCCTCATGAGCGCCTTCCTCGTCGGCAACGTGCTGACCGCACTCGCGCCCGGCTACCGCACGATGCTGGCCGCGCGGTTCCTCAGCGGGCTGCCGCACGGCGCGTACTTCGGCGTCGCCTCCCTGGTCGCCGCCTCGCTGGTGGCGCCGCACCTGCGCGGTCGCGCCGTCAGCTCGGTCCTGCTGGGCCTCGCCGCCGCGATGCTCACGGGTGTGCCGGCGGCGACCTGGCTCGGCCAGCAGCTCGGCTGGCGCTCGGCGTACTGGACCGTCGCGCTGCTCGCCGCCGTCACGGTGGCCGCCGTCCTGGCCGTCGTCCCGTCGTCGCCGGGCAACCCGGAGGCGACCGTCCGCGGCGAGCTGGGCGCCCTGCGCCGGCCGCAGGTCCTCCTCACCCTGCTAGTGGGGATCGTGGGCTTCGGCGGGATGTTCGCGCTGTACAGCTACATCGCTCCCGTCGTCACCGACGTCGCCCAGCTGTCCCGCGGCACGGTGCCCTGGGTGCTGCTGGCCTACGGCGCCGGCGGCGTCGTGGGGACGGCGCTGGGCGGGCGGCTGGCCGACTGGGCGATCTTCCGCTCGCGGTCGCCACCCTGGTCTCGCTGCTGGTACTGCTCGCGCTGGTCGCGCTGCTCTCGCCGTGGCCGCCCGCGCTCTTCGTCGGCGTCTTCCTCGTGTCGATCGCCGCGTCGTCGCTGGCCATCTGCCTCCAGATGCGGCTGATGGAGACGGCCGGGGACGCGCAGATGCTGGGTGCCGCGCTCAACCACTCGGCGCTCAACCTGGCCAACGCCCTCGGGGCCTGGCTCGGCGGTCTGGTCATCGCGGCCGGGCTCGGCTACCGGGCGCCCAGCGCGGTCGGGGCCGGGCTGGCTGCGGCCGGGCTGGTGCCCCTGGGGGTGTCCGCGGCGCTGCGGTGGCGCACCCGGCCCACGACCGCCGCGCATGTCCGTGCTCCTGAGGGCGCACTGGAGCCAGCGGCGGCCGCCTGACCTGCGCGTCCTGCAACGACGCTGCAACGTTGCCGCCCGTGACAGGCCCCGCCGGCAGGACGGGAAATCCTCGGTATTCCGGGCTTTTCGGGGCCGGATGACCACACGCGACAAGACCGGCTCCCGGTCCCCGCGCTCGGGCCTGGCGCAACCGTCCCAGGCGGAACAGACTCCGCTGAGCACCCCCGGAGTGACGGGGGCCACACCTCAGAGCGGAGGTTCGGTGACGCAGATCAACGTGCGGGTCGACGGTGCGTCCTACAGCGACGACGTCGAGCCGCGGACACTCCTCGTCCACTATCTGCGGGAGCAGTTGGGCAAGGTCGGCACCGTCGTCGGGTGCGACACCAGCAACTGCGGCGCCTGCACCGTCCACCTCGACGGCGAGGCCGTGAAGAGCTGCACCGTCTTCGCCGTCCAGGCTGACGGCAGCGAGGTCACCACGATCGAGGGGATCTCCTCGAACGGCACGCTGCACCCGATGCAGAAGGCCTTCCACGAGATGCACGGCCTGCAGTGCGGGTTCTGCACCCCCGGGATGATCATGGCCTCGATCGACCTGGTCAAGGACAACCCGAACCCGAGCGAGGACGAGGTGCGGGAGGGCATCGAGGGCAACCTCTGCCGCTGCACCGGCTACCAGAACATCGTGCGCGCGGTGCAGCAGGCCGCCGCCGAGATGAGCGGCGGCTCCGCCGCCGACAACGGGCAGGTCTCGCCCGCCGCGGTGGACACCGCGGCCGCTCCCCATGTGGCGGTGCAGTCATGACCATGACCGAGGACCCGGCCACCACGCAGGCGCCCGAGAAGGAGGTCGGCAAGGCCCGCCTGCGCAAGGAGGACGCGCGGCTCATCACGGGGAAGACCACGTGGACCGACAACATGGTCCTGCCGGGGATGCTGCACCTCGCCGTCGTCCGCTGCCCGGTGGCGCACGCCAAGATCACCAATATCGACGTGAGCGCGGCGCAGCAGTCCCCGAACGTCCTCGCCGTCTTCACCGGGCGGGACTTCAAGGAGGAGCAAGGCTCCATCCCCTGCGCCTGGCCGGTCACCCCCGACATGGTCAACCCGGGCCACCCGTCGGTCGCCGTCGACGAGGTCAACCACGTCGGTGAGGCCGTCGCAGTGATCGTCGCGCGCAGCAAGGCCGCCGCGCAGGACGCCGTCGAGCTCGTCGACGTCGACTACGACCCGCTGCCGGTGGTGCTCGACATGGAGCAGGCCGTCGCCTCCGGCGCCGAGCTCTGCCACGACCACATCGAGTCGAACGAGAGCTTCCGGTTCGTCTTCGACGCGGGCGAGGTCGGCACCGGCCAGAACACCGACGAGGCGTTCGCGAACGCCGAGGTCGTGGTCAGCCGGCGCTTCGTCCAGCAGCGGCTGATCCCGGCGTTCATGGAGCCGCGCGCCACCGTCGTCCAGCCGCAGGGCGACAACTACACGATGTGGTCCTCGACCCAGGTGCCGCACATCCTGCGGCTGATGCTGGCGATGATCACCGGAACCCCCGAGCACAAGTTGCGGGTGATCGCCCCCGACGTCGGCGGCGGGTTCGGCGGCAAGCTGCAGGTCACGCCCGAGGAGGTCATCACCCTCCTGGTGGCCAAGCGCATGGGCAAGCCGGTCAAGTGGACCGAGACCCGCAGCGAGTCGCTGATGAGCGCCCACCACGGCCGCGACCAGATCCAGTACATCGACATCGCGTCCGACCGCGAGGGCAGCGTCAAGGGCCTGAAGGTCCACATCCTCTCGGACATGGGCGCGTACCTGCGGCTGGTCAGCCCGGGCATCCCGGTCCTGGGCGCCTTCATGTACCCGGCGATCTACAAGTTCCCGGCCTACCGGTTCGACTGCCAGGGCGTCTTCACCAACAAGACCCCGACCGACGCCTACCGCGGCGCCGGCCGGCCCGAGGCCACCTTCGCGATCGAGCGGATCATGGACGAGCTCGCCGTCGAGCTCGGCATGGACCCGCTGGAGCTGCGGCGCAAGAACTGGATCAAGGCCGAGGAGTTCCCGTTCACCACGGTGGCCGGGCTCGAGTACGACAGCGGCGACTACGACACCGCCACCCAGCAGGCGCTCGAGCTGGTCGGCTACGACGAGCTGCGCGAGGAGCAGCGGCGGCGCCGGGAGTCGGGCGACCCGGTGCAGCTCGGGATCGGCTTCTCCACCTTCACCGAGATGTGCGGCCTGGCGCCCTCGCGCGTCCTCGGATCGCTCTCCTACGGCGCGGGTGGCTGGGAGCACGCCTCCATCCGCATGCTGCCGACGGGCAAGGTCGAGGTGGTCACCGGCTCGACCCCGCACGGCCAGGGGCACGAGACGGCGTGGAGCCAGCTCGTCGCCGACTCCCTCGGCGTGCCGTTCGAGGACGTCGAGGTGCTGCACGGGGACACCGCCATCTCGACGCGCGGCATGGACACCTACGGGTCCCGGTCACTGGTCGTGGGCGGTGCGGCCGTGATGAACGCCGCCGACAAGGTGATCGCCAAGGCCCGCACGGTGGCGGCGCACCTGCTCGAGGCGAGCGAGGACGACCTCGAGTTCACGGGGGGCAGCTTCTCCGTGCGCGGCACGCCCGGCACCGGGCTGACCATCCAGGAGATCGCTCTGGCCACCTGGTCGTCGCACAACTTCCCCGAGGGCGTGGAGCCGTCGATCGACGCCGACGCGACCTTCGACCCGGTCAACTTCTCCTTCCCGCACGGCACGCACATCTGCGCGATGGAGGTCGACACCGAGACCGGCATGGTGAAGATCCGCAAGTACGCCTGCGTGGACGACGTCGGGAAG
>DATHAK010000193.1:0-2082 GCA_035296685.1 Blastococcus sp.
GACGGGCTCGCCGCCGCGACCGC
Organism: Blastococcus sp.; assembly: GCA_035296685.1. GTDB lineage: Bacteria > Actinomycetota > Actinomycetes > Mycobacteriales > Geodermatophilaceae > Blastococcus_B. The sequence goes on from DATHAK010000193.1 coordinate 24, forward strand.
CGAGATCCGGGCGGTGCTGGAGTCCGCGCCGCCGCCCGACGAGGTCGCCGCGGCCGTCACCGCGGCGTACGCGGCGCTGTGCGAGGAGTGCGGCGACCCGACCCTGCCGGTCGCCGTCCGGTCGAGTGCGACCAGCGAGGACAGCGCGGAGGCCAGCTTCGCCGGGCTCCAGGACACCTACCTGTGGGTGCGCGGCGCCGAGTCGGTGCTGGAGCACGTGCGCCGCTGCTGGGCGAGCCTCTACAGCGTCGAGTCGGTGACCTACCGGCTGCGCCGCGGCATCCCGGAGATCGACCTCGGGATGGCCGTCGTCGTCCAGCGGATGGTGGACGCCCGCAGCTCCGGCGTGATGTTCACCCGCAGCCCGCTGAGCGGCGACAAGTCGGTCGTCGCCATCGACGCCAGCTGGGGTCTGGGTTCCGCCGTCGTCAGCGGCGACGTCACTCCCGACTCCTTCGTCGTCAGCAAGGTCACCGGTGAGATGAAGCGGACGGTGGCCACCAAGACCCGCTGGCACCGGCCCGACCCGTCCGGCCACGGCGTGGTCGAGACCGACGTGCCGGCCGGGCTGCAGGACCAGCCCTCGATCTCCGACGACGAGATCGCCGAGCTGGTCGCCGTCGCCCGGCAGGTCGAGGCCCACTACGGCTGCCCGCAGGACATTGAGTGGGCGGTTGCGGAGGCCGGAGCCTCCGGCGAGAACGTCTTCCTGCTGCAGAGCCGGCCGGAGACGGTGTGGGCGGAGAAGGACCGCGACCGCAAGGCAGCGCCGGCCGCACGCCCGTTCGACCACGTCTTCGACCTGCTGGGCGGCAAGCGCCCGGAGACCTCCGGGAGCTGAGCGGGATGGAGCTGACCCCCGACGACGTCCGGGACGTCCTCCGGGTCCTGGACTCGAGCGGCCTGGCCGAGCTGCACCTGGAGCTCGCGGACCTCACCCTCACCGTGCGGCGGGAGGGTGCCACCGGCTGGACCGCCGAGCAGCAGGTGCTGCGGGAGCCGCGGGTGGAGCAGGCCGACACCCCCGTGGCCGCCGCGGCGGCTCCCGCGGCCGTCGCCGAGGTCGGCGAGGGGCTGGTCGCGGTGCACCCACCCCTGCTCGGCACGTTCTACCGGGCGCCGCAGCCCGGGGCACCGCCGTTCGTGGACGTCGGCGACCAGGTGGACGCCGAGACCGTCGTCGGGATCGTCGAGACCATGAAGATGATGACGCCGGTGCACGCGGGCGTCCGGGGCACCGTCGTGGAGTTCCGCCTGGGCAACGGCGAGTTCGCGGAGGCGGATTCGGTGCTGCTGGTGGTGGAGCCGGCCGGGGATGGTGGGGCGGGTGGCTGACAGCCGGCGCATCGGGCGGCTGCTGATCGCCAACCGGGGCGAGATCGCCGCCCGGGTGGTCCGCACCTGCGCCCGGCTGGGCATCGAGTCGGTGCTGGCCGCCTCGGACGCCGACCTCGAATCGCTCCCCGCCCGGCTGGCCGACCGGGTCGTCCGGCTCGGGCCGGCCAACGCGGCGCAGAGCTACCTCGACGCGGCCGCCGTCGTGCGCGCGGCACAGGGCGTGCACGCCGACGCGGTGCACCCCGGGTACGGCTTCCTCTCCGAGAACCCGTCGCTGGCCCGCGCCTGCGCGGCGGCGGGGATCGTCTTCGTGGGGCCGAGCCCGGAGTCGCTGGAGGCGGTGGGCGACAAGCTGACCGCCCGGTCGCACGCTCTGGCAGCCGGGCTGCCCGTCGTCCCCGGCGGGGAGGCCGCGGACCTGGCGCAGGCGCAGGCGGTGGCTGCCGAGGTCGGCTATCCGCTCCTGGTGAAGGCCGTCGGCGGCGGTGGTGGCCGCGGCATGAAGCTGGTGCACGGACCGGACGACCTCGCGCACACCCTCGACCTCGCCGTCTCCGAGGCCGCCGCCGCGTTCGGCGATCCGCGGGTCTACCTGGAGCGCTTCGTGTCGTCGGGTCGACATGTCGAGGTGCAGGTGCTCGGCGACGGCTCGCGCGCCGTGGCGCTCGGCGACCGCGACTGCTCCGTCCAGCGCCGGTACCAGAAGCTGTTCGAGGAGGCG
>DATHAK010000194.1:0-3280 GCA_035296685.1 Blastococcus sp.
CCCGGCCGGTCAGAGCAGCTCCGCGAGCATCCGGGCGGCCCGCGCGGCGCCGTCCGTCTCGACCGTCCGGTACCGCACCGGACGGCCGATCTCGGCCGCGACCACCTCGGCGAGCCGCTCGGGGTCGGCCGCCTCGGCGTAGTCCATCCGCCGTCCGGCGCCGTACTGCGCGAGCCGGTGCGGCACGTGCACCTGCTGCTCGAAGTGGTGGGCCAGCGGTACGTAGACGAACGGCCGGCCGGCGGCGGTCAGCTCCATCGTGGTCGACAGGCCGCCCTGGACGACGGCGAGGTCGCACGCGGCCAGGTGCCGACGCAGGTCCGGGAGGTAGCCGTGCACCTCGACGCCGTCGTCCGCCGGCACGGACGCCGGGTCGATCCGCGGACCGGTCACCAGGACCATCCGCAGGCCGGGCACCCGCTTCTCGGCCGACCGGAACGCCTCGGCGGTGCGGGCGAGCAGGGCGCTGCCCACCCCGGAGCCCCCGACGGTCACCAGGCAGACGCGCTCGTCGGGCCGGTAGCCGAGACGGGCTCGCTCCTCCTCCCGGTCGGCCGGGGCGGCGCCGTCGAGCACGTAGCCGGCGAAGTCGTACCGCTCACGGGCCCACGCGCGGGCGGTCGGCAGTTCCGGCCCGAGCGGCTCGTCGACGACGTCGGCCTCGTTGCCGACGAAGATCGACCGGTCCCGGAGCCGCGGGTACCGGCGTCCCCGCTCGACCCGCTCGGCGTTCCAGTCCGCGGTGAGCATCGCCTCCGCCGCGCCGCCGTCGGACATCGGCAGCCAGCCCGTGAAGTCGGTCAGCCACGCGAACGGCGCGCGCTTGAGCTCCGGGTTGTCGTGCAGGAAGCCGTCGACGTCCCAGCCCTCGTCGGCGATCCAGAGGTCGTACGGCTCGTCGTCGACCAGGTCGGCGAACACCATGAAGTTGGCGACCAGGATCTCGTCCATCCGGCGGATCGCGTGGAAGACGTGCAGGTCGTGCTCGCCGGCCTCCGACTCGACGTGCCCGCTCTCGCTGGCCAGCAGCGCCGAGGCGGGGTGCACCCGCTCCCCCCGCTCCTCCAGCACCCGGGTGACCGGGTGCTGCGTCAGCCAGTCGATCCGGAGGTCGGGGTGCAGCGCCCGGAGCTCGTCGGCGATCGCCAGGTCGCGGCGGACGTGCCCGAGGCCGATGGGCGAGCTGACGTAGAGCGCCCGCTTCGGCCGGTTGCGCGCCCGCGTCCAGGTGCGGGGTGGCCGGCTCTCGGGGGCGACCGACCGGACGAAGTCGGCGATCAGCCGGTTGGTGAACACCGGCTCGCGCAGCGGTGGTGCATGACCGCCACCCTCGACCGTGACCAGACGCCCGCCGGTCCAGCGCGCGATGTCGGCGCCGACCGCGTACGGGGTGATCCGGTCGTCGCTGCCGTGCACCACCAGGACCGGGCAGCGCACGGCGCGGCAGGTCGCCTCGGCGACCGCGACGGTGGGCAGCGCCTTCTGCGTCTGGGTCAGCGCGAGGGTCTCGCCGTCGGTGCCCAGCCCCCAGGAGACGCCGTCCTCCCGCTGCTTGAGCGAGTGCGGCTCGGAGAAGACCTGCGACATGAAGAACTCGACCCAGTCGGGGAAGTCGCTGCGCCAGTGGTGCCGGTTGTACTTGTCCCAGCCCTCGTAGGCGGGCTTCGGCACGTCGAAGTCCGGCATGTACGACGCCGGGAACAGCGAGCCCATGGCGACGACGCCGGTCGCACGCTCGGGATACCGGGCGGCGAACTGCAGGGCGTGCCGCGCGCCCATGGACAGCCCGCCCAGGACGGCGCCCTCCACGCCGACGGCGTCCATGACCGCGAGCGCGTCGTCGACGTACTGGTCGTCGGCGTAGGCGGCCTCGTCGGCCGGCCGGTCGGCGCGGCCGTTCCCCCGCCCCTCCACGGTGATCACGCGGAAGTGCCGGGCGAGGAACGGGATCTGCAGCTTCCACTGGCGCATGTGCACGATCGCCCACGAGGTCAGCAGGACCAGCGCGGGGCGGCCGGCCTCGCCGTAGACGTCGTAGCCCACGCGGACGCCGTCCCGCTCGATCTCACCCTCGAGATCCGGTGCGCGCGCTCGCATGGGGCGGCCTCCTCGACGCGCCCATCGTGCGCGCTCGCGGCCGCTCGCTCCAGGGGTTCTGTTCGCGGTCCTCCGCGCTCCGCAGGTCGCCCCCGCTTCCGGGGTGTTCCTCCCGCTTCCGGGGTGCTGCAGGACTCCGGAAGCGTGGACAAGACCCCTAGAGCTGGTCGGGGACGGCTTCGGGCAGCACCGATCGGCCGGTCTCGTAGACCCATCGGCCGGCGTTCGCCTGCTGCTCGAGGTGGTCGGCGACGTACTGGGCGACGTCGGGCTCGGCGGAGACGGCGACCAATTGGGGCGAGTACACGTCGAACCAGCACGCGTAGGGCTCGAGGTCCTGCTGGAGGGTCACCCAGGACCGGTCGCCCGGGTCGTCGGCGTGGGGGAACAGCACGCGGAAGGTGAAGCGGCCGGCGTCCCACACGGGCCGGACGACGACCAGCCGCCCCTCGGGGGAGGCAGCCACCTCGACCTCGTCACCGAGGTTGAGGTCGTAGGCGAACACGGGGACGGCGGCGATGACCGCGCGGTCCGGAGCGGTCCGCACCGCCAGCAGGCCCTCCCAGACGGGGTCGCCGTCCCCGTCGGGCGGCAGCGCTGTCCACACGGTCTCGGTCGCCTCGGCGGCATCGGGAAGCACCTCGAAACCGTCGTCCCGCCAGCGGGCGACCTTGCTGGGGTGCTCGACGTAACGCGACACCGCAGCAGCCTAGGGCGAACCGCCTCAGCCGTGCGCCTGCGCCGCGGCCGCCTCGGTCGGTGATGTCGGCAACGCGGTCTCGGCCGGCGGCGGCGGGTTGCGGCGGATGGAGATCGACGCGACCGCGGCCAGCATGCACAGCCCGCCGGCGAGGAACCAGGCGAGGTCGTAGGAGCCGGTGACGTCGCGGATCACCCCGCCGCCGAACGCGGCGACCGCCGAGCCGAGCTGGTGGGAGGCGAACACCCAGCCGAAGACGACGGGGGCGCGGGCGCCGAAGTGCTCGCGGCAGAGCGCCAGGGTCGGCGGGACGGTGGCCACCCAGTCCAGCCCGTAGAAGACGATGAACGCGATCATGCTCACGTGCAGGTCGGGCCCGAACAGGGTGGGCAGCGCGAACAGCGACAGGCCGCGCAGCCCGTAGTACGCCAGCAGCAGCACCCGCGGGTCGAGCCGGTCGGTGAGCCAGCCGGAGAAGATCGT
>DATHAK010000195.1:0-12441 GCA_035296685.1 Blastococcus sp.
GGGCGCGCAACCGGCCCGCGACCTCCCCGGCCCAGGCCCGCACGGCGTCCCAGTCGCGGAAGTCGCCGAGCGGTGCGCGCATGGCGGTGACCATCGCCCGCTCGCCGAAGCTCAGCAGGTCCTTGTCCAGGCGCCCGGCGAACACCTGGTGCCCCTCCGCGCCGACCAGCTGGCTCAGCGGCTGCACGTCGTGCGGCTGGTCGGGCGGAAAGGGTGGGGAGCCGATCGGGCCGCTGGAGAACAGCCAGACCGGCCGCTCGCGCAGGGCCGCCGCGTGGGCGCTCACCCAGTCGCGCGCCGGCTCGCGCCACCGGCCGGCGTACACCGCGCTGCCCACGACGACGGCGTCGAACCCGGTCGGCGGGGGAGCGTGCTCCGCGTCCTGGAGGACGACGCCCAGGCCCCGGTCGGAGAGCTCGCGGGCGATCGCCTCGGCGATGCCCCGGGTCGCGCCGTGCTTCGTCGCCACGACCACCAGGACCCGCGGGCCCGCGGGGGATGCGGTCATCGGTCCCCTCCTTCCGACCGTCCCACCGTGGCCGACCGGCGCCGTCGTCCGCAAGGTGCCCGACGACCGCGGTGCGCGGAGGGTGTTGTCCCGCCGGATCGATCGGAGCAGCCTCCGGTACACCCGGGGCCGGGTGCGGAGGAGGACATGTGGTCGAGGGTCTCTGGCGCCGCTGGGCGCTGGCCACGGCGGCGGGGGAGACCGTCGGCTTCCTCGTCCCCGCGGTCGCGGCGGTCCTCCTTCCCGACGGAGCCGGCGACGCGGTACGGACGGTCGTGTTCGTGGCGGCCGGGAGCCTGGAGGGGGCGATCCTGGGCTGGGCACAGAGCCGGGTGCTGCGGGCGGCGCTGCCGTTGGTGGACGCCCGCGGCTGGGTGTTCCGCACCGCGCTGGCCGCGGCCGTGGCCTGGGGAATCGGCCTGGCTCCGAGCCTGCTCGGGAACCGGTGGAGTGCGCTGTCCCCGCTCGCGACGGCCTCGCTGGCGACGGTCGGCGGTCTGCTCCTGCTGGCCTCCATCGGGGTGGCGCAATGGTCGGTGCTGCGCCGCTCCGTCCGCCGGAGCGCCTCCTGGATCGGGTGGACCGCCCTGGGCTGGCTGGCCGGCCTGGCGGTGTTCATGCTCGTGGCCACGCCGCTGTGGCGGCCGGGTCAGAGCGGCCTGGTCATCGCGGTGATCGGCGCCCTGGCCGGCGCGCTGATGGCCGTCACGGTCGGGGCCGTGACCGGCCTGGGTCTGGCCCGCCTCCTCCGTCCCGCACGCACGGGGGCCGCCGTCGGGGAACGGCGGCCCCGGGGGATGCGGGCGTGAGCGGTCAGCCGGTGGGCGGCTCGTCCTTGCCTTCCTCCTCGAGCCGGTCGGCCTCCTCCTTCGTCGCGTGCACCGCACCGTCGGCGTGCTCCGGCGGCCCGTAGACGGTGTAGAGGATCAGCGGGTTGGGCCCGGTGTTGAGGAAGTTGTGCTTCTTCCCGGCCGGGACGACGACCAGGTCGCCCTGGGTCACGTTCCGCTCCGATCCCGAGACGATCGCCTTCCCGGTGCCGCTGACGAAGGTGAGGATCTGGTCGGTGTCCTCGTGCGTCTCCTCGCCGATCTCACCGCCCGGCGGGATCGTCATGATCACCAGCTGGCTGTGCTCGCCGGTCCAGAGCACGCGGCGGAAATCCGGGTTCTTCTCGGCCTCGGTCGCGATGTCGAAGCTGATGACGGACGCCATGGACGGCGCTCCTCTCGTCGGGGACGGCGGTCGTCCCTGCTCCTGCCCCCGGTCGACGCCGGCTAGTCCTCCCGGCTTCACGGAGCGCCCGCTCACGGTTTGATTTCCGAACCGACGCTGCTAGCGTGCAGGGACCGCCGCCGCCGACCAGCCGAGAGAACGAGGCCGCCGTGAGCACTCCCGGTACGACCGACCGGCCGGGGCCCGCGCCGGCCGCCGCGCCCTCGCCAGGTCCGACCGCCCCGCAGCCGGCCCCCGGCCGGACCCTCGCCGTCGTCTCCGGCAGCACGCTGCTGGTCCTCGCCACCTTCGTGACCCCGCTGGCCACCGGCGTCCGGACCGCCTCGGCGTTCGGCACCGGCCCGGCCGGCCAGGCGTGGCTGCTGAGTGCGATGAGCGTCGGGCTCGCCGCCGCCCTGTTGGTGGCCGGGGCGGTGGCGGACCAGATCGGGCGACGGCGGGTGTTCGTGGCGGGCCTGGTGCTGGTGGCCCTGGGCGCGGTGGCCTCGGCGGCCGCGGGTGCGACGGCGGTGTTCCTGGCGGGGCGACTGCTCGAGGGCATCGGGGGAGCGGCGGTCCTCGCCTGCTCGCTCGGGCTGCTCTCGGTCTGCTATCCGGTCGGACCAGCCCGGGCACGGGCCACCGCCGTCTGGGGCGCCAGCGTCGGGGCCGGGACCGGTGTGGGAGGCCTGCTGACGGTCGCGATCGACACCGGCAACGGCTGGCGGGGCACGTACGTCGTCACCGCGGTGCTCGCGACGGTGTTCGCCGTCGCGGCGCGGCTGCTCCTGCCGACGGCTGCGAACGGCCCGCGTCGCCGGGTGGACGTCGCCGGGCCGCTGCTCCTCGTGGCGGCGGTGAGCTGCCTGCTCGTCGGTCTCGTGCAGACCCGCTCCGGCGGCGGTGCCGGCCCGGTCGTCGCCTTCCTGCTCCTGGGCGGAGCGCTCGGGGTGGCGTTCGTCGTCGCCGAGCACCGGATCGCCGAGCCTCTGGTCGACCTCGCCCTCTTCCGGGTGCCCGGATTCGTCGCCGCGTCCGTGGGGGCGCTGGTCACCGGGATCGCCGTAGTCGGGATGATGTCGTTCCTGGCCGCCGTGCTGATGCGCGCGCTCGGCGAGAGCCTGCTCGCGGTGACCCTGCTCGTCGTGGTGTGGTCGGCGCTGTCGACCGCCACCGCGCTCGCCGTGCGCCTGATCCCCGGGCTGGACGGCCGGGTGCTGCTCGCGATCGGGCTGGCGCTGAGCGCTGCAGGGCTGGCGGGCCTGGCCGTGCTGAGCCCGGACGGCTCCGGGATGCGGCTGCTGCCGGGTCTCTCGGTGCTCGGCGTGGGGTACGGCCTGGCGAACGCCGCCCTCGGCCGTGAGGCCGTCGCGCACGTGCCGCCGGAGCGTGCGGCGATGGGCAGCGGCGCCAACAACACCGCCCGCTACATCGGCGCCGCGGTAGGCGTGACCCTCGTCGTGATCGTCACGGTCTCGGCGACGCCGGCCGGAACGGCGGCCGGGCTCACCGGTGGCTGGAACCTGTCGGCCGTGGGCGCCGCCGTGGTCAGCGCGCTGGGCGCGCTCGCCGTGCTGCTGATCCGCCCCGCCCGGACGTGAGCCGCCGGCCGCGGTGACCGAACTCACCGCGCCGGCCGGGAGGTCCCCGGGGAGCCGGGTGTACTCCTGAAGGGTGCCGATGCCGACCGCCCGGGACGACCCGGCCGTGCGCCCGCCGGTCCGCGCCTACGTGGTGTGGGGCGTGGCCCTGTTCGCGTACATGGTCGCGGTCTTCCACCGGGGGTCCCTCGGGGTCGCCGCCGTCGACGCGCAGGAGCGGTTCTCGGCCGGCGCCTCGGCGATCTCCCTGTTCCTCGTGCTGCAGCTGGCGGTCTACGCCGGCCTGCAGGTGCCGGTGGGCGTCGCGCTCGACCGGTTCGGCTCGCGCCGCATGATCCTGGCCGGGGCGCTGACGATGGCCGCGGGCCAGCTCGTCCTCGCCCTGGCCACCGACGTCCCGCCGGCCGTCGCGGCGCGCGTGCTCGTCGGCGCCGGGGACGCGATGACCTTCATCAGCGTGTTGCGCGTCGTGTCGTTCTGGTTCCCCGGGCGGGCCGTCCCCCTGATCACCCAGCTCACCGGCATCCTCGGCCAGGTCGGCTCGATCGCCGCGGCCTACCCCCTGGTCGCGCTGCTCCACGGCACCTCCTGGACGGCCACCTTCCTGGGTGCGGCCGCCACCGGCGTCCTCGCCGGCATCCTGGTCCTCGTCGCGCTGCGCGACGCCCCACCGGGCACCGTCGTCGCGGCCCCGGCCGGCCTGACCGAGGTGGGCCGCCGCCTGGTCGTCACCTGGCGCGAGCCCGGCACCCGGCTGGGGCTGTACACGCACCTGGTCACGCAGTTCTCGGGCACGGTGTTCGCCCTCCTGTGGGGCTATCCCTTCCTGGTGCTGGGGGAGGACCGCTCCCCGTCGACCGCCGCGGGTCTGCTGACCCTGCTGGTCGTGGTCGGCATGGGGGTCGCACCGGTCGTGGGCCGGCTGGTCGCCCGGTGGCCGCTGCGCCGCTCCGACCTGGTCTTCTCCATCCTCGGCAGCACCGTAGCCGTGTGGACCGTCGTCCTGCTGTGGCCGGGCCGGGCGCCGCTGTCGCTGCTCGTCGTGCTGGTCGTCGTCCTGGCCACCAACGGACCGGGCTCGATGATCGGCTTCGACTTCGCCCGCACCGAGAACCCCGCCGAGCGGCTGGGCAGCGCCAGCGGCGTGGTGAACGTCGGCGGGTTCGTCGCCGCGCTGACGACCATCCTCGCCGTCGGCGCAGTCCTCGACGTCCTCACTCCGGGCTCGTCGACCGACTACGACCTGGACGCCTTCCGGGCCGCGTTCGCCGTCCAGTACGTGTTCTGGGCGATCGGCCTGTTGGGCGTCCTGCGGCACCGCCGTGAGCTGCGGGCCCGGCTGGCGCGGGACGGCATCGTGCTCGCGCCGCTGTTCGTGGCCGTCGGCGCCCGGCTGCGCGGCGGTTCTGCCTACCGCTGACGGCCCCGGCGGGCGTTCCACTTGACGGCGGTCAGTTCCGGAAGAGGATGACGGCCATGAAGCGAGCCAGCCGGACAGCCGCCGCCGGGCTGGCCGCCCTGGCCGCCGTCGCCGCCCGCGACCTGGTCCAGCGCGAGCACACGCTGCAGCGCAACTTCCCGGTGCTCGGTCACGCCCGGTACCTGCTCGAGGCGATCGGCCCCGAGCTGCGCCAGTACCTCGTGGCCGGCAACAACGAGGAACGCCCGTTCACCCGCGACCAGCGGCGCTGGGTCTATGCCTCGGCGAAGAAGGACAACAACTACTTCGGCTTCGGCACGGACAACGACCTGGAGTACACCGCCGGCTATCCCGTCATCAACCACAAGACCTTCGGCCGTGCGGTTCCGGCGACCCACGTGCAGGCGGGGCAGGACGTCGCCCTGCCGGGCGCGAAGGTGATCGGTGCGGCCCGCGGACGGGCCGCGGCGTTCCGCCCCGGCTCCGTCGTCAACATCTCGGCGATGAGCTTCGGGTCGCTGTCCGGGGCAGCCGTCGAGGCGCTGAACCGGGGCGCGGCGCTGGCCGGGTGCATGCACAACACCGGAGAGGGCGGGCTGTCGGTGCACCACCGGCACGGCGCTGAGCTGGTGTTCCAGATCGGGACGGCGTACTTCGGCTGCCGCGACGAGCACGGGCGCTTCGACCTCGACCGGCTCAAGGACCTCGTCGCGAGCGCACCCGTCCGCGCCCTGGAGATCAAACTGAGCCAGGGCGCCAAGCCCGGGCTCGGGGGCGTGCTGCCGGCGGCCAAGGTGTCGGCCGAGATCGCCGCCGCCCGGGGCGTGCCCGAGGGCGTGGACTGCGTGAGCCCCTCGCGGCACGCGGAGTTCTCCGACGTCGACAGCATGCTCGACTGGGTGGAGCTGCTGGCTAGCGAGACCGGCCTGCCGGTCGGCATCAAGTCCGCGGTGGGCGACATGGGCTTCTGGGAGGACCTCACCGACCTGATGAGCCGGGACGACCGGGGCGTCGACTTCGTGACGGTCGACGGCGGCGAGGGCGGCACCGGCGCCGCGCCGCTGATCTTCACCGACTCGGTGTCCCTGCCCTTCCAGCTGGGCTTCGCCCGGGTCTACTCCACGTTCGCCCGGCAGGACCTGCAGGAGAAGGTGGTCTTCGTCGGCGCGGGCAAGCTGGGCCTGCCCGACAACGCGGTCGTCGCGTTCGCGCTGGGCTGCGACATGGTCAACGTGGCGCGGGAGGCGATGCTGGCGATCGGCTGCATCCAGGCCCAGAAGTGCCACACCGACACCTGCCCGACGGGGGTGGCGACGCAGAACGCCTGGCTCGCCCACGGACTGGACCCGGCACTGAAGTCGGTGCGGGCGGCCAACTACGTGAGCACGCTGCGCCGCGACCTGCTGAAGGTGGCGGAGGCCTGCGGCGTCGAGCACCCGGGGCTGATCGCGAGCGACTCGGTGGAGGTGCTCACCGGCCGGACGGCGTCGACGCCGCTCGCCGAGGTCTACGACTACCGGCCCGGCTGGGGCCTGCCGTCGGCCGCCGACCAGGCGGAGATCGTGCGGATCATGACCGCCGAGGCGCCGCAGGGCGGCAGCGCGCCGCCCTCCCCGGACGCCGTCGGCTGACCTCCGGGAAACGATCCGGCGCGCCGCGCGCGAACTCGTGGACACCCCCGTTCCGCATCGCTACGTTCGCCGCGACGAGGAGAGCGGGGGGAGGTACGGCATGCGCGGCAGCAGCTGGAGCTGAGCGGGGAACCGCCCGGCCGCCGGGGCCGCAGGACCCGGTGCGCGGGCGGAAGTGCAGTAGGAACCGAAGAGCCGAGGAGCCCGGTGCGGGCACGCCGCACCGGGCTCCTGCTCGCCGCGGGGGCGAGCAGGCACGAGCGACGGGGGAGCACATGGAGCGGGTACGCACGCGGCTGCGGGCGCTGGCCGAGCCGCTGTCCGACGTGTCGGTCCGCCGTCTCTGGTACGCGCGGACCGTGTCGGAGGCGGGGAACTGGGCCGCCCGGATCGCCCTGACGCTGCACGTGTTCGCCGTGACCGGCAGCCCGCTGACCGCCGCCGCGGTCACCACGGTGTCCCTGCTGCCGCACCTGGGGATCGGCCAGCTGCTGGGGACGCTGGCCGACCGGTATCCGCACCGCACCGTCATGGTGGTGTCCGACGTCGTGCGCGGCCTGCTGTTCCTGCTGCTGGCCGTCACGGATCTGCCGGTCGGGGCGGTCCTGGGCGTGGCCTTCCTCGCCGGGCTGGCCGATCCGCCCTTCACCGCGGCGTACTCCGCCGCCCTCCCGCAGCTGGCCGGTGACCGCTACCTGGCCGCCCAGACGCTGTTCACCGGCACCCGGCAGGCCATGACGCTGGTCGGCTTCGCCGCCGGCGGCGTGGTCGTGGCCGCCGTGGGGACGGCACCGGCCCTCGGCCTCAACGGCCTCTCGTTCCTCGTCGGCGTGCTGTTCATCGCCGGCATCCGGTCGACCCGCTCGCGGGACGCCGCCGACCGGGAGCCGCTGATCCGGCCCGCCGTCCGGGCGCTGGTCTCCGACCGGCTGATCGTCGTCTCCGTCGCCGTGGTCACGATGGGCACCCTGCTCGGCATCACGGTCGAGAGCCTGATGGTGGCCTACGCCGCCCACCTCGGGGTCGGCCCGACCGGGGCGGGACTCCTGGCCACGGTCCCGCCGCTGGCGGCGTTCGCGACCACGTTCTTCCTGCCGACAGAGGGCGAGCACGCCCGGCTGGTGCGCCTGGTCTGCCGCACCGTCTCGGTGATGGCCGTGGTCTCCTTCGCCGTCTTCGCGGTGGACAGCCCCCTGCCCGTCGTGCTGGTCGGGTTCCTCGCCGCCGGGGCACTGGACGTGATGACCGTCCCGGCGGGCGTCGTGATCGCCCAGCGCCTGCCCCAGGCCTCGCGCGGCACGGCCTTCTCGTTCCTGGAGGGCCTGCTCATGGTGAGCCACGCGGCCGGTGCCCTCGCCGCCGGAGCGCTGGCGGCCGGGACGTCGGTGTCCACCGCGGCCGCGGTCCTCACGGTGCCTGCGGCGGCCACCGCCGGCCTCGGGCTCCTCGCGCTTGCCCGTGCCCGGGGGCCGCGGTCCGTCGGCCTCGAGGCGCCCGCCCTCCCGGGCGTGCCGGTGCCCGTCGGCGTCCCGGACTGACCGCCGGTCAGCTCCCGCGCAGCAGCTCCTCGAACGACGTCGTCGGGTCGGCGTACGGGTCGACCGGCCGTGTCGCAGCCGGCCGGCCGGTGACCAGGTCGGCGAGCTCGCCGGCCGCACGGTCGATGCGGTCGGCCAGCGCGCGGTCGACGCCGCCCGCGCCGGCCCAGTCCTCTGAGGCGGCGAAGACCGCGGTGGGGACGGCGACGGCCCGCAGGTAGGCGAACAGCGGGCGCACCGCGTGCTCGAGGGCGAGGGAGTGCCGGGCGGTGCCCGCGGTGGCGGCGAGCAGCACCGGCTTCCCGACCAGCGCGTCCTTGTCCAGGACGTCGAAGAACGTCTTGAACAGGCCGCTGTAGGACGCCGAGAAGATCGGCGTCACCGCGATCAGGCCGTCCGCGCCGGTGACCGTGTCCACCGCCGTCTGCAGGGACCGGCCGGCGAACCCGGTGACCAGGTTGTCGGCCAGGTCGCGGGCGTGCTCGCGCAGCTCCACCACCTCGACGGTGGCGTCGTCGCCGCGGGCGCGCAGCGCGTCGACGGTGGCGGCGGTCAGCCGGTCGGCCAGCAGCCGGGTGGAGGAGGGGTTGCTCAGCCCGGCGCTGACGACGGCGAGGGTGCGGGTGGTCATCGGCTCTGCCCCGTGACGGAGTCGGCGGGCGCGTAGACGGTGGAGTCCTTCGCGCCACCCGCGGCGGCGACGAGCGAGGCGTGGGTCGGCGCGTCCGGCACGTGGGCCGGCTTGAGAGCGGCGAACTCCTTGCGCAGCACGGGAACGACCTCCTCGCCGAGCAGGTCCAGCTGCTCGAGCACCGTCTTCAGGGGCAGTCCGGCGTGGTCGATGAGGAACAGCTGGCGCTGGTGGTCGCCGACGTAGTCGCGGAAGCCCAGCGTCCGCTCGACGACCTGTTCGGGGCTGCCGACGGTCAGCGGGGTCTGCTCGGTGAAGTCCTCCAGCGACGGGCCGTGGCCGTACACCGGCGCGACGTCGAAGTACGGGCGGAACTCGCGGATGGCGTCCTGGCTGTTCCTGCGCATGAACACCTGCCCGCCGAGGCCGACGATCGCCTGGTCGGCGGCGCCGTGGCCGTAGTGCTCGTACCGGCGGCGGTAGAACTCGACCATCCGCTGGGTGTGCTCCGGTGGCCAGAAGATGTGGTTGTGGAAGAAGCCGTCGCCGTAGTAGGCGGCCTGCTCGGCGATCTGCGGGCTGCGGATCGACCCGTGCCAGACGAACGGCGGGACGTCGTCCAGCGGGCGGGGCGTGGACGTGAAGCCCTGCAGGGGAGTGCGGTACTTGCCCTCCCAGTTGACGACGTCCTCGCGCCACAGCCGGCGCAGCAGGGCGTAGTTCTCCACCGCGAGCTCGATGCCGTCGCGGATGTCCTTGCCGAACCACGGGTAGACCGGGCCGGTGTTGCCGCGGCCCATCATGAGGTCGACCCGCCCGCCGGCGAGGTGCTGGAGCATCGCGTAGTCCTCGGCGATCTTCACCGGGTCGTTGGTGGTGATCAGCGTGGTCGACGTGGAGAGCTGCAGCGTCGTGGTGTTGGCCGCGATCCAGGCCAGCGTCGTGGTGGGGGAGGACGAGAAGAACGGCGGGTTGTGGTGCTCGCCGAGGGCGAAGACGTCCAACCCGACCTCCTCCGCCTTCTGCGCGATGGTGAGGACGGCCTTGATCCGCTCGGCCTCGGTCGGGGTGCGACCGGTGGTCGGGTCGGGCGTGATGTCGCTGACCGTGAAGATGCCGAACTGCATGTCCGTCTCCGTCGTTAGTTGAGAGTGCAACTACCGTTTGCCTCAACCACGGGCGCCGGCCGTCTATGCCCGCTGCCCCCACTCTCCTCGGCACGGGCCCGCCGGGACGTCCTCGGGCGCTGGGCCGTCGACGGAACGTAGCCGTCCTGGCACAGCGAGCCGAACTACGCCGGTGGCAGTTCCCGGTCAGTTCACGGTCAGGTCACGGACGCACTCGGCCCGGGCCGGGTCTGGCACTGTCCGAACCGGTAGCACTGGCGGACGGCGCGGGATGCAGGGGGAGTGGATGGTGCGGAGGACCGGGACGAGCGAGGGCGCAGCGGCCGGGGACGGCCCCCCGGGGAAGCCGGTCGACCGGCCGAACCTGTCCGGGGATCTCGACGAGCTGCTGGGTCTGCGACCGGTGTTCCGGGTCCGCACGCTCGGCTACGACCGGCTGCAGGTCGACAACTACGCCGCCTGGGCCGAGTCCGAGCTGTCGACCGCCCGGCGCGAGGTCGACCACCTGCTCAACCGCTTCGCCGCGTGCTCCGCGGAGCTGGAGATCTCCCGGCGGCTGCTGGCCGACGCGCCGCGGGGTCGCGAGGCGTTCCCCGCCTCCGACCGCGTGACCGAGATGCTCCGGCTCGCCTCGGAGGAGGCCGCGGCGCTCACCGACGCCGGCGCGGAGGAGGCCGAGCGGATCCTCGCGGAGGCCCGCACCGAGGCCGACGCCCGGCTGCGCAAGGCCCACCAGATCAAGGAGATGGCGGTCGACGCCGCCGACGAGCTGTGCGCGCACGCCCGCCGGGAGCGGGCCGAGGCGACGGCCGTCCTCGAGCGGGCCCGCCGGGAGGCCGAGCAGCTCCTCGGCGCCGCGGCCGAGGAGCGGGACCGGCGCGACGCCGAGGCCCGGCTGCAGCGCGAGCGCGCCGCCGACGCCGCCGCCGCGCGGCTGGCCGACGTCCAGCGGGAGGTCGACGACCTGCGCCGGCAGCGTGACGAGGCCCGGCAGTCGCTGCGCACCCTGACCGACCAGATCGGCCAGGCCCTGCAGGCAGTCGTCACCACCGTCCCCGAGGAGATGGTGGTTCTGGCGGGGAGGCAGCCGGTCCCGTCCTGACGCCCCGGCGGTGGGAAGCTGTCTCTCGCGGCGCCGGAACCGGCGCCGGGAGCAGGGAGGCAGCGGTGGCGGACGTCTGTGAGGTCGTGCGGATCGAGGGCGGGATCGTCTTCGGGCACGACGGGTCGAAGTGCGCCCAGGAGGCGCTTGCCTGGGCGGCCCGCCTGGCGCTCCGGGCCGACGTCGACCTCCACGTGGTGCGGGCCTGGGCGATGATGACCGCACCGCAGCCCCGCACCTGGTCGCCCGGGTACGTGCCGCCGCTGGAGGACTACGAGAAGGCCGTCCTCGACGAGCTCACCGCGCACGTCGCCGCGGCCGGGCTCGACCCGGCGGTCCGGGTCACCTGCCACGCCGTGCACTGCTCGCCCACCGAGGGCCTGCTCGGCGCCGCCGAGAACGCGAGCCTGCTCGTGGTGGGCGCGCGCGGTCGGGGCGGGTTCCGCGGACTCCTCCTCGGCTCGACCAGCGACCAGCTGGTGCACCACGCGGCCTGCCCGGTCACCGTCGTCCGGACGGGGGCGACCGGGAAGGACTTCACCTCCGCGCCCGGCAGCGTCGCGCGACCGGCCTGACCGGGACGGGGACGCCGCCGATGACGGAGCGCACCGGCCTTCCCGGGGTGACCGTCGTCCCCGTGGGAGGGCCGGCACCCGAGGACGTCCTGGTCGACGAGCGGGGGCGCGTCTACGCGGGCCTCGCCGACGGCCGGATCGTGCGCACGGCGGGACCGGGCGCGCCGGTGGAGACCGTCCGGCCGCAGCTTCGGCCGCCCGCTCGGGCTGGAGTTCCTGGGCGACGACGAGCTCGTGGTCTGCGCCTCCGACGCGGGCCTCCTGGCGATGCCGCTGGACGGGGGAGCGGTGCGCACCCTCGCCGACCGGGTGAACGGGCGGCGCGTGCTCGCCTGCAACAACGCCGCGGTCGCCGCCGATGGCACCATCTGGTTCAGCGACTCCTCCACCCGGTTCCCTGTGCCGCGGTGGCGCACCGATCTGGTGCGCCGGACCGCGAGCGGGCGGCTGCTCCGGCGCGACCCCGACGGCGCGGTCAGCGAGGTGCTCGGCGGCCTCGAGTTCGCCAACGGCGTCGCCCTGGCCGCGGACGGCTCGTACGTGGCCGTCGCCGAGACCGCCACCGGCCGGCTGCACCGCGTCTGGCTGACCGGGCCGCGGGCCGGCCGCGCCGAGGTGTTCGTCGACGGGATCGACGGCTATCCCGACAACATCTCCCTCGGCTCCGACGGGCTGATCTGGGTGGCGCTGCCGAGCCCGCGGTCCCGGCTGCTCAGCGTGATCCGGCGGATGCCGTCGGCCGTCCGGACCGCGGTGAGCGCGGTCCCGGCCCGGCTCCAGCCGGGGCCGGCGCCGACGGTGGGCGTCGTGGCGGTCGACGACGGTGGCCGCGTGGTGCACGAGTTGCGCGGCACCGTGCCGGGCTTCCGCATGCTCACCGGCGTCCGGGAGCGGAACGGGGTGCTGTGGTTCGGCAGTCTCGAGGGCGAGGCGGTGGCGACGGTGCCGCGACCGGCTCAGACATCCCATGGTTCGCAGGGTCAAGCCGCGGCTTCGGTGATCCGGGGCCAGGCGGTGTCCTCGTCGTAGTGGGTGTGGGTCTTGAGGCAGCCGTGGAGGATGCCGACGAGCCGGTTCCCGAGTTGTCGGAGGG
>DATHAK010000196.1:0-5130 GCA_035296685.1 Blastococcus sp.
GGCGAGGGCCAGCTTGGCGTACTCGGTCGGACGCCCCATCCGCTTCGGGAAGGCCGCGTCGCGCACCAGGGCACCGGCCATCTCGTCGGGGATCGCGGCGGTCGCGCCGGTCGAGAAGAGGCTGGGCGCGATGGCCAGCACCCGGATGCCCAGCGAGCCGAGGTCGCGGGCCATGGTGAGCGACATCCCGGCGATGGCGGCCTTGGCCGCGGTGTAGGCGACCTGACCGATCTGGCCCTCGAAGGCGGCGATCGACGCGGTGTTGATGATGACGCCGCGC
Organism: Blastococcus sp.; assembly: GCA_035296685.1. Classification (GTDB taxonomy): domain Bacteria; phylum Actinomycetota; class Actinomycetes; order Mycobacteriales; family Geodermatophilaceae; genus Blastococcus_B. The sequence goes on from DATHAK010000196.1 coordinate 281, forward strand.
TCGTCGTCCTCCGGCTCGTTCGCCGCCATGTGCGCGGCGGCGAGCCGGGAGATGTTGAACGTCGCCACGGTGTTGAGGTCGAGCACCTGGCGGAAGGTGTCCAGGTCGTGCGGGCCGTCCTTGCCGAGCGTGCGCTTGGCCACGCCGCCACCGGCGGTGGTCACGCTGATGTGCAGGCCGCCGAGCTCCGCCACGGCGGTGGCGAGGACCGCCTCGGTGCCGGTGAAGTCGGTGACGTCGACGACGTGGAAACGACCGCCCATGTCCGCCGCGACCTGCTCGCCGTCGGAGCCGGCCCGGTCCAGCACGGTGACCTGCGCGCCACGAGCGGCCAGCAGCTCGGCAGTCGCCCGTCCCATGCCGGACGCACCGCCGAAGACGACGGCCTTCTTCCCCTGGATCTCCACGGTTCCTCTTCGTCTCTCGGGCGAACGATCAGACCGTGGCGGGCGCCGCGGTCACGGCGTTGACCAGCCGGTCACGGTGGACGGCGCTGTCGCCCTGCAGCACCCCGTCGGCCTTGGCCCGGCGCAGGAAGAGGTGCAGGTCGTGCTCCCAGGTGAAGCCGATGCCACCGTGCAGCTGCAGCGCCGCTCCGGCGACCTCGCCGGCCACGGAGGAGGAGTACGACGCGGCCACGCAAGCCGTGATCGCCGCGTCGCCGGCACCGGCGTCGGCGGCCATCGCCGCCGAGTACGTGGCCGCACGCACGCCCATCACCTGCTCGGCCATGCGCGAGCAGGCCTGCTTGACCGCCTGGAAGCTACCGATCGGGCGGCCGAACTGGACGCGGACGCGGACGTAGTCGAGGGTCAGCTGGAGCATCCGATCGAGAGTGCCGAGGGTCTCGGCCGCGAGGAGCACCGCGGAGTCGTCGAGCAGCTGCTGGATCTCGGCCGCCCCACCCGCGAGCCGCCGGGCGACGGGCACGCGGACGTCGTCGAACCGCACCTCGGAGAACGAGCGGGTGAGGTCGATGCTCCGCTGCCGGCGCACCGAGACCCCGGCGGCGTCCCGGTCGACCAGGAACGAAGCCGGACCGTCCTCGGCCAGGGCGGTGACCAGCAACCAGCGGGCCCCGTCGGCGTCCTGCACCGCGGTCTTGGTCCCTGACAGCACGACATGGTCGCCGTCGGTGCGGGCGGTGGCGCGCAGGCCGTCCAGGCTCCACGGCAGCTTGGGCTCGGCGAAGGCCCAGGTCGCCCAGGCCTCCCCTTCCGCGAGCGCGGGCAGCACTTCGGCGGCGAGGGTCTCGGACGCCCCGCGGGCGACGGCGCGACCGACGACGGCCGTGGCGAGGAAGGGGCCGCGGCCGACCGCACGGCCGATCTCCTCCGCGACCAGGGCCATCTCGATCAGCCCCTGGCCCGCTCCACCGTGCTCCTCGGGCACCAGCAGGCCGGGCCAGCCCAGCTCGGCGGCCAGCCGCCAGAGCGCAGGATCGACCTCGACCTCGGTCTCGAGCTGACCACGCACGACACTCGTCGGGGCACGGTCGGTCAGCAGGTCGCGAGAGGCCTCCCGCAACATGGCCTGTTCGTCGGTGAGCTCGAAACCCATACCACCCGTCCACGCGTCCTGTGGCTCCGCGACGGAGCCGGTCGGGCGATCAAAGTATCCTCAATCAAACCCGCTGTCGACAGGACCGGCGAGGCCCTCGTCCGAAGGGCCGAGGCTCGAAACCATGCGACGGGCGTCGAAGAATCTTCGCGATCGCCGTATTCAGGGTACGCAACTGCGCCGTATGGTGAGGGCATCCATCGGAAGGGGCAGGACATGCAGGACGCAGTAATCGTGGAGGCAGTGCGCACGCCGGTCGGCAAGCGCAACGGCGGGCTGGCGGGGGTGCACCCGGCGGATCTGTCGGCGCACGTCCTGACGAGCCTCGTGGAGCGCTCGGGGGTAGACCCGGCGCTGATCGATGACGTGATCTGGGGCTGCGTCGGCCAGGTCGGCGAGCAGACCTTCGACATCGGCCGCACCGCCGCGCTGACCGCGGGCTGGCCCGAGACCGTGACCGGCGTGACCATCGACCGCCAGTGCGGCTCCAGCCAGCAGTCGGTGCACTTCGCTGCGGCCGGCATCGTGGCCGGTCAGTACGACATCGTGGTCGCCGGCGGCGTCGAGTCCATGAGCCGCGTCCCCATGGGCGCCTCCGTAGGCGACGCGAAGCCCTACCCCGACACCTTCCTCGCCCGCTACGGCGGCGTCGCCCCGAACCAGGGCATCGGCGCGGAGATGATCGCCGAGCAGTGGGGCCTGTCGCGCACCGACGTCGACGGGTTCTCGGTGGGCTCGCAGGAGAAGGCCGCCGCCGCGCGCGACGAGGGTCGTTTCGACGGGCAGATCGCCCCGGTCACCCTGCCCGACGGAACCGTGATCTCCCAGGACGAGGGCATCCGTCCCAGCACCCTGGAGACCCTCGGCAAGCTCAAGACGGTGTTCAAGCCCGAAGGTGGCGTGATCACCGCCGGCAACTCGTCGCAGATCTCCGACGGCTCCGCCGCCATGCTCATGATGAGCAGCGACCGGGCACGCGAGCTCGGGCTGACGCCGATCGCGCGCGTGCACACGGCCGTGCTCGCCGGCGCGGACCCGGTGATCATGCTGACCGCGCCCATCCCGGCGACGGCGAAGGCCCTGAAGAAGTCCGGCCTGGGCATCGACGACATCGGCGCGTTCGAGGTCAACGAGGCCTTCGCGCCCGTGCCCCTCGCGTGGCTCGCCGAGTTCGGCGCCGACACCAAGGCGCTGAACCCGAACGGCGGCGCGATCGCGCTGGGTCACCCCCTGGGCGGCTCCGGTGCCCGGCTCATGACGACGCTGGTGCACCACATGCGCGACAACGGCATCCGCTACGGGCTGCAGACGATGTGCGAGGGCGGCGGCCAGGCCAACGCCACCATCCTCGAGCTGCTCTGATCCACCGGCACACCGCACCACCATCGATGGCCGGACCGGGGCGCTTCGCCCCGGTCCGGCCATCGGCGTCTCCGCGGCAGGTGCTGCTGCCCGGACCACCCGACCAGGAGGACGACAGGTGAGACTCGACCGCGGAGCAGCGCTGGACGGTCCGGTGGACTGCCGCATCGACGCCGCCACCGCCGAACGCGACGGCTTCGACGGTTACTGGCTCAGCGAGGTCAAGCACGACCCGTTCCTCGGTCTGGCCGTCGCGGCCACGGCGACCGAGCAGATCCAGCTGGGCACCGCGATCGCGCTCGCCTTCGCCCGCAACCCGATGACGACGGCCGCGCTGGCCAACGACCTGCAGGCGTTGTCCCGCGGCCGGCTCGTGCTCGGGCTGGGCACCCAGGTCAAGGCGCACATCACCCGGCGGTTCAGCATGCCGTGGTCGCACCCGGCTCCCCGCATGCGGGAGTACGTCCTGGCGCTGCGCGCGATCTGGGACACCTGGCACACCGGTGCGCCGCTGGAGTTCCGCGGCGAGTACTACGACCACACCTTGATGACGCCGATGTTCGTACCGCAGCGGCACGAGTTCGGTCCGCCGCCGGTCTTGCTGGCCGGTGTCGGCGAGACCATGACCGAGGTCGCGGGCGAGGTCGCCGACGGCTTCCTCCCGCACGGCTTCACCACCGAGCGCTACCTGCGCGAGGTCACCGTCCCCGCACTGCAACGGGGCCGGGAGAAGGCCGGCCACAGCCTCGACGGCTTCACCATCAAGGGCTCGCCCATGATCGCGACCGGGCGGACGGAGCAGGAGCTGGAGCAGGCGAAGGCCGGCGTCCGTGCGCAGATCGCCTTCTACGGCTCGACCCCGGCGTACCGCGGGGTCCTCGAGCTGCACGGCTGGGGCGAGCTCGGTGAGCGGCTGCACCGCATGTCGCTGCGGGGCCAGTGGGAGGAGATGGGCCCGCTGCTCGACGACGAGGTGCTGGACGCGTTCGCCGTCGTCGGCGGGCCGTCGGAGGTGGGGGCCGAGGTGGTGCGCCGCTACGGCGACCTCTTCGACCGGCTGACCCTCTACACGCCTTACGCCGCCGACCCCTCCGTCATGGCCGAGGTCGCTTCGTCGGTGCGGGCCACGGCCGGGAGCGCTGCATGACCGCACCTGCACCCGCCGAGCTCGACGTGATCCGGACGTCCCGGCCGCGGGACGGCGTCCTGCGGATCGAGCTGAACCGGCCGGACCGGCTGAACGCGATGACCGCCGCCATGGTCGAGCAGTTGCACGACGCGCTCACCGTGGCCGAGCGAGACCCGGGTTGCCGGGTCATCGTGCTCACCGGTGCCGGTCGCGGCTTCTGCGCCGGGCTGGACCTGAACGGCTACGGCGAGCTGCCCGGCGCCCCGGAGGAGGGGCCGGCGCGTCAATCCTGGCGCACGCAGCGGCACATCGCGACGCTGATGCAACGGATCCGCCGGTTGCCGCAGCCGGTGATCGCGCAGGTGAACGGTGCTGCAGCCGGTGGCGGGCTGGCGCTGGTGCTCGCGGCCGATCTGCGGATCGCTTCGGCCGGGGCCGTCTTCGCGGTGTCCTTCCTCCGGGTGGGGTTCTCCGCCTGCGACATGGGGACGTCGTGGATGCTGCCCCGGCTCGTGGGGGCCGGCCGGGCGCACGAGCTGATGTTGACCGCCCGCCGGTTCGACGCCGAGGAGGCGCTGCGCATCGGCATGCTCGCCGACGTCGTCCCGGGCGGGCAGCTCGAGGCCCGCGTCGACCGGGCGGTCGACGACCTGCTCGGCATGGCGCCCCTGTCGCTGTCACTGACCAAGCAGGGCATGTGGCTGTCGATGGAGATCCCGTCGTTCGACGCCGCAGTCGAGCTGGAGAACCGCCAGCAGGTGATCACCAGCGCCACGAGCGACCAGTCCGAGGCCATGGC
>DATHAK010000197.1:0-4332 GCA_035296685.1 Blastococcus sp.
GGCGAGGGCACGCGGCACCCGCTGCGGCAGCAGCAGCGCTCCCCCGGCGGCGGCCACCAGCGAGCGCGTCACCTCCGGGACGCCGAACTTCGCCGTCCGGCCCGCGACCACGAGGTCGCAGGCGAGGACCAGCTCGAAACCGCCGGCCAGGGCCCAGCCCTCGACGGCGGCGATCAGCGGCTTGCGGGGCGGAGTGACCGTGATCCCGCACAGGCCCCGGCCCTCGATTGCCGGCGTCTCGCCGCGCAGGAAGGCCTTGAGGTCCATGCCCGCGGAGAAGACGCCGCCGGCGCCGGTGAGCACCGCCGCCCGGAGGTCGTCGGAACCGTCGAGCTCGTCGACGGCCTCGGCGACCCCGCGGGCGACGGCGGCGTCCAGGGCGTTGCGGGCCTGCGGCCGATCGATCGTGATGACCAGCACCGCGCCCCGGCGCTCGACCAGCACCTCGTCGGCCACGTGCCCGCCCCGCCCTGCGCGCCCGTTCAGGCCTTCGGGCCGCCGGCCGCGTAGACCACCTGGCCGGAGACGAAGCCGGCGCCCTCGCTGACGAGGAAGGACACCAGGTGGGCGATGTCCTCGGGCTGGCCGACGCGCTGCACCGGGATCTCCTTGGCGGCGAAGGCGATGAAGTCGTCGAACGGGACGCCCATGCGCTCGGCGGTCGCCCTCGTCATATCCGTCTGGATGAAGCCGGGCGCGATCGCGTTGGCCGTGACGCCGAACTTCCCGAGCTCGATCGCCAGCGTCTTGGTGAAGCCCTGCAGACCGGCCTTGGCGGTGGAGTAGTTGGCCTGCCCGCGGTTGCCGAGCGCGGAGACGCTGGACAGGTTCACGATCCGGCCCCACTTGGCCTCGATCATGTGCTTCTGGACGGCGCGGCTCATGAGGAAGGCACCGCGCAGGTGCACGTTCATGACCGTGTCCCAGTCGTCCTCGGTCATCTTGAACAGCATGTTGTCGCGGGTGACGCCGGCGTTGTTGACCAGGACCGTCGGGGCGCCCAGCTCGGCGACGACACGCTCGACGGTGGCCTCCACCGCCTCGCTGTCGCAGACGTTGGCGCCGACGGCCAGCGCCCGTCCACCGTCGGCCTCGATCGCCTCGACGGTGCCCTTGCCGGCGTTCTCGTCGAGGTCGAGCACGGCCACGGCGAACCCGTCCTGGGCCAGGCGCTGGGCGGTGGCGGCGCCGATGCCGCGGGCCGCTCCGGTCACGATGGCCACGCGGGCCGTTGCCTCGGTCATCTCGTTCCCTCCATGTCGTGTGCCGGCCGCCGCCGCGGGGTGTGCACGCTGCTGCACGACCGGGCCTTCGGCCTCACGCTACTTGCGGGTACCGGGCCGCCCGTCACAAGGTCCGGGCGCCGGCCCGTCGCCGCCGGTCAGGGCCAGATCGAGGCCACGATGATCACGGCCACCGCCAGCTCCACCGCGGCGCTGACCAGGCACGCCGGGTTGAACGTCGGCTGGGTCAGGTGCTCGCCGAGCTTGCCCGGCGTGATCAGGTCGAGCACCAGGAAGGCCACTGCCTGCAGCACGATGCCCAGCAGCCCGAAGACGACCGTGTACAGCAGGGCCAGCCCGAAGCCGCTCGTCGCGTTCGTCCAGATCGTGGCGAAGACGATCATCCCTTGGCCGAGGAACCCGGCCGCCAGTGTCACGGCGGCGTTCGCCGACCGGCTCTCGTAGATGTGCCGACCGAGGTGGCCCGGGGTGAGGAGGTCGAGGACGAAATAGCCCACGACCAGCAGCGCGATGCCGACCCCGGTGTAGGCGACGGCGTAACCGATGCTGGCCAGCACGAGAGGGACCTCCGGGAGGACGGCGGCGGGTGGGGCCTGCATGGTCTACCGCACCCAGGGGCCCGGCGCACGGAGCCGTGCGCTCCGGCGTCAGTCCGGCTCGGCCTCGTGCTCCGCGTGTCCGGCCCCGCGCCGGGGGTGGTGCAGCCGGCGCACCGAGGCCAGCGCCGCCCTCCGGGCGTTCATCCGCCGGCGGGCCCGCATCGTGCGCGGGGCGCGTGGCTCCTCGCGCAGCAGCGCGTCCAGCCAGTGGCCCCGCGGGTCGACGTCCACCAGCAGCGCCTTGACCAGGAGCGTCAGGGGGATCGCCAGCAGCGCCCCGAGGGCGCCCAGCACCCACCCCCAGAACAGCAGGGCGATGAAGGTGACCGTCATGGACAGCCCGACGGAGTCGCCGACGAACCGCGGCTGGATGAGCGTCTGCACGACGAAGTTGAGCAACGAGTAGACGACCACGATCGCCGTGAACTCGCCCCATCCACCGGCGAGCAGCCCGAGCAGTGCGGGCGGGACGACGCCGAGGACGAACCCGATGTTGGGCACGTAGTTGGTGATGAAGGCCAGCAGCCCCCACAGCGCAGCGGCGGGCACCCCGATGATCGTGAGGGCGACCCAGTCACAGACGGCCACGATGGCGCCGAACACCGTGCTGACCAGCAGGTAGCTGCGGGTGCCCTGGGCGAACAGCGTCATCGCCACCGGCAGGTGCGGCCGTTCGGCGCCCACCAGCGCCATGCGCCGGGCGAAGCCGCTGGATTCGATGGCCATGAACACCAGGGCCGAGAGCAGCAGCACGAGCGTGCTGGCCGCGCTCGTCAGCTGACCCAGGAGCCCGGTGGCCAGGCCGACGAACTGACCGTAGTCGATCTGGTTGACGAGGTCGGAGAGCTGACCGGACACCAGCCCGGCGTCGTTGAGGTCGGCGACGACGTCGCCGATGAGGATCTCCGCCCGGCCGGAGTAGTCGGGCAGCAGGGCGGCGAACTGCGCCACGGAGAGGATCAGCAGCGCCACGAAGGCCAGCAGCGTGGTCCACACGAGCAGCAGGAGGACCGACGTCGCCATCCAGCGGGGAACGCCGATCCGGCGCAGCCAGCTCTGGATCGGAGCCATGGCGACCACGACGACGAGGGCGAGGAGCACCGGGGCGACGAGCCAGGCGACGGCCCGCACGCCCGCCACCGCGACCGTGGCGGCGGCCATGCCGACCAGCAGCAGCAGCCAGCGGGGCACCCCGCCCGGTCCCGGCTGCGGGCCGACGCTCGTCGACCCGGTCGGCTGGACCTCGGCCTCCGGTCGGTCGGCGGCTCCGGCCGGCTCGGGGCGCGGCAGGGGGCGGGGGCCGGTCTGTCCGGCTCCCGGCACGTCCGGCCGTACCGCCATGCCGCTCCCTCTCCCCCGTGGTCGCGCGTCGTACCCGTCCGTAGTGTCCCGCAAGCGCTCACGGAAGGGCGGCTCGACGCCCGCGCGCACGCTCAGCGGATGGCGACCCGGTCGGTGAGGGCCAGGACGTGCTCCCAGGCGCCCCGGCACGCCTCGGCCCACTCGCCGAACGCCCGGTCGAAGAACGAGTGCGGGGCCCCGTCGTACACGACGGCGTCCACCTCGGCTCCGGCCGCCCGCATCGTGTCGGCCAGCTGCAGCTGGTCGCCGACCGGGGTGGCCTGATCGGCGCCCGCGATCACCATGACCGTCGGCCGGTGCGCCCGCTCCGCTGCGTCCCCCACCATCGAGGGCCTTCCGTAGAAGCCGGCGCAACCGGCCAGGTCGAGGTCGCCGCCGGACTGCCGCCAGGAGTGGCTCCCCCCGAAGCAGAACCCGACAGTGACCACCGGCAGGTCGGGCGAGGTGCGCTCCCGCAGGTAGGCGATCGCCGCCGCGATGTCGGCGTCGACCCCCTCCGGCGTGGTGCGGGGGATGTGGGCCTGCCAGTCGAAGTCGGCCTCCCGCGTGCCGTTCCCCCCGCACACGCCCGCGGTACGGCCGAACCAGTCGATCGCGAGGGCGGCGAGTCCGGCCTCGGCGAACCGCTCGGCCAGTGCCACGTAGTACGGGTGCAGCCCGCGGATGTCCGGCAGCACGATCACACCCACCCGCGGCGCGTCCGCCGGTGCTGCGTAGGCAGCGGAGAACTCCGTGCCGTCGGCGGCGGTCAGCGTGAGGACGCCGCGTTCGGCGACGTCGCCGCTGCGGGGCGGTGCCGGTGGACGGCTGTCGTGGTCGTGGCACACGGCCGGCTCAGCTGTCCGCGGCCGCGTCGGCGGCGCCCGGGTCGCCGCCGAAGACCTCCGCCGCGACCTCCCGCCGGGCGTCGGCCAGCCACTTGTGCTGCTTGTCGGCCTGGGCGATCAGCCGGTCCAGGACCGCGGCGTCCAGCCGGGACTCCGTCTCGGCGAGGGCGCGCAGCGACTCGAACCCGGCCCGCTTGGCGAGCACCGCGGTGGCGATGAACTCGAACTCGACGAGGTCGCTGAGCGGCGAGCGGGTGAGCAGGTGGCCGTTCAGCTTCGCCCGGGCCAGCTTCTCGCCGA
>DATHAK010000198.1:0-6015 GCA_035296685.1 Blastococcus sp.
CACGAACGGCGGGGCGCCGGGCTGCGGCGCCCGGTAGAAGGTGCCCAGCAGCGGGGGGTGCACCGCCACCAGCCCCTCGCCGACCTCCGCGGCGGGCGCGGCCGCCGCAACGGCGGCGGCAGGCGCGGCGGCCTGCTCCACGTGCGGCGTCCGCCGGACGTGCTGCTCGGCGGTCCAGCCCTCGGCACCCTCGCGGCGGACCGTGAGGGTCAGCTCGGCCAGCTCCAGGTGCAGCTCCGCGAGGCCGCTCGAGTCGAGGACCCGCAGGACGTCGCGGACGTCGTCGGGGGTCAGCTCCACCGCCCTCAGCCCTCCGACGGGCGCTTGCCGCCCAGCAGGTTGAAGACGTGGTCGAACGGGCGGGCGGCCGGGGCCGCCTTCGCCGCGCGGTCCTTGTCGGCCCACACAGTCTCCGGCCGGCTCTGCAGCAGGAAGACCTCCCCCGCGTCGTCCACCGCCCACTCGATGTCCTGCGGACAGCGGTAGTGCGCCTCGACCCGGCGCGCGGTGGCGACCAGCTCGGCGATCTCGTCGTCGGAGATCGAGGGCTGGTCCTGCAGCTCGGCCGGCACGTCGGTCTCGACCACGCCGTAGCCGGACGGGTCCGGACGGTGCCAGCGGGTCTTGGCGGCCACCGTCCGCTTCATCTCACCCGTGACCTTGCTGACGACGAAGGAGTCGGGGGTGACGTCGCCGCTGACGACTGCCGAGCCCAGGCCCCAGCTGGCGTCGATGGCGACGACGGACTTGTCGCCGCTCAGGGGGCTGCGGGTGAACATCACGCCGGAGCTGCGGGCGTCCACCATCCGCTGGACGACGACGGCCATCCCGAGGTCGGTCTCGGGGACGCCACGGCGCAGCCGGTAGGTCACCGACTCGACGCTGTAGAGGCTCGCCCAGCAGCGGCGCACGTGCTCGAGCACCGATTCGGCGCCGCGCACCCACAGGTAGGTGTCCTGGAGCCCGGCGAAGCTGGCCTCCGCGCTGTCCTCGCTGGTCGCACTCGACCGGACGGCGACCGGCAGGGTGGGGTCGCCGCACTCCTCGCACAACTCCGCGTACGCCGCGGTGACGGCCCGGGCGACCTCCTCCGGTGGGGGCGCGGACTCCAGCACCGCCCGCACCTCCGCGGTGGCGGCGGCGAGCCCGTCGGCGTCCGTGGGATCGAGCGCGGCCACGCGCACGGGGATCGGCTCGCCGTGGACGGTGAGGTGCTCGACGGTCTGCCGGAAGGCCGCCGTCGTCACCGCGAACCCGGGAGGCACCCGGATACCGGCGCGCAACAGCTCGCCGAGGCTGGCGCCCTTGCCGCCGACGGTCGGCACGTCGCCGATCCCGACGTCGCGGAAGTGCAGGACGGAGGGCGTGGTCATGAGGGTTCCCACCGGGTCAGCCGACGACGGTCACGACGCCGCGGTCGCCGTCGACGCGGACCCGGTCGCCGGTCTTGATCCGCGTGGTGGCAACACCGGTGCCGACGACGGCCGGCATGCCGTACTCGCGGGCGACGATCGCGGCGTGCGACATCGTGCCGCCGATGTCGGAGACGGCAGCGGCGATCTTGCCGAAGACCGGCCCCCAGCTCGGCGCGGTCACCGGGCAGACCAGCACCTCGCCCTCGCGGATCTGGCCGATGTCGTTGACGTTGAGAAGCACCCGCGCGATGCCCTCGACCACCCCGGGCGAGGCCGCGTACCCCCGGACGGTCGAGCCGTCGTCGTCCTCACCGCCGAGCCAGGTCTCGATGGTCTCCTGCGTGATGCCCCAGAGCATCTTCACGGCGGGATCGTTGAGTGCTTCGGGGACGGCGCCCAGCGCGGGCGGCGGCGACCAGCCCGACAGCGTCTCCAGGATCCGCTTGCGCTCGGCGACGATCGGCTGCCAGTGCCGGGCGCCGAGCTCGGTGCCGCCCGAGGCCCAGGCCAGCATGACGTCGGCGAGGGCGTCCTCGACCTCGACGTGCCGCAGGTGGAACACGTCGTCGGCCTCCAGCAGCACGCCCCGCTCCGCCAGCAGCGCCCCGAAGGCGCGGATCTTCTGGAAGAAGCGGGTGGTGAACCAGTGCTCGCAGTAGAACTTGTGCGACTCGATGTAGGGGAAGACCAGCCGGCAGAGGCCCAGCATCTGGTCGAAGGCCCCCTTCTCGTCCTCGGTGTCCAGCAGCGCGCGGTACTCGGCGGCGATCCGGTCGCGCTCCTCGGCCAGCCGTTCGGTGGGGCGGGTGAGGTCCTCGCCGGCCGCGATCTGCTCGACGTAGCGCGGCAGCGCGGCGAAGGGCACGGTCAGGTCGTCGGCCCAGGACAGGTGGTGGTGGTAGAAGCCGTCGCCGACCGAGACGTTGAACCACGGGTCCTTCGCGGCCTCCAGCGCGGCCAGCCAGCGGGCGCCGGCATCGCCGCGCTCGCCGAGCGCGGACAGCACCTTCGCCGGCTCGGTGCCCTCGACGAACAGGTCGGCGAGGTCGAGCTCGACCGCCAGCCGCGCGAGCTTCTTCAGCTCGTCGTCCGGCCGGTACATGGTGACGTCCATGCCGGCGACCATGCGGGCCACCATCTGGTCGCCCATCTCGGGGAAGGCCTGCTTGCAGAACTCGAAGAACACGACGTAGGCGCCGTACCCGAGCATCAGGAGCTCGGTGTGGTGGTGCCACATCTTCGAGTACAGGTCGATGCACCGGTGGAAGTTCTCGCGGACGTAGTGGTTGGAGGCGATCCCACGACCCCCCGTGACCACCTCGAGGGGGTCGAGGTCACCGAGTTCGGGCACCTCGACGGCCTCGATGTCGGCGATGAGCGCCTCGATGCGCTGCTGCCACTCGCCGTAGATCCGGTCCCAGTTGCCGTAGTAGTGGCCGGCCCGCTCCTGGAAGTGCGCGAACCGCTTCCCCTGCTCGGCCTCGTCGAGCACGGGGTTGGCGGTGATGTAGACCCGCCCGTTGATGATCCGGTACTCGATCCCCAGGGTCGTCGGGAACGAGAACAGCCGGGCGGTGTTGGCGCCGATCGCGGTGTACGGGATCTCCGAGGTGATTGCGTCGAAGGCCGGCATCACCTCCGGGAAGTGCATGGAGTTGTAGAACCAGAAGCGCTGGTCGTCCTCCGGCTGGAACCGGGAGAAGTAGGGATACATCGCCTCCCAGCCCTCGGCCCCGGGAACGGCCTCGATCTGGGACGGGAGGGGGAACGAGCGCTCGGGCATGGTGTGCTCCTGTCGGGGCGGGCGGCGAACGGCGGCTGGGGTTCAGCGCAACGAGTAGTCGCGCTGGGTGCGCGCGTACTCGACGAAGTCGGCGAGGGCAGCGGGATCGGCCATGGCGTCGGGATCGGCGATGGCGGCGGGATCGGCGCCCAGCAGGAGGCGGCGCACCGGGATCTCCATCTTCTTGCGGCTCCGGGTCAGGGGGATGGCGCCGACGGCGACGATCCGGTCGGGCACGTGCCGCGGCGTGTACTCCTGCCGAAGCTTGCGGCGCAGTCGGTCCGTCAGCTCGTCGTCCAGCACTGCCCCGGGGGCGAGGGAGACGAACATCGGCATGAAGAAGCCGCCGTCTGGCAGGTCGAGGTTGACGATCAGGGCACCGAGAACGGCGGGGTCGTTCTCGACGACGCGGTAGATCTCCGCGGTGCCGATCCGCACGCCCTGCCGGTTGAGCACGGCGTCGGACCGGCCGCGCACGAAGCAGCCGCCGCGGTCGTTGAGCTCGAAGAAGTCCCCGTGCCGCCAGACGCCGGGAAAGGTCTCGAAGTAGCTGCCGCGGTAGCGCGAGCCGTCGTCGTCCCCCCAGAAGAAGAGGGGCATCGAGGGCATCGGCTCGGTGATCACCAGTTCGCCCACCTGCCCGACGACGGCGTGCCCGGCGTCGTCCCAGGCCTCGGCGGCCACCCCGAGCGAGCGGGCCTGGATCTCCCCGGCGCGGACCGGCAGCGTCGGCACCCCGCCGACGAATCCGGTGCAGCAGTCGGTGCCGCCGCTGCCGGTCGCGACCCAGAGGTCGGCCTTCACGTTGTCGTAGAACCACTTCGTGATCGCCGGCGACACCGGCGACCCGGCCGGCATGACGATCTCCAGCGCCGTGAGGTCGAAGCGCTCCTTGGGCACCACGCCGGCCTTCTGCATCAGCTCGACGAACGTGGGGCTCGCACCGAACAGGCGGGCCCGGCTGTCCTGCGCGGTGCGCCAGAGGACGTCGACTTCGGGGTGGGACGGGTTGCCGTCGTAGAGCACCGGGACGATCCCCTGCAGCAGCATGCTGACGCAGAAGTTCCACATCATCCAGCCGGTAGTGGTGAAGAAGAACGCGCGGTCGCCCTGGCGCAGGTCGATGTGGAAGGTCTGCAGCTTGAGTTGTTCGAGCAGGATCCCCCCGTGGCCGTGCACGATGGCCTTCGGCAGGCCCGTCGTGCCGGAGGAGAACAGCACCCACAGCGGGTGGTCGAAGGGCACCTGCACGCAGCGGAACTCCTCGGCCGGCACCGTCGGCCCGGCCAGGACGTCGTCCCACGCCGTCTCTGACACCGCCGTCTCTGACACCGCCGTCTCTGACACCGCCGTCCCTGACACCGCCGTCCCCGACGCCTCGAGGCCGAGCGCGGAGACGTGCACGACCTCCCGCAGGTTCGGCAGTCCTCCGGCGATCTCGGCGACCTCGGCCCGCCGGTCGAAGTCCTTGCCGCCGTAGCGGTAACCGTCCGCGGCGATGAGGACGGCGGGGTCGAGCTGCCCCAGCCGGTCCAGGGCGCCTCGGGCACCGAAGTCCGGCGAGACGCTCGCCCAGACCGCGCCGATGCTCGCCGTCGCGACCATCGCGACGACGGCCTCGGGAACGTTCGGCAGGTAGGCGACGACGCGGTCCCCCGGCCGGACGCCGCCGGCCCGCAGATGGGTGGCGACGGCGCGGACCTGGCGCGTGAACTCCTCCCACGGCAGCTCGTGCAGCGGCGTCGTCTCGCTGACCGCCAGCAGGGCCGGCTGCCCGGGCCGCTCCTGGCGGAGGACGTGCTCGGCGAAGTTCAGGCGGGCACCGGGGAACCACCGGGCGCCGGGCATGGCCCGGTCCTGCAGGACGGCGGTGTGCGGAGCAGACGAGCACACGTCGAAGAAGTCCCAGATCGCCTGCCAGAACTCCTCGAGCTGGGTGGTCGACCAGGCCCAGAGGTCCGCGTACTCGGGGAAGGAGCGGCCCGTGCGCCGCTCCGCGAAACGGGTGAACTCCGCCAGGCGGGTGCGAGCTGCCTGTTCGGGGGTCGGCGTCCAGAGCAGGTCGCCCTCCCGTACGGGGGACGTGACGATGTCCGCCGCCGGTACAGCCATGCGCAGACCCTGGCGCAGCGAAGTGTGATGGGCAACACTCACTGGCGGTCATTTCACGGCGTGAAAACTTACAGGTGGCAAGGCGGCTGCGTGCGCGAGTACAGGGTCAAGACGATCGGTTCGCTGGCTCGCGGCCTCGAGGTCCTCCGGGTGCTGCAGGAGGTGCGGGCGGCCAGCCTGCACGACCTCCACCTGGCCACCGGCATCCCGAAGCCGACGCTGACCCGCATCCTGTACACCGCCCACCAGCACGGGCTGGTCTGGCAGCGGATGGTCGACGGTGCCTTCCTGCCCAGTCACACCGTGGGGCGCCGGACGGCGACCGACGACAGCGAGTGGCTGGTCGAGATCGCCTCGCCGGTCCTGGGCGAGCTGTCGCAGCGGCTCCAGTGGCCCTCGGTCCTCTCGGTGCCCCGGCTGGACTACATGGAGACGCTGGAGACCAACAGCTCCCGTACCTACTTCGACGCCCTCCCTCCGCGGCCGCACGGGTTCCGGGTGAACATGCTGGGCTCCGCGTCCGGACGCGCCTACCTGGCGTTCTGTCCCGAGCAGGAACTCGAGGCGGTGCTGGCCCGCCTGCGCCTGAGGAAGGACCGCGCCTTCCGGCTGGCGCACGACGAGGTCGCCGTCCGCCGGATGGTCGAGACGACCCGCCGCCGGGGCTACGGCGTCCGTGCGCCGGACTTCGGCGGCGACCACGAC
>DATHAK010000199.1:0-27116 GCA_035296685.1 Blastococcus sp.
TTCAGGAATCAGCTAACCTATTGCGCGATTCTTCGCTAGGATGCGACTGAAGGGGCGGGTTGAGGCTACGGAATGTCTCCCCGCTCGATGCGAAGGAGACGAATCCGTGACCACCACAGAACCGGCCGCACCGGCCACACCGCAGTTCGGCGTCCTCACCGACGAGGCCTTCGAACGCTCCCGCCAGCGACTGGGGGTCCCGCAGCCGCAGCGCAACGCCCCTCACAACTACGAGGTCACGTGGGACGGTGCCCGGCACTTCGCCTTCGGGTACGGCGACGACAACCCCCTCTATTGCGACCCGGAGTACGCGGCGACGACCCGCTGGAGAAAGCTCGTCGCGCCGCCCACGTTCATGTACTCGATGGGCGAGGACGCTGCGCCCACGCCCGACGCTGAGACGAAGGCGCTGCTCAAGGGGGATCCCTTCGCCGGCCTGGGTTCCTACCAGGCTGTGATGGAGTTCGAGTGGTGGCAGCCGCTGCAGCTCGGCGACCGCTGCCGCGTCCTGGCCGCCCAGGTGGGGGTGCAGTCCAAGACCAGCAACTTCGGTGGCCGGACGGCACACGTCACGAACGACTACCTCTACACCAACGGCGAGGGCGAGATTCACGCCGTCCGGCGCGGGACGTGGATCAACGCCGAGCGCCACACTTCGAGGAAGCGGGCCAAGGAGAAGCTGGAGATCCAGCCGTACACCCCCGAGCAGCTGGCCGAGATCGACGCCGCCTACGCCGCCGAGAGCCGCCGCGGCGCCGAGCCCCGGTACTGGGAGGACGTGCAGATCGGCGAGGAGATCCAGCCGCGCGTCAAGGGGCCGCTCACCACGACCGACGTCGTCGTCTGGCACCTGGGCTGGGGCATGCAGCTGACCCCGCCCGGCGCGTTCAAGATCCAGTACAACGTGCGCCGCAAGGCGCCCGGGCTCTACCCGCCCAACGGGCTCAACATCCCGGACACCGTGCAGCGGCTGCACTGGGACCCGATCCGGGCGCAGGAGCTGGGCCTGCCCACGTCCTACGACTACGGCGGCATGCGCGAGACGTGGCTGTGCCACGCACTGACCGACTGGATCGGCGACGACGGCTGGCTCTGGAAGTTGCGCTGCGAGCACCGCAAGTTCAACTACACCGGTGACACCACCTGGGTGCGCGGCTCGGTCGTGGACAAGCAGCAGGTGGACGGTCGCAACGAGGTCCACATCGAGCTGCGGTGCGAGAACCAGCGCGGTGAAGTGACCACACCGGCCACCGCCGTCGTGCTGCTGCCCACCCGCGATGCGGCGGTCGAGCTGCCGCAGCCCCCGGCGCCGGACCTCGACGGCATGCTGCGGTCGGAGCTGGAGCGGTTCAAGGTCGGCTGAGCCATGGCCCGGCGCGGGAGATCGCCCGCGCCGGGTGGTCTGACCGTCCCGCAGGAGGAGTTCCCGTGGCCCGGATACCCGTGGAGCACGGCAAGGTGCGTGAGTACGCGCGTGCGACCGAGGCCGCCTGGCCGGACTACCTGGACGATCCGCACGCGCCCATCCCGCCGACGTTCCTGGCGACCGTCGTCTACTGGGAGTCGCTGTCGAGCGTGTTCGGCCTCCCGGAGGCGCGGACCGCCTTCGCCGAGCACGGCATCGAAGCAGATCCGACGCGCCTGCTCGCGCTGGAGCAGGAGTACCTGTTCTCCGGGGCCCCGCCCCGCGCCGGGGACGTCCTCGAGACCTCGCTGCGGTTCGATGGTGCGAGCGCCCGCGAGGGGCGCCGCGGAGGCCGGATGGTGATCGTCCGTTTCGCGGTCGAATTCCGCTCGGCGGGGGAGCTTCGGGCGGAGTGCCGCTACACCTCCGCGCATCTCGGCGCAGCGGCGCAGCCGGCCACCGGTACCCGGGTCCCCACCACCGATGCCCCCGCCGCCGGCGTACAGGCCGCCGGGGTCCGGTCCGAGCAGCGGGTGGCACCGGCCCAGGACAGGTACCAGCTGGGCGCCCAGTTGCCGGCGCGGACTTTCGGTCCGGTGACCATGACCGATGTCGTCCGGTACCAGGGCGCCAGCGGGGACATGAACCGGATGCACCACGACGACGAGCTGGCCCGGCGGCCGGCTATCCCGCCGCGTTCGGTGTCGGGATGCTCGGCGCCGGATCCCTCGCGACGACGTGCTGCGAGCACTACGGACTCGACACGGTCCGCCGCATCCGGACCCGCTTCCGGGGGCTCGTCTGGCGCGGGAACACCCTGACGACGACGGTCACGGTGACCGGCCTGCGCGTGGAGGCCGGGGAGGAGCGGGTGGAGCTGGACCTCTGCCTTCGCTCGGACGACGGTGCCGTGGTGACCGAGGGCAGCGCCGAGTTCGCCCTGCCCGGCTGATCTCAGCCTGACGGCAGAGGTTCGGCGGACGGCCGGTCAACGCACCGCCCGGAGCGCTCCGAGCATCTGCTGGAAGTGGTCGAGTCGCCAGCCGTCCTGGTCCTCGCCCCAGCCGACCTTGCCGTCGTACTCCCACCGCATGAGCGAGTTGGCCCCGCTGCCGTGCTCGGTCATCCGGCTGACGGCGAAGCCCTCGGCCTCCATCGAGCGCCCGGTGCGGTCCACCAGCTCGACCTGCATGTGCGCGCTCCAGCCCGTCAGCGGGTCGCGGAAGTTGCGCATCCGGCTGCGGCTGACGTCCAGGCGCTGGAACTGCCCGTCCTTGAGCAGCCAGCCGACGTTCATCGGCGACCAGCCGGCGGCGTCGCCGTCCTGCGGGCGGACGAAGCCGAGGAACCCAGTGCGGTCGTCGGTGTGGCCGAAGATGTACTGGATGCGGCCGCGCCCGCGCTGCCGCTCGATCTGCCGCCAGAGCGGCCCGCCGGGGGCGGCGACGCGGTAGGTGCGTTCGGTCCCGCCGCCGGCGACGGCGGCGCTGTGGTGGGCCCCGCGGGGCCCCCACGTGCGGTCCCGGACCGAGTAGCAGTCGATCGGGATGCGCTCTCCGTGCAGCACGAGCTCGCCGGTGATGTGGCCGAGCTGGTCCAGGTGCGGGTTGTGCATGGCCGGCGCCTGGCCGGGGGTGAAGCGGTGCGGTGGGTGCACGCTGCGGTGCTCGAACCCGATCGCGAACCCGGCGTCGGGGTCGCTGTACCCGATCTCGTAGTTCATGAGGGGGTCGATCATCCGCACGGAGAACCCGCCGGCGGGGAAGGTGAGGTCCCGCAGGTCGGGGTCCGGCTGCATCGGCACGCTGAGCGCGTTGCGGAAGTACGCCAGGCGCCCCTGGTCCGACCCCCGGTCGTCCCAGGCGAAGACCTTCCAGGTGACCTCGCCGCGGTTGGCGTGGTAGCCGGCGTGCAGCCAGCCGCCGATACGGCGCTCGGGAACGTTGAAGGACCACCACGTGGTCTCGAACCAGAAGGGGTCGTCCAGAGGCCTGTGGTACGTGTCGTCCTCGGGCACGAACGGCGCGTCCTCGGTGATCGCTCGGGAAGTCATCGGCGGTGCCTTTCTCTCGTCCGGCGACCCTGAATGAATCGTCTCTATCAATGAGACAGACGGCGCCGGTTGACCCGAGGGGTCCGGGTCGGGTAATCAGGATCCTGAACAGTAGTGCGCGGCGGCCGCCGCTCGTGTCGTCCGTCGATCCCCTGGAGTGCGCGCATGGAGTACCGGACCCTCGGCCGTTCCGGTGTCCGGCTCTCCGCCCTGACGCTTGGCGCGATGTCCTTCGGCAGCTTGGGCAATCCAGATCAGGACGACTGCGTCCGCATCATCCACCGCGCGCTCGACGCCGGGATCAACACCATCGACACCGCCGACGTCTACTCGCAGGGCGAGTCGGAGCGGATCGTCGGTGCCGCGCTCGCGGGCCGGCGGGACGACGTCGTCCTGGCCACGAAGTCGTTCAACCCGATGGGTCGGGACCCCAACCGACGTGGCTCGTCCCGCCGCTGGATCGTCCGGGCGTGCGAGGAGAGCCTCCGGCGCCTGGGGGTCGACCACATAGACCTCTACCAGCTGCACCGGCCCGACGAGAACACCGACGTCGACGAGACGCTCGACGCGCTGTCCGAGCTTGTCCGCTCCGGGAAGGTCCGGATGGTCGGCAGCTCGACCTTCCCGGCCGAGGCCATCGTCGAGGCGCAGTGGGCGTCGGAGAAGCGTGGGCACGTGCGGCTGCGGTCGGAGCAGCCGCCGTACTCGGTCTTCGTCCGCGGCATCGAGCGGGACGTGCTGCCCACCTGCCAGCGCTACGGGATGGGCGCGATCGTGTGGAGCCCGCTCAACGGTGGCTGGCTGACCGGGAAGTACCGCAGCGACGCCCCGCTGCCCGAGCACTCCCGGTTCGCCCGCCTCGGGGGCGGCTCGCGGCTCTTCGAGTCCCCCCGGGCGCAGCGCAAGCTCGGCCTGTTGCCGGCGCTGGAGGCCGTGGCCCGCGACAGCGGCACCGACCTGATCACGCTCTCGCTCGCGTTCGCGCTCGCCCATCCGGCGGTCACCTCGGCGATCATCGGCCCCCGGACGATGGATCAGCTGGAGAGCCAGCTGGCCGCCGGGGACGTCCGGCTGGACGGCGAGGCGCTCGACCGCATCGACGGGATCGTGGCCCCTGGGGAGACCATCGCCCGTTCCGACATCTCCTACGAACCACAGGCGCTGCGCCACACCGGCCTGCGCCGCATCGCCCCAGGAGGCAACCGATGAGCCTGCGCTTCACGATCGAGCACCCGCTGGGTGGTCATGACTGCGCCCCTGAGCTGTACCAGCAGGAGGGGATGGCCGCCTTCGCCCGGGCGGCCGAGGAGGCCGGCTTCGACGCCATCGCGTTCACCGAGCACCCGGCGCCGTCGCTGAAGTGGCTCCAGTCCGGCGGCCACGAGAGCATGGACCCGCTGGCTGCGCTCGCCTTCGTCGCGGCGGTCACCACGAAGATCCGGCTGATGACCTACCTGCTCGTGCTGCCGTACCGCAATCCACTGCTGGTCGCCAAGACGATCGCAACGGTGGACCTACTGTCCACGGGCCGGGTCACGGTCGGCGCCGGTGGCGGCTACCTCCGCTCGGAGTTCGGCACGCTCGGCGTCGACTACGAGGAGCGGGGTGCGCTGTTCGACGAGGCGCTCGACGTCCTGCGTGCGCTGTGGACCCAGGAAAGCCTCAGCACCGAGGGTCGGCACTTCACCGCGCGCAACGCGGTGAGCGTCCCGGCGCCGGTGCAGCTGCCGCACCCGCCCATCTGGATCGGTGGTACCGGAAAGGCGGCCCGCCGCCGCGTGGCACGTGCCGGCGACGGCTGGATGCCGCTGCTGCTCACCGAGGAGGTGGCCCAGACGACCGGCATGCAGGCTATGACGACCCCGGCCGACCTCGCCGCCGCGGTGGAGGACCTGCACGCGCTCCTGGCCGAGGCGGGCCGGGAGCCGTCCTCGGTCGCCGTCCAGCTGCAGTCGCAGCAGAGCAGTTTCCTCGTGGACCGCACGATCTCGTGGGACGAGCACCACGACTTCCTCGGGCAGATCGCCGCGGCCGGCGCCACCGACGCGGTCGTACGGGTCCCGGCGGGCAGCGTGTCCGAAGCCGTCGATGCGTTGCACGAGTACGGCCGGGACGGCATCGCGGCGTCCCGCCGATGACGGTGGCGGAGGCCGGGCCGACCCTGGAGGAGGTGTTCGACCTCGAGGAGGTCGACCGCGACCTCTACCGGTCCAACCTGGTGTATCCGGACCAGCACGCGCTGTACGGCGGGCAGGTCGTGGCCCAGGCGCTGCTCGCCGCGGGACGGACGGTCGAGCCGGGCCGGCCGCCGCACTCGCTGCACGCCTACTTCCTCCGGGCCGGCGACGCCTCGCGGCCGACCGTCTTCCGCGTGGAGCGGGACCGGGACGGCGGGTCGTTCTCCGCCCGACGGGTGGTCGCCGTGCAGGACGCGGAAGTCATCTGCAGCGTGTCGTGCTCCTTCAGCAGGCCGTCCGCCGGTCTCGACCGGACGGTGACCGCGCCTCCGCAGGCGGAAGACCCCGAGGCGCTGCCCGAGTGGACGCTGCCGCGGCTGTTCGGCCTGAGCAGCCGGCTCCCGCAGCAGCCCTACCCGGACGCCAGCTGGCCCACCCGGTTGTGGGCGAAGACGTCGGCTCCGCTGCCGGACGACCCGCTGCTGCACGCCAGCGTGCTGACGTGGTTCTCCGACATCGCCAGCGGGACGTCGGCGTTCGAGGGCTCGGGGGAGCGGACGGCCACCAGCCTCGACCACGCCGTCTGGTTCCACCGGCCGCTGCGGATGGACGAGTGGGTGCTCATGGACCTCGTGCCGCAGACGATGGCCGAGGGGCGGGGTTGGTACACCGGGACGGTGCACGACGCCGCCGGCCGGCTCGGTGCCTCGTTGACGCAGGAGATCCTGTCCCGGCCACGGCGTCGCTGACCGGGATCGTCGGCGCGACCGGACGAGGAGGGCCATGAGCAGCGACACCGAGCCGGGCGCCGGGAGCGACCCCGCGTCCGCCCGGCCCGCCTCGACCGCTGCGGCCTCCACAGCGGGCCGGCCCGCAGCCCGGTCCGCTCCGGCCGCACCCCTGACTGCCTCCGGCATGCTGCGGATCAGCGGCTTCCTGGTGCTCTACGTCAACGCCGCGGTCGTCTTCCTCGGGGTCATGGCCCAGACGATCGCCCGCGGATGGCTGGCCTTCGAGCTCACCGGCTCCAACGCCGCGCTCGGTGGCGTGCTGCTCGCGTTCGGCGTGGCCATGCTCGTCGCCACCCCGTGGGGCGGGGTGGCCGCCGACCGGCTGCCCAAACGGCTGGTCCTGCAGGTCTCGGTCCTGCTGCTGGCGCTGTCCAGTGCCTGGATCGGCCTCGCCGTCGCCTTCGGCGTGATCGAGTACTGGATGCTGCTCGGGGCAGGGATCGTGCAAGCGATCGGGTTCGCGCTGTTCAACCCGGCACGGATGGCCTTCCTCGCCGAGCTGCTGCCGTCGGGCTCGGTACCCCGGGGGATCTCCCTGCTCCTGGTGAACGCCGAGATCAACCGGGTGGTCGGGCCGGCCCTCGCCGGTGCGGTCATCGGCGCCTACGCGTTCGGCGTCCAAGCGGTGTTCCTGGCCAGCGCGGGTCTGGCGGCGATCGGGCTGCTCGTCAGCGGAGCGCTTCCCCCTGGGCGGCGCAGCGGGGACCGACCGACGCGCTCACCGCTGGCCGAACTGGCCGACGGGGTCCACTACGTGCGCCGCCATCCCCGGGTCGGTCCGCTCCTGTTGTGCGGCATCGGCGTCACCATGGCCGGCCTGCCCTATCTGGCGTTCCTGCCGACCGTGGCCAGTGACCTCTTCGACCGGGGCTCCGCGGGCTACGGGATCCTGTCGGCGGCCTCGGCCGGCGGCGCCGTGATCGCCGGGTCGCTGCTGGGCCGCCGCGTGTTCCAGGCGCACTTGTCGCGGGTCCTGCTGGGGTCGGGCGTCCTGTTCGGCCTGTCGGTCGCGCTGCTGGCGCTGGCGCCGACCTTCTGGGTCGCGGTGGGCGTCCTCGTCGTCGTGGGCGGGGCCATGCTCGCCTTCCAGACGAGCAACCAGTCGCTGCTGATCGGCCTGTCGGACATGGAGTACCACGGCCGCGTGCAGGGGCTGATCATGCTCAGCTTCGGGGCCTTCGGCATCGCCGCGCTGCCGCTGGGTGCCCTGGCCGACGTCGTCGGCCTCCGGTGGACGTTCGCCGGGATGGGGTCCGCCGTCCTCGTCGTGATGGCGCTGTTCGCCCTGGGCAGCCGCCGCCGGCTGGCTGCCGACGAGCGGTTGCGTGACCTCGGCTGAGGGGCTCGGGCAGCGCAGTCAGCGGCGCCAGTCGACGCCGGGGAGCGTGGCCGACCAGGACTCGACGATCCGGCCACCGGCCAGCCGGTGCACGACCAGCCAGGTGAGCACCGAGCGTGCACCGGTGTCCAGGTTGATGCCCGCGGTGGTCGCTCGGGTCCACACGCGGTCGCCGGTCTCCACCTGGTCGTCGATGGTCGTCTCGGGGTCGTGCAGGAGGCGCCAGGCCTCGGCGATCTCGCGCTTGAGGTCCTTGTGCGAGAGCGACCGCGTGCCCGCCGACGAGTGCCGGATGTAGGGCTCGCCGATCAGCTCGTCGACGACCGACAGGTCGTGCCCGCTCCAGAGCCCGTCCCAGTAGCGGCCCACGATCGCGCTCAGCGTTGTCTGCTCCACGACGCCGGATCCTAGGGGCGAGGGGGTCCACGCGGACCCGAGGTCGAGGGCAGCCACCAGTTCGGTCTTGCGGACCTTGTTGGTGGGGGTCCGGGGCAGTTCGTGGACGACGACGACGTACCCGGGCAGCGCGTACTTGGGCAGCAGGTCCTGCAGTCGCTGCCAGAGGGCGGCCGGGTCGAATCCCTCGGCTGCCGGGACGAGCGCCAGTGCGACGGCCTGGCCGGCCACGGGGTCGGGGACGCCGATCACCGCGCACTCCGCGACCGCCGGGTCGGCGGTCACGACGGCCTCGATCGCCGCCGAGGAGATGTTCTCGCCGTGCCGGCGGATGGTGTCCTTCATGCGGTCGATGAACTCGAACAGGCCGTTCGGGTGGCGGACCATGGCGTCGCCGGTGCGATACCAGCCGCCGGCCGTGGCAGCGGCCGTGGCCTCCGGCTGGTTGAGGTACTCGAGCAGCATCAGCGGCCGGGCCGGCGGACGCACCCACAGCTCGCCCACGGAGCCGTCCGGCAGGTCCACCCCGTCCTGGCCCACGATCCGCAGCTCGTAGCCGGGGCGGGGGCTGCCGCACCAGCGCCGGTCGTGATCGGGGACCGGGGAGCGCTGAACGAGCGGGAAGCCGATCTCCGTGCTGCCGTAGGCCTCGAGGACCTGTAGGTCGAAGCGCCGGGCGAAGCGCAGGCTCAGCGGGAGGTTGTGAGTGCCGAAGACCACGCGGAGCGGGTTGTCGGCGTCGTCGGGCTGCTCGGGAGTGGCCAGCACCAGCGGTACGTAGGCAGTGGTGCTCGTGCAGCCGTGCGCCCGGACGTCATCCAGGAACGCGGTGGCGGAGAACCGCTCGCGCAGGACCACCCGCCCGCCGACGTCGCTCATCGACAGCAGGGGCGTGCGGCCGGTGACGTGGAACATGGGGTGGCAGACGTACACCGCGTCGGAGGCCGAGAGCCACGACCGCGGGATGCGGCCGATGGACGCCGTCATCTGCGCCCAGGAGATCACCACGCCCTTGGGCAGGCCGGTGGTGCCGGAGGTGTAGATGACGCAGCCCGCGTCCTCCGGCGCCGGCAGGGCTGTGACGTCGGCCGGGGCCAGCGCATCCGCCGGGCAGCCCTCCCGGGGCACCTCCACCACCTCCAGCCCCGGGACCCCGCTGCCGCGGACCAGGTCGGCGAACTCGGGTCGCACGAGGCAGACCCGCGCCCCGGAGTCGGTCAGGACGTGCCGGAGGAACGTGCCGCGCAACGCCGGGTCGACGGGCACCTCGAGGGCGCCCGCGGCCCCTGTGGCCAGCCACAGCAGCACCGCGTCGATCGAGGCGGGGAGCATCGAGACCACGCGGTGGCCCGGGCGGATGCCGAGCGTGTCCAGCCAGGTCGCCCACCGGCGGACCGCCGTCCAGGTCTGGCCGTAGGTGGTGGTCCGCCCGGTGACCTCGGTGAGGAACCGGCGATCGGGGTCCTGCTCCGCCCACGCCGCGACCCGACGGGGCAGCACGAACGCCGGATCCCGGCCGAGGGTGCCCGCGTCGTCGTCGCCGGGGGACGGCGGTGGGAGCGCGGGACCGACCCCGGGATGGGTCACGCGGTGCTCCCCGGCCAGACGGCCAGCAGCGTGCGCAGCACGGCGCCGAGGGCCAGTGGGTGGTCGAGCATCGGGTGGTGGCCGGACGCCGGGAGGGTGACCACGGGCGGGCGACGAGGCGTCGACGACGCGATCTCCTCGGCCATCTGCTCGCCGACCAGCCCGTGCTCGCTGCGGAAGTAGACGAACGGCACCTCGAGCGCGGCCAGCAGTTCCTGCTGGTGCATGGTGCGGGTGAAGGTGCGCGGGTCGAACTTCCACGTCCAGCCGCCCTCGACCTCCCGCACCGAGTTCTCCGCGATGTGGCGGCGGACGTAGGGCAGCACCATCTCCTGCTTGGGGAGGGTCACGAATCTCTCGACCGCCGCAGCCTGGCTGGCGTAGAGCCGGTTGGGCGCGCTGCGGCGCCGGAGGAACGACTCGCTCGGCGGGTCCATATTCATCGGGGAGTCGATCGCCACCACGCCGCCGAACTCGTCCCCGTGCCGGGCCGCCGCGGTGATCGAGAACCAGCCACCCTTGCTGTGGCCCACCAGGACGGGGCGGTCGAGTCCTTCGGCGGCTGTGACGCCCACCAGCTCGCGGGCCCACAGACGGTTGTCGTAGGACGCCCGCCGGCCGCTGTCGCCGTAGCCGCTCATATCGGGGGCGACGACGCGGAAGCCGTGCAGGAGCGGTGCGATGTGGTCCCACCAGCCCGAGTGCGCCGCCCCGCCGTGCACGAGCAGGACACCCGGCGCCGTGGGCGGTCCCCAGACGCGGTAGGCGATCTCGGTGCCCTCCACCGTGGTGCTCCGCCGCTCCGGCCCGGTCGCCAGCGCGTGCACGAACCAGTCGGGCGTCTCAGCTCCCGCCGAGGCGCCCGGGCCGGCGTCGCCGGGCAGTTGGCCAGCGATCATGGTGCTCTCCTCCGCGGTCGGGGCCATACGAGTAGATCAGTTGTCTCTATTCGTGGCTATGGTGACCAACCATGGCGCTGACTCACGGCAGGATGCTCGAGGACGGGATGGTCGGCACGGTCGCGATCGGCGACCGCCGGGTGCGTCGCCTCGGCTTCGGGGCCATGCGCGTCTCCGGGGCTCGCACCGCCGAGGGGGTCCGCGACCGGGCGCTCGCCGTGGAGCTGGTCCGCGGCGTGGTCGCGCGGGGCGTGCAGTTCCTCGACAGCGCGAACGTCTACGGGTACGGGCAGAGCGAGGAGATCATCGCCGAGGCGCTCGCCCCGTACCCGGACGACGTGCTCGTCTCCACCAAGGCCGGCTTCGAGCCGGGCAAGCTTGCGCCGGGGCAGGCGTCGCTCCCGCCGCTGGGCCGGCCCGAGCACATCCGCGAGGAGTGCATCAAGAGCCTGCGCAGGCTGGGCGTGGACTGCCTCGTGCACTACCAGGTGCACGTCCCTGACCCGGCGGTGCCGTACGCCGAGACCGTCGGTGCTTTCGCCGAGCTGCAGCGCGAGGGGAAGGTGCGCCATATCGGCGTCTCCAACGTGACCCTCGAGCAGCTCCGGATCGCGCAGGAGCTGGTCGAGGTGGTGTCGGTGCAGAACCGGTACGGCGTGGGCAACCGGACGTCGGAGCCGGTCCTGGCCGCCTGCGAGGAGCAGCAGATCGCTTTCCTGCCCCATTCGCCGCTGGACCGCACCGACGGCGCCGTGGGGGAAAAGCTGGCGCGCATCGCCGCCGCGCACGGCGCGCTGCCCCAGCAGGTGGCAATAGCGTGGCTGCTCCAGCACTCGCCGGTGATGCTCCCGATCCCGGGGACCTCCCAGCTGAGCCACGCCCAGGAGAACGTCGACGCCGCATGGCTGCAGCTGTCGAGGGACGAACTGGCCGAACTGGAGTCCGCCGCGGCGGGCACCGTCCAGACCTGACCAGACCTCCGGAGAGGGAGCCAGCACATGGATCTGCACCTGTCGGGCAAGCGGTTCGTCGTCGTCGGCGGCAGCAAGGGGATGGGCCGGGCGAGCGCGGAGAACCTCGCGGCGGAGGGCGCTGACCTCGTGCTGATCGCCCGGGGCGCCGAGGCGCTCGAGCAGGCCCGGGACGAACTGGCCGGCGCCCATGGCGTGGACGTCGGGACGGTGGTGGCGACCGACGCCGAGGGGCGCGACGGCGTGGGCGACGCAGTCACCCGGGCGGTCGCCGAGTTCGGCCCGCTGCAGGGCCTCGCCGTTCTGGCCGGTCCCATGGACGGCGACCGGGGCGAACTGCACGAGCTGAGCGACGAGGACTGGGACTACTTCTACGAACGCCAGGTGATGCTCGCCGTGCGCGCCTGCCGGGCGATCCTGCCGCACCTGGTGGAGAACGGCGGCGGAACTCTGGTGACCACGTCCGCCTACTCGATCCGGGCGCAGAAGCCGACGCTGGTGCACTACACCGCGATGAAGTCCGCCATCGCCAGCCTGACCAAGAACATCGCCAAGACGTACGGGGACCGCGGCGTCCGTGCCAACTGCATCTGCCCAGGCATGGTGGACACCCCGCTGCTGTCGGTGGACCGGGAGGCGCTGGTGGCGCGGTACGGCGGCACCGAGACCGAGGCGCTCAACCGGTACGCCATCGAGGAGTGGGACATGAAGGTGGCGCTCCAGCGTGCCGGGCAGCCGCACGAGGTGGGTGAGCTGGTGGCGTTCCTGCTCTCCGACCGTGCGGCCTACCTCACCGGCGCCACGATCAACATCGACGGGGGTACCGACTTCTGATGAGCGCGCCCAGCCAGGACGGTGCAGGGACGCTCGAGGTGGAGGGGCTGCGGGCGTCCTGGGCCGACGGAGTCCTCGACCTGGTGCTCGACCGTCCCGAGACCCGCAACGCCCTGTCCATCGCGATGCGGCGGGGCATCATCCGGGCGGTGCGGGCGGCCGATGCCGATCCCGGCACCCGCGTCGTCGTCCTGACCGGCGCCGACCCCGCGTTCTCCGGCGGCGTGGACCTGACCGAGTCGCTCGGCGGCGGTGGAGCGCCCCCGTCGGGCGCGCGCACCGATCCGGCCGCGGTCGTGCGGGTGAGCCGGACGCCAGTCATCGCGGCGGTCAACGGTGTCTGCTACACGGGGGCGCTGGAACTGGCACTCAGCTGCTCCTTCCTGATCGCCTCCGAGCGGGCGACCTTCGCCGACACCCACGCCTCCGTCGGCCTGCTGCCCGGCTGGGGGCAGAGCGCCCTGCTGCCGCGTGCGGTGGGCGTGCGTTTCGCGCGCCAGCTGATGCTCACCGGAGAACCGGTCGACGCCCGAACGGCGCTGCGCACGGGCCTGGTGAACGAGGTGGTACCGCACGAGCGGCTGCTTCCCCGGGCGCGCGAGCTCGCCGTCGCCGTCGCCGCGGCCCACGCGGGCGCCGTGGAGACGACGCTGGGGCTGCTCGCCGAGGGCGACGGTGTGGCGTTGGCGCACGCGCTGGCCCTGGAGGCCCAGGCCGGCCTGCGCTGGAAGACCGACCCGGCGGAGGTGGCGCGACGCTTCAAGGCCCGGACGAGGTCTCGCAATACAGAGCACTGAACCCTGCTCGCCGGGCTCGGACGTTTGCTATCTTCCACCCATCGTCGCGGGATCAGGAGCCTGATCACCGGCGTCACCGACCGCGACGCGCCGCCCGGAGGCGTGCACCGGCACTCGCCCGTCGCTGCGACGGCGCCGACCAGAAAGGAGCCTGTCCTTGCGCATCGGGATGCCCATCTCCTACAGCGGGGGCTTCGCCGACACGGTCGACGAGATAGCGGAGTTCGAGTCCGCCGGCCTCGACGTCCTCTTCGTCGCGGAGGCCTACACCTTCGACGCAGTCAGCCAGCTCGGGTTTCTCGCCGCACGCACCTCCCGCCTGCAGATCGCTGCCGGGATCCTCAACATCTACTCCCGGACCCCGGCGTTGATCGCGATGACCGCTGCCGGTCTGGACTACGTCTCCGACGGTCGGTTCGTTCTGGGTCTGGGCGCCTCGGGGCCCCAGGTGATCGAGGGCTTCCACGGCATGCCCTACACCGCGCCCCTCGCGCGTACCCGGGAGGTCGTCGACATCTGCCGCCAGGTGTGGCGCCGGGAGCCGGTCGACCACCAGGGCAAGTACATCCACGTGCCCCTGACGCCGGAGCACGGTGGCAGCGGGTTGGGCAAGCCGCTGAAGCTGATCAACCACCCGGTCCGGGACCGGATCCCCATGCTGCTGGCCGCGCTGGGCCCGAAGAACGTGGCGCTCGCCGCCGAGCTGTTCGAGGCATGGGAGCCGATCTTCTACCACCCCGAGGGGAGCCGGGACGCCTTCGGGGATGCCCTCACCGAGGGGCTGGCCAAGCGCGCGCCCGAGCTGGGCCCGCTGCAGATCTACGCGGACGTGAAGGCCCTCGTCACCGACGACCCGAACGAGGAGGCCGCCGGGCTCGCGGCCGTCCGGCAGCACCTGGCCCTCTACATCGGTGGCATGGGCGCTCGCGGCAAGAACTTCTACAACGACCTGGCGGCGCGCTACGGCTTCGAGGCCGCGGCCAAGGAGGTGCAGGAGCTCTTCCTGGACGGGAAGAAGGCCGAGGCGGCTGCCGCGCTGCCCGACGAGCTGGTCCGTGGCGTCTCCCTGGTCGGCCCCCGCGGATACGTCGCGGAGCGGGTGTCCGCCTTCGCGGAGACCGGGGTCACCACTCTCGTCGCCTCACCCGCCGGCTCCGACCACGCCGGCCGCCTGCGCACCATCTCCACCCTCGCCGAGCTCGGCGCCTGACGCCCAGCACCCCACCCTCGTCCGAGAGGCCATCGTCATGGACATCAACAACAGCGTCGCGGTCGTCACCGGAGGCGCCTCGGGCCTCGGGCTGGCCACCGCCCGGCGGCTCGCCGAGGCCGGCGCCTCCGTCGTCCTGCTGGACCTGCCCCGTACCGACGCCGAGGAGGTCCTCGCCAGCTTCGGTGGCCGCGCGACCTACGCCACCGCCGACGTCACCGACGAGGACCAGGTCCGCGAGGCGTTCGATGTCGCCGAGGAGGTCGGCCCGGTGCGCGTCCTCGTCAACTGCGCCGGCATCGGCACGCCGGCACGCGTGCTCTCACGTGCCAACACCGCCAACGACCTCGCCGCGTTCCAGAGGATCGTCACGGTGAACCTGATCGGCTCCTTCAACGTGTTGCGCCTCGGCGCCGAGCGGATGATGAAGTTCGAGCCCGTGGGGGAGGAGCGTGGGGTCATCGTCAACACTGCGTCCGTCGCCGCCTTCGACGGTCAGATCGGACAGGCGGCCTACTCCGCGTCGAAGGGCGGCATCGTGGGCATGACGCTGCCCATCGCACGGGACCTTGCCGACCGGCTGATCCGCGTCGTCACCGTCGCACCGGGCACCTTCGACACGCCTCTTCTGGGCACGCTGCCGGAGAACATCCGCCACTCCCTGGGCGCCCAGGTGCCACACCCCAGCCGGCTGGGCAGACCCGAGGAGTTCGGGGACCTGGTGGCGCACGTCGTCGCCAACCCGATGCTGAACGGCGAAGTCATCCGGCTCGACGGCGCCATCCGGATGGCACCCCGTTGACCGGCCACCACTGACCACGAACGACCGAGAGAGAGAGCCATGCGCCGCACCCTGTACCAGGCCGACCACGAGGCGTTCCGCGACGTGGTGCGCACCTTCGTGGCCAAGGAGATCGCGCCCCACCACGAGGAATGGGAGCGCGCCGGCATCGTGCCGCGGGAACTCTTCCCGGCCGCAGCTGCCCAGGGGCTGCTCGGCATGGCGATCCCCGAGGAGTTCGGCGGGGGCGGGATCCGGGACTTCCGGTTCAACGCGGTGCTGACCGAGGAGTTCGTCGGTGCGGGGGTGCCGGGGTCGGCCAACGGCATCACGCTGACCAATGACGTCTGCCTGCCGTACTTCCTCGACCTGGCCACGCCCGAGCAGCAGCAGCGGTGGCTGCCGGGGATCGCCTCCGGGGACCTGGTCCCCGCCATCGCGATGACCGAGCCCGGGGCGGGGTCGGACCTCGCCTCGATGACCACCACCGCCCGTCGCGACGGTGACGTCTACGTGGTCAACGGGGCCAAGACGTTCATCACCAGCGGCATCCACGCCGACCTCGTCATCGTGGCCGTCAAGACCGACCCCACCCAGCGACACAAGGGCATGAGCCTGCTCGTGCTCGAGCGCGGCATGCCCGGTTTCGAGCGGGGCCGCAACCTGGACAAGCTGGGTCAGCACGCCCAGGACACGGCCGAGCTCTCCTTCACCGACGTCCGTGTGCCGGTGCAGAACCTGCTCGGCGAGGAGGGGAGGGCCTTCGCGCACCTCGTCGACCGGCTGCCGCAGGAGCGACTGGGGATCGCCGTGGCCGGTGTCGCGGGGGCGGCAGCGGCACTGGGGTGGACGCTCGAGCACGTGAAGTCGCGGGAGGCGTTCGGTCAGCCGATCGGCTCCTTCCAGAACACCCGGTTCCGCATGGCGGAGATGGCCACCGAGATCGACATCGCCCAGCACTTCGTCGACGACTGCGTACGGGCGCTCGATGCCGGTGAGCTGACCGCGGTGGACGCCGCCAAGGCCAAGTGGTGGTGCACCGAGCTGCAGGGACGCGTCGTGGACTACTGCCTCCAGCTGCACGGCGGCTACGGGTACATGAACGAGTACCCCATCGCGCGGGCCTATGCCGACGCCCGGATCACGCGCATCTACGGGGGCACGACGGAGATCATGAAGGAAGTCATCGGCCGCGACCTCGGTCTCTGACCGCGGACCCTCGGCCCGGATCCGTCGCCGTGAGGCGAGGGGTGACCTCTGCCACGTAATCGGATACTCTTCTTCGGCCGGTCCGAATCCCTCCTTGCTGCCGGGGGCCGGACCCCCACCTCTCCCAGCGAAGGATCAAGCGATGAAGTTCAGCGTCGGTCAGACCCTCTCCAGCCCGGTCGACACCACCACCGTGATCGTCGTGCGCGCCTCCGAGGCGGACGCGGAGATCACCTGCGCCGGCGTGCCGATGTTCGACCCCCGCACGGGTTCGGCCCCCGAGGGCACTGCAGACCCGGCTCAGCAGGGCGGCAGCCAGCTCGGCAAGCGCTACGCCGACGAGGCCTTGGGCCTCGAACTGCTGTGCACCAAGGGTGGAGCGGGCACCCTCGCCGTCAACGGCACACCGATTCCGCTGCGCGACGCCAAGCCGCTTCCGGCCTCGGACTGACCCGCGCGACGACCTCGTCCGGTTCCGGGACGGAAGGGCTGCAATGAACCTGACCATGCTCCTCGACATGGCCGCCGACGGCTTCGGCGAACGGCTCGTCGTCGGCTCGCGGAACGGCGGGCTGACGGCCCGCCGACTGCGCGAGCTGGCGCTGGCCGGGGCGCAGGCCGTCCAGGATGCCGGTGCCGACGCGATCGTCTACCTCGCGGTGAACGGCCCGGCCTTCCACGTCGCGCTCTTCTCGGCGGCCTACGCCGGGATCCCTCTCGTGCCGGTCAACTACCGGCTGGGTGAGGAGCAGATCGACCAGGTGCTGGCCAACCACCCCCGCGCCTACGGCATCGTCGACTCCCGTGAGCGGGACATCGTCGCCCGGGCCGGGCTGGACAGCCGGTCGCCGGAGGAGTTCCTCGCCGGCGCAGCCGAACTGGCCGACGCCGGCAAGGGCATCGCCGAACCGGTCTGGGCCCAAGGGCCGGCGGTCATCATCTACACGAGCGGGACGACGTCGGCGCCCAAGGGCGTGCTGCTCAAGCACGAGAACCTGGCCTCCTACGTCTTCGGCACGGTGGAGTTCGCGAGCGCCGATGCCGACGATGCCGCGCTCATGAGCGTGCCGCCGTACCACATCGCCGCCGTCTCCAACGCGCTGACGAATCTGTATGCCGGGCGGCGCGTGATGGTGCTGGAGAACTTCTCCCCGGAGCGCTGGCTGGAGCTGGTCCGCACCGAGGCGGTCACCAACGCCATGGTGGTGCCCACGATGCTGACCCGGATCATGCACGCCACGGACGTGGACATCTCCGTCCCCAGCCTCCGCTCGCTCGCCTACGGCGGGGCGAAGATGCCGCTGCCGGTGATCGAGCAGGCGCTGCGGGAGTGGCCGCACGTGGAGTTCGTGAACGCCTACGGGCTGACCGAGACCAGTTCCACCGTCACGGTGCTGGGCCCGGCCGATCACCGGGCGGCGCTGGAGACCGACGACCCGGCGGTGCGGGCACGGCTGGCCTCGGCCGGGACCGCGGTTCCCGGCATCGAGCTGGAGATCCGCGACGAGGCCGGCACCGTGCTGCCGGCCGGCGAGCCCGGTCTCATCTGGATCCGTGGCGACCAGGTGTCGGGCGAGTACGCCGGGCTCGGGTCGGCCGTCGACGAGCGCGGCTTCTTCTTCACCCGCGACCAGGGGCGCCTCGACGCCGACGGCTACCTCTTCATCGAGGGCCGGATGGACGACACGATCATCCGCGGAGCGGAGAACATCGCCCCCGCCGAGATCGAGGACGTGCTGCTGCGCCACCCCGACGTCGCCGATGCGGTCGCCGTGGGCGTTCCGGACGAGGAGTGGGGCCAGCGGATCGAAGCCGCCGTCGTCGGCCGCGCCGGTGCGACCCTGGATCTCGAGGAGGTGCGGGCCTTCGTCCGCCAGCACCTGCGCGGCTCCAAGACCCCTGACCGCATCGTGTGCTGGGACGAGCTGCCCCGGACGGTCACCGGCAAGCTGCTGCGCCGGGACGTCGTGCAGGGACTGGTGAGCCGGGACCAGCCGGTCGGCGGCTGAACGAGGCGTTCCGAGGCGGTTCTGCTCGAAGGCCGACGCCGCACTGTCCGAATGAGCTAAAGCAGTGTCCTCATTCTTCGCTCCGCGCGGTACGGTGTAGCTGATCGGCCCGGGCGTCCCCGCCTCGACGGCCTCATGTCGGACTCGCCATCGTGGAGGAAAAGGTGAACCTCACATTCACCGAGGAGCAGGAGGAACTGCGCGCATCCGTGCGGCGGTTCCTCACGGACAAGGCCGACAGCGCGGCGGTGCGGCGCTGGGCGGAGTCCGACGAGGGCTACGACGCCGCGCTCTGGCAGCAGATGGCCGGTCAGCTCGGCCTGCAGGGCCTGGCGGTGCCGGAGGAGTTCGGCGGTGCGGGCTACGGGCTGGTGGAGCTCGGCATCGTCCTCGAGGAGATGGGCCGCACGCTGTTGCCGGCCCCGTTCTTCGGCTCCGTCCTCCTGGCCGGACAGGCGCTGCTGCACGCCGGTGACGAGGAGTCCCGCGCCCGCTGGCTGCCCGGCATCGCCGGGGGCACCCTGACCGCCACGGTCGCCATCAGCGAGGAGCAGGGGGGCTCGGCGCTCGAGTCGATCGCCACCACCGCCACTCGCGCGGACGCCGGCTGGTCGCTCAGCGGCACGAAGATGTTCGTCGTGGACGGTGCCTCGGCCGACCTGGTGCTGGTCGTGGCGCGGGCCGACGACGGCCTGGGCCTCTTCGCGGTGGAGGGGAATGCCGCCGGCGTCACCCGCACCCGGCTCGACGCCCTCGACATGACCCGCCGGCTCGGTCGGGTCGAACTGGCCGACGCCCCCGCGCAGCGCATCAGCGGCGACGGCGACGCCACGGAGCTGGTGCAGCGGGTGCTCGACCTGGCCGTCGTGGGTCTGGCCCACGAGCAGGTCGGTGGCGCCGCGAAGTGCCTGGAGACCGCTGTGGAGTACGCCAAGATCCGCGTTCAGTTCGACCGCCCGATCGGCTCCTTCCAAGCCATCAAGCACAAGTGCGCCGACCTGTTGCTCCGGGTCGAGAGCGCACGCTCCGCCGCCTACTCGGCGGCCTGGGCGGCGGCCGAGGACCTCGACGGCCTGCCCGTCGCGGCGGCCCTGGCCGGCTCGTACTGCTCCGAGGCCTACACGCACGCGGCGAAGGAGAACATCCAGATCCACGGCGGCATCGGCTACACGTGGGAGCACGACGCGCACCTGTACCTCAAGCGCGCGAAGTCCTCCGAACTGCTGTTCGGTACGCCGGGCCGGCACCGCGCGCGGCTGGCCGACCTGGTCGGCATCTGAGGCAAGGGGCGGACATGACCGAGACCATCGCTTCCGAGACAGGCGCCCGGCCGGACTACCGGTCGATGCCTGACGACGAGTTCCGTGCCGCGCTGCGCGAGTGGCTGGCAACGAACCACCCGGGACGCCGCCCGAAGGGCAGCAACGACGAACGGATCGCCTGGCACAAGGCATGGCTGGCGACGCTGTTCGACGCCGGCTTCGCCGGGCCCAGCTGGCCCCGGGAGTACGGGGGCATGGACCTCGACTTCGGCAAGCAGGTGATCTGGCAGGAGGAGTACGCCCGGGCGCGGGTACCCGGCCCGCTGGGCACCGGGCTCGGCATCGCCGCGCCGACGATCATCCAGTACGGCACGCAGGAGCAGAAGGAGCGGTTCCTGGCTCCGATGCTCCGCGGCGACTCGGTCTGGGCGCAGGGCTACTCGGAGCCGGGTGCGGGCTCGGACCTCCAGGCGCTGCGCACCACCGCCCGCCGGGACGGCGAGGAGTACGTCGTCAACGGGCAAAAGGTCTGGAACAGCTCGGCCGACATCGCCGACGTCATCTTCACGCTGGTACGCACCGGCACGCAGGAGTCGCGGCAGAACGGCATCAGCTACCTGCTCGTCGATGCGCACGCGCCGGGCGTCACCGTCCGACCGCTGCGCGACCTGACCGGCGACGCCCACTTCACCGAGATCTTCTACGAGGACGTCCGCGTGCCGGTCGCCAACCGGATCGGCGAGGAGAACGGCGGCTGGACGTGCGTGCGCACCAGCCTCGGTCACGAGCGCGCCGCCGGTGCCATGAACCAGGCAGCCATGTACCGCCGCGTGCTCGACGAGCTCGTCGAGCTGGCCAGGGAGCGCGGGCTCACCGCGGACCCGCTCGTCCGCAACGCCCTGGCCGACCTGGAGATCCGAGTGCGGCTCATGCGCTACGCCGGCATGCGGACCATCTCCGACATCGAGGCCAAGGGCGAGCCCGGTCCCGCGTCGTCGACCACCCGCCTGTTCAACGTGATCTTCGAGCAGGACCTCCACGAGGTAGCGGTGGATCTACTGGGCGAGTACGGGGCCCTCGGCCGCAACGACCCGAACGCCGTCCAGCGCGGCCGCTGGGTGTGGGGTTTCCTGCGCACCCGCGCCTCGACGATCGGTGCCGGCACCGCCGAGATCCAGCGCAACACCATCGCCGAGCAGGTCCTGGGGCTGCCCCGCGACCCGGCGATGCCGCCGCGGTGACAGCGACGCAGCAGGCGGGGGTGCGGGTGAGCGGGCCGGCCGCCGAGCTGCGCGAGTTCCTGGACCGCACGATGCCCGGCTACCGCTCGCAGTGGGGTGAGCATCGCTCCTTCGAGGCGGCGCTCGCCTGGCAGCGGCTGATGGCAGCGGAGGGCTGGGCGGCGCCGTCCTGGCCCGTCGTGGCCGGCGGCCGTGGCCTGGAGGTGCTGGACCGGGTCGCCTGCGACATGGAGCTGGCCCGCGTCGACGCGCCGATGATGGCCGGAGTCCTGGGTCTGCAGAACGTCGGACCGGCGCTGTTCCTCTTCGGCACCGACGAGCAGAAGAAGTCCCTCCCGCGGATCCTCAGCGGGAAGGAGATCTGGTGCCAGGGCTTCAGCGAGCCCGGCGCCGGCAGCGACCTGGCGTCCCTCAGCACGCGGGCGGTCCTGGAGGACGACGAGTTCGTCGTCAACGGCCAGAAGATCTGGACCAGCCAGGGGATGAACGGCACGCACGTGATGCTGCTCGTGCGCACTGATCCCGAGGCGCCGAAGCACAAAGGGATCTCGGTCCTCCTCGTGCCGCTGGACAGCCCCGGCGTCGACCGCCGGCCGCTGCGGCAGATCACCGGGGAGTCGGAGTTCGCCGAGGTGTTCTTCACCGACGTGCGGGTTCCGAGGTCGGCACTGCTCGGTCCGCTGAACGACGGCTGGCGCGTCACGATGGCCACGCTGGGGTACGAGCGGACCGGCGTCATCTCGATGGCCGCCAAGCTGCAGCGCGAGGTCGAGGTGCTCGTCACCGGCCTGCAGGTGGAGGACCCGCTGCTGCGCGACGAGCTCGTCCGCCGCTGGTCCGACGCCCGGCTCACCGGGCTGCTGGGCGCACGCGCCCTGGCCAAGCTGGGCGACGGCGGCCGGCCCGGTCCCGAGCAGTCGGTCATCAAGTTCGCCTGGAGCCAGGCGACGTCGGAGCTCGGGGAGACGTTGCTCCGGGTGCAGGGGGCTGAGGGGCTGCTGGCCGGGACGCCGGCCATGCACCGGTTCCTCTCCAGCAGGTCCTCGACCATCGCGGCCGGCACGACCGAGGTCATGCGCAATCTGCTGGCTGAACAGGTCCTGGGTCTGCCCAAGAGCTGACCGGTCGAGCCGACGACCTGCCGCGGACCATCGTCGAGCTGACGCGGCCGATGCGAGGGTGGGTGCCGAAGCCCAGCCGGCTAGCAGAAGGCCGACCAGGAGGTGTGCCCGTCGGAACTGTTCCGGCGCAACATCTGGGGTGCTTCATCACCGACCAGATCGGCATCAGGCTCCGGGACGTGATCGGGGATCGACCGGTTGACCTGGGAGTCGGAGTACCCGCACTCCGACTCGAACTGGCCGAACGACCGCAAGGTCGCTGAGCAGGCCTTCCTGGAACGTTCCGGACGACGAGGTGCACGCGATGGTCGAGCTCAACGCGGCCCGGCTGTTCAACCTCGAGGCCGAGAAGCGGAGCAGCGATGACCGAGCCCGAGGCTCCCGCGCATGACCCGCTCGCCGACGAGATGGACCTCCTGACCCTCCAGGAGGCTGCCGCCCGGCTGCACGAGAACCTCGTCGCGGCGCGGGCGGACCTGGAGAGCGCGGGCGTCTCCAGCCCGCGGGCCGATGTGCTCCGGTGCCGCGTGGAGACGCTGGAGGACGGCGTCCGACGCTACGCCGGCATGGCAGGCCGCGCGTTCCCCGTGAGGGGCGTGGCGGCCGGCGGCTGACGTTCTCTCCGGCCGGGGGCGTGACGTGACGGCCCCCGGCCGGGAGGTCTCAGGAGGCCGTCGTCGGGACGGCGTCGAGCAGGCCGATGCTGGCGCGGGCATAGGCCTCGCGCCGACGGTGGCCGACCAGGAAGGACGGGGGAGCGAAATAGGCGACGTCGGTAGGCAGGGTCCGCCGCGCCAGCATCTCCTTGGCCGTCTGCGCCGTTCCACACACGGCGATGGCCTCGACCATCTCGTCGGTCACCGCCGCGGCCATGCCGTCGGTGTCGTTCACCCGGAATGCAGCCCGCAGGGCCTCCACCTCCGACTG
Source organism: Blastococcus sp. (assembly GCA_035296685.1). Taxonomy (GTDB): domain Bacteria; phylum Actinomycetota; class Actinomycetes; order Mycobacteriales; family Geodermatophilaceae; genus Blastococcus_B. Next base: position 23,010 of record DATHAK010000199.1, read on the forward strand.
CCAGCCGTGGAACTCGACGTAGGGGTCGTAGGTCTTCACGGTGAGGTAGAACGCGATCATCCGCCGCACGTCCTGGACCGCCCGCTCGGGTGCCGCGTCGTCGATGGCGGTCATGACCCAGCCGTGCTCCAGGGGCCGGACGCCGCGGCCGCTCTCCTCCGCGCCGCGGGCCACCGCCGGCCGGACGACCTCGTCCCACCAGCGGTCGGTGAAGAGACCGTGGCCGATGACCCCGTCCCCGACCCGCGCGGCGGCGGCGGCCATGCCCTTGTTGAAGCCGGCCAGCAGCACCGGGATGTCGAGACGGCCGAGGACGGGGGCCGCGACGGCGGCGTCGATCTCGTAGAACTCGCCGCTGAACTGCACCCGCTCGCCGTTCTCGGCGTGCAGCCACGCGCGGACGACCTGCACGACCTCGGACATGCGAGCCAGCGGACGGTCCGGCGGAACGCCGAACCAGTCGCGGTTGATCTTCGCCGCGGCCGAACCGAGGCCGAGGAACAGCCGGTCGGGTGCCCGCCGGGCGAGGCTGCGCATCGCGGCGGCATGCGCATAGGGGGTGCGGGCGAACGCGTAGGCGATCGCTGGGCCGACCAGCGCGCTCTCGGTCTCGGCGACGATCTCGGCCAGCGTCGTGTAGGACTCGTGATCCACGAAGTCGCCGGTGCAGAACGCGCTCACACCTGCCGACTCGGCCTCGCGCGCGACGTCAGCACCCGGCCACGGCATCCCGAAGCGCATCAGTTCTCCCTGCATCGAAGGGCTGCCCGCTGGAGAAGCTCTGCGGGCAGGCTCGTCGCAGCATCCGCCGCGTCGAGCCAGTGCGTTGGAAGAGTATCCCTATTAGCTGGGCATCCGTCGAGGGGGGCGTTAGTGTCTCGGTCCATGACCGCCGTGACCGACCCGAACCGCCTGCTCGCCCTGGACGGACGGGTGGCCATCGTGACCGGGGCCTCCAGTGGGCTGGGCGAGCGCTTCGTCCGCGTGCTGCTGGCCGCCGGCGCGTCGGTGGTGGCCGTGGCCCGTCGCACCGAACGGCTCGCAGAGCTCGAGGCGGCCAGCGACCGCGTTCTCGCCGTCCCCGCCGACGTCGCCGTCCCCGAGCAGGTGGAGCGCATCGTGCCCGCCGCGCTCGAGCGGTTCGGACGGGTCGACGTGCTGGTGAACAACGCGGGGCTCGGCCGGCCGGCACCGGCGGTGACCGAGGACCTCGACAGCTTCCGGTACACGCTCGAGGTCAACCTCGTCGGTTCCTTCCACCTGGCCCGCTTGGCCGCCGTCCCGATGATCGAGGCCGGTGCCGGCTCGATCGTGAACATCTCCTCGGTCCTCGGGCTCGTGGCGGCCTGGCCGATCCCCGACGCCTCCTACTCTTCCTCCAAGGCCGCGGTGGTCGGGCTCACCCGCGACCTGGCCTGCCAGTGGGCCGGCAAGGGGGTGCGGGTGAACGCGCTCGCGCCCGGCTTCTTCCCGAGCGAGGGGACGGCGGACATGACCGACGAGGCGAGCCAGCGGTACCTGCGCGCCGGCTGCCCGATGCGCCGGATGGGCCGGCCCGAGGAACTGGACGGCCCGCTGCTCTTCCTCGCCTCCGATGCCTCCACCTACATGACGGGCCAGGTGCTCACCGTCGATGGCGGCTGGACGGCGCATTGACCGGTGCGAGGCTGCTCGCACCCGCTGAGCTGGCCGGTCAGCTGCCCGGCCCGGTCCTCGGGGACGACGGCCGGGTCCGGTCACCCATCCAGCTGATCGACCTCGACGTGCCGGTGCCGCCGGCCGTGCAGGCGGAGGCCGCCCGGGTTGCTGCCGCCGCGACCGGCGTGGTCGTCGGGGTCTCGCTGAGCGGTGCGCCGGACCCGGACCTGCTCCCGCTGGTCGCAGCGCTCGACGTGACCCTGGTGCGGGCGGGTGGACCGGCCCGGCGCGACTGCGTCGCCGTGGCCGATCCGCTGGCCGCGGCCGACGACCTGGTAGCGGCCGCCGGGGCGGCACCGTCGGCGGCCACCGTCCTGGCCGGCCTGCTGCGGTGGAGCGGCGACCTGCCGGTCGCGGCTGCCCTGGACGCCGAGTCGCTCGCGTACTCGACCCTGCTCGGCGGTCCGGAGTTCGCTGCCTGGCTGGCCGCCAGGGGACCCCGTCCCGCGCCCCCTCCCTCGGCTGATCCCGTGCTCGTGCGGCGCGTCGGCGCGGAGCTGGCCATCACCCTGAACCGACCCGAGCGGCGCAACGCCTACGGACGCCAGTTGCGCGATGCCCTGGTGGACGCGCTGCTGCTCGCCGAGCTCGATCCGACCGTCGGCCGGATCGTGCTGGACGGCACCGGTCCGGCCTTCTGCTCGGGTGGTGACCTCGACGAGTTCGGCACCGCACCCGACCTGGTCACCGCGCACCTCGTGCGCACCCGGGCCGGTGCAGCCCTGCCGCTGCACCGGCTCAGGGCGAAGGTCGAGGTCCGGGTGCACGGCGCCTGTGTCGGCGCCGGCATCGAGCTGCCCGCCTACGCCGGCCGTGTGGTCGCCGCCCCCGATGCCCGGTTCCGGCTGCCGGAGATCGGCATGGGGCTGATCCCGGGTGCCGGCGGCACGGTCAGCATCCCGCGCCGGATCGGCCGCTGGCGCACGCTGTGGCTCGGCCTCTCCGGCGCCACGCTCGACGCGCGCACGGCGCTGGAGTGGGGGCTGGTCGACGCGGTCGAGGGCTGAGCCCGGGGGGACACCTATCGCCAGGCGAACACCGGCTGCTCGTAGTGCGAGACCCGCTCGACCTGACCGCGGCAGGCGATCCGGCAGAACTGGTGGATGATCGCCGCGGTCGGCGCGTGGACGAACCGTTCGAACAGCGGCAGTTGGATCACCGGGGCGGCGGACTCGGGGATGGTGAGGAACCGGGGTTCGACGTCCAGGTCGGCCAGGGGGACCTGGTAGACGGCCGCCACTTCCTCCTCGGCGCCGGTCAGTTCCCCGACCTGGCCGGCCCAGCAGATCACCGGCGTCATCACGTAGCCCGACCGGGTCACGTAGTCGTCGAGCAGGCCCAGGACCGCGTCGGGGGAGAGCGCCAGGCCGACCTCCTCCTGGACCTCACGCAACGCTCCTTCGACTGCGGTCTCCCCGGCATCCCGCCGGCCCCCGGGCAGGGCCCACTGGCCCGCATGCGCTCGCAGTCGCGCCGCCCGACGGGTAGCAGGAGCGCCGGCCGCCCCTGGGTCTCGGTGACGACGACGGCCACAGCCGCCTGCTTGAGCTCGGGACGGTCCTTCGCCTCGCGGCCGAAGTCCGCCAGCCGCGCGGCGAGGACGGTCCGGTCCAGCTGCGCCATCGAGCTCCTCCTGGGATCGCCGTCCGGTAAAGAGAGTACCGAATGCCCTCCGCCCCGGAGTCATCGCTTGGTCGGCGCCATGGGCATCGGCAAGCAGATGAACGACAGCGGCGGCTTCGCCAACCAGGTGACCGCCATCGCGGCCGTGGCGTTCCAGGTCGCCCGGGACCGGGCCGCCGGCCCGATCAAGGTGAACCTGATCCTTGAGGTGTCCGGGAAGTGCACCTAGGGCGTGTCTCCTAAGTCGTCAGCCACATGGTGATGGCGCGCAGGACGACGGCTCCTCGGTAGACGGTGGCGAGCTTGTCGTAGCGCGTGGCGATGCCGCGCCACTGCTTGTGGTCGTTGAACGAGCGCTCGATGACGTTGCGGCCCTTTTAGGCGATCGGGTCGAAGGCCGGTGGTCGGCCACCGGCCGAGCCGCGGCGGGTGCGATGCCTGATCTGGTCAGACGGTTGCGGGATCACCGCGGTGATGCCGCGCTCGCGCAGCATGGTCCTGGTGCCGCGAGAGGAGTAGGCCTTGTCGCCGATCACCGCTGTGGGGCGGGTGCGCGGTCGACCTGGTCCCAGCCGGCGCACCGTGAGTTGAGCCAACAGCGGCTTGAGCATCGGGGAGTCGCCGGCCTGCCCGGGCGTGAGGGCGATGACCAGCGGTCTGCCGCGCCCGTCGACGAGCTGGTGAATCTTGGTCGATAGGCCGCCCCGGGAGCGTCCGATCGCATGATCGGGCGGTTCGTCCCGCGGGTTCTTGTAACTCGACTCAGCCCCCTGTGTGGCGCACCGG
>DATHAK010000200.1:0-45659 GCA_035296685.1 Blastococcus sp.
GGCGGATCCACGGCGCGAGGGGTCCACCCTTCAGCCGCTCACCAGCGCCGGACCCAGGAAAGCCATGGGCCTAGCTGACAGTGTCGGGAGCGAACGTCGCGATCGTCCTGACCGGTGTGCTGTGGCCGCTGCGGCGGAGGGCGTGGACCGGCGGGTGCAGGCTCTGGTCGCCGTGCCGGTTCTGGCTGGCTTCGTCGTGCTCGCCGGTGGAGGGGCCAGCGTCGTCCGGGCCGCGGCGATGGGTGCCGTCGCGCTGCTCGCGCTCGCTGCCGGGCGGGCCTCGCGCGGCGCTGCCCGCGCTCGCTGCCGCGGTCTGCGTGCTGCTCTTCCTGGACCCCAGGGGTATGCGCTGCGTGTATCTGCGCCGTGCTGGCCGTTCTCTTCTCTACCGTTACACATGGGTCTGCCCTTCCACGGAGGGTGGAGGGAGGGTGGATCAAGTTCCCTCGTTCGGTGGTCGCACACCGGGCGGGGGGGCGCCTTACGTCTGGCGCCGTTCCGTATGGTGCCTGCACTGACGCCGATGCGCCAGAGTTCCGGCGGATGGCACATCCATGGCGCAGGACGCCGGAAAACGTCGAAAACTAACGGCAATCGCCGAGAGTTGTTTTTGCAGGTCAGACCAGGAGTTGGGGAAGTAGGCGCAGGTCAGCGGTCAGGCACTTGCAGAACCCGGCGTACAGGCCGACTCGTCCGTCGTCCGCCGGTGCCGGACCTCACCCCTGCGGCGGCACCGGTGGCCCCGGCGGCGTCGGAGCCGCCACGGCGGCCCGGCGCCGCGCCAGCCGGAACGGCACCAGCACGGCCGCTGTCACCAGGCCGGCGACCGCCAGCCACGGCAGAAGGACGCCGAGGACGACGACGGCGGCGGCCAGGACCGTGACCAGCGCCCGCCACCCGGTGCCGAGTCCCTCGAGGAAGCCGTCCGGGCCGCCGGTCGGCGCCACGCCGAACGGCTCCAGGTGCACGCTGAGCGTCGACAGGTCCACCTGATCGGCCAGCATCGCCCGCTGGGACTGCAGCGACTCCAGCTGTTCCTGCCGGTCGGAGAGGGCCTTCTCGGCCGCCAACAGGGCCTCGGTGGTCTCTGCGCCGTCCATCAACGCCTGGAGCCGCGCCACCGAGGTCTGTAGCGCCGAGATGCGCGCGTCCAGGTCGACGGCTGTGGCGGTCACGTCGGAGCGCTGCACCGAGACGTTCTCGACGTCGCCGATCTCCTTGAGTTCGGCCAGCACGTCGGTCAGCTCGGTCGCCGGTACCCGCACCACGAGATCCGCCACGGCGCCCTCGCCGTCGTCCCCGGACCCCGCCTGCTCGGTGCGCTCGTCGACCCGTCCGCCGACCGACTCCACCAGCTCGCTGACCCGCTGAGCACCGTCCACCGGGTCCTCGACGACGAGGAAGGCGCTGGCGGTGGTGACCACCTGCCGGTCCGGGTCGGTGTCGACGCCGCCCGGCGCCCCCTCGGGAACTCCGGGGGCCGCGGGCTCCGGAACGGACCCACCCCCGCCGCTGTCCATGCCACCCGACTCCGCGCCCGGGCCCGAGCAGCCGACGAGCAGCGCCACTAGCAGCGTCGCGGCGGCCGTAGCCAGGGAGCGCCTCATGGCCGGGAACGTAGGCCCGTCAGTTGACTGCCGACCAGCGTCGATGCCCAATCGTGACGCCGGAGTCTCGGTCGTGGCGGAAGCTCAGCCGAGCTGCTCCGCCAGCATGACGATGATCCCCTCGGGGCCGCGGAGGTAGCAGAGCCGGTAGCTCTCCTCGTACTGCTGGACCTCGCCGAGGAGCTCGGTGCCCCGGGCCCGCAGGCCGGCGACGGTGGCGTCGATGTCGTCCACCCCGAAGGCGATCCGGCGGATGCCCAGGGTGTTCGGCGGCGCGTTCCGGTCGCCGACCCGCGCCTCCGGCGCGTGGAACCTCATCAGCTCCAGCCGGCCGTGGCCGTCAGGCGTCTCCAGCATCGCGACGTCGACACGGACGCCGTCGAGCCCCACGACGCGGTCCACCCACTCGCCCTCGACCGGCCCCTCGCCCAGCACCTTCAGTCCGAGCTCGACGAAGAATTCCGTCGCGGCCGCGAGGTCCTCGACCACGATGCCCACGTTCTCCAGGCGCTGGATCGTCATGCACACGACCGTAGCGACGCGGCGCCCTCGCCCACCGCCTCTCGGTCCCGGTCATTCACTCAGGTGGCGCGCGAAGAAGTCGAGGATGCGCTGCCGTGCGTCGGCCGCCGCCGGTTCGCGGAACGGATTGCCGGTCACGCGGAACTGCAGGGCGAACAGCGCCGGCAGGTCGGCGCGGTCGTGGTCGTTCATGAACGAGTGCCCCGCGCCGGGATAGGTCCTGATGTCGTGGTCGACGCCGACCGCCGTCAGGATGCGTTCCAGCCGCTCGCCCACGCCTCGGAGGCCTGGGTCCTTCGCGCCGTAGCTGCCCACGATCGGGCAGGCGCCGGGAAAGGCCTCTTCTGTGTAGGTCTTCGCGGCGACCGGCCCGTAGTTCACGCTCGCCGCGTCGAACCGGTGGTCGGCAGCCATCAGCAGGGCGAATCCGCCGCCCAGGCAGAACCCGATCACCCCGATGCGGCCGGTGCAGTCGGGTCGGTCGGCCAGCCAGCGTGCCGACGCCTCGATGTCGGCGAACGTGGGGCCCGCGCCACGCCAGGTCTCCCGGATCATCCTGATCATGCAGACCGGTCGGCGGTTGCCCCGGAAGAGGTCCGGCGCCACGGCGAGATAGCCGGCCTCGGCCAGCCAGTCGGCCTGGTTGCGCAGGTCGGAACTCATCCCGACCAGGTCGTGGAGGACCACCACGCCGGGCCACGGCCATCCCGACGGAGGCTGGGCGACGTAGGAGGGCAGCGCTCCGCCCGGCGCCGGGATGCTGACCTGACTCGACGTCATGGCTCGAACCCTGGCCTCAGTCGACGGCGCGCACCACTGCGGCTGTGCACGCGACCGGCAGGCCGGTGATGTGGCCGGACCGCCGTCGGCCTGCCACCCTTTCCCCCGGGGGAGCGGACGGTCGGCATGCGGAAGGGCGGGTCGGTGGACGTCGACGTGATCGTCGAAATCCCGAAGGGGTCGCGCAACAAGTACGAGTACGACCACCAGATCGACCGCATCCGGCTCGACCGGATGCTGTTCACCGCCACCGGCTACCCCAGTGACTACGGGTTCGTGCCCGACACCCTCGCCGAGGACGGCGAGCCCATCGACGCCCTCCTGCTGCTGACCGAGCCCACCTTCCCCGGGTGCCTCGTCCGGGCCCGCGTCATCGGTGTGTTCTGGATGCGCGACCAGGACCGGCCCGACGCCAAGCTGCTCTGCGTCCCGGCGGACGATCCCCGGCACGCCCACCTGCAGGACCTCGGCGACGTCCCCATGCACCAGATCAGCGAGATCTGGCACTTCTTCGAGATCTACGAGGCCCTCGAACCGGAGAAATCGGCCGAGCCGTCGGCGACCGGTGCCTGGGAGCGCGCGAAGGAGGCCGTGGTCGCGCTGGAGGACGCGCAGCGGCGGTTCGCCGAACGCGCCGCAGCGGCCGCGACGGCGTGATCCTCCGCCGTCCACGACGAACGCTCGTCCTCGGCGGGGCACGCTCCGGGAAGTCGCACCACGCCGAACAGCTGCTCGCCCGCACGAGGGTCGTCGACTACGTCGCCTGCGGAGCCGCGCCCGGTCCCGAGGACGCCGAATGGGCCGAGCGCGTCGCCCTCCACCGGCGCCGCCGCCCGGCGGCCTGGCGCACCGTGGAGACGCTCGACCTGGCCGGCGTCCTGAGCCGGCCGGGCCCGCCGGTGCTCGTCGACTGCCTGACCACCTGGCTCGCCGGGGTCATGGACGAGTGCGGGGTCTGGGCCGAGGAACCCGGCGCCGACGACCGCCTCGCCGCGGCCGTCGACGGCGCGGTCCAGGCGTGGGCGAGGTCCCGCCGTCGCGTGGTCGGCGTCAGCAACGAGGTCGGCTCGGGCATCGTGCCGGCCACCCCGTCGGGACGGCGGTTCCGCGACGAGCTCGGTGTGCTGAACGCCCGCATCGCCGCGGCGTCCGACCGCGTCTGGCTGGTGACCGCCGGCCTGCCGCAGCGGCTGCGCTAGTCCAACGGGACGACGACGCCCTCGGTCGCGCTGCGGCGGGCGGCGTCCAGCACCGTGGCGGTGGCCACGGCGTCCCGCGGATCGACCGGCACCGGCCCGAGCCCCCGCACAGCACGGGCGAAGGCGGGATAGAACGTGTTCCAGGCGCCGGGCAGGGTGGGCACGGTCTCGCCCGAGTCGCCCCGGTAGACCTTGCCCCACCGGTCGGCCGGCTCCGCGCCCCAGTCCGGTCCGAGCGTCGCAGGGGTCTCGCCGGCCAGCAGCAGCTCCTCCTGGATGTCCATCAGCGTGCGGTTGACGTAGGCGCCGGTCGTGCCCGCGACCCGGAACCGCGGCCCGGGGGCGCCCTGGCTCCAGCTGCCCCACACGTGCGAGCGGGCTCCGGTGCGGTGCGTGAGCGCGACGAAGACGTCGTCGTCCAGACCGCTGTCGCGTTCGCGCCACTCGGCGTAGACCGATGCCACCGGGCCGAGCAGCACGAGGGCCTGGTCGACGAGGTGGCTGCCGAAGTCGCGCAGCGTTCCGCCGCCGGCCGGGGGAGGCCCAGGGTCGGGATCGAGCCGCTCGAAGCGCGACTCGAACCGGGTGATCTCGCCGAGGACCCCGTCGGCCTGGAGCGCCCGCACGGTGAGGAAGTCGGAGTCCCACCGCCGGTTCTGGTACGGGGCCAGAGGGAGCCCGAGCCGCTCGGCGAGCTCGACGGTGCCGAGCGCGGCCGGGGCGTCCAGGGCGAACGGCTTGTCGCTGACGACGGCGAGGCCGAGCTCGAGCGCGCGCTCGGCGAGCTCGGTGTGGGTGTCGGCCGGCGTGGAGATGGCCACAGCCTCCGCGCCGGCCGCCCTCAGCTCCTGCAGCGACGAGAACGTCGCCACCTCGGAATGGTCGGCGGCGACCAGCGCTCGGCGCTCGGAGGAGGACGTGACGACCCCGAGGAACTCGCACTCGACGGCCGCGGCGAGCAGGGGCGCGTGGAACCACCGCCCGCCGAACCCGTATCCGACGAGCCCGATCCGGACCGGCTCGAACGCGGTGCTCGTCATGCGCGCATCATGTCGGACCCGTTCTCCACGCGCTGGAAGACTGCTGTCGTGACCGGTGGAATCGACCGCGAGGCGACAGCGCCGCCCGAGGGACCGCTGATCCCCTTCCGGACGGCGGTGCGCACCTGGTTCGGGATCTCGCTGCAGACCTTCGGCGGGCCCGCCGGTCAGATCGCGGTCATGCAGCGGACCCTCGTCGACGACAAGCGGTGGATCGGGCAGCGGCGGTTCCTGCACGCCATGAACTACTGCATGCTCCTGCCCGGTCCGGAGGCGCAGCAGCTGGCCACCTACCTGGGCTGGCTGCTGCACGGCACCGGCGGTGGGCTGGTCGCCGGCGGGTTCTTCGTCCTGCCGGGCGTGGTCGCGCTCCTGGTCCTGTCGGCGGTGTACGTCGCCTTCGGCTCGACCGTCGTCGTCACCGCACTGTTCGCCGGCCTCGCGCCGGCGGTGCTGGCCATCGTCGTCCAGGCGGTGCTGCGCGTCGGCCGGCGCACGCTGACCAGCGCGGCGCTGGTGGCGATCGCCGTCGCCGCCTTCCTCGCCCTGGCGCTGTTCGGCGTGCCGTTCCCGGCCGTCGTCGTGGGCGCCGGCGTCGTGGGCTGGTTGCTCGGGCGCTGGCGGCCGGCCGCCGTTCCCGAGCACCGCGGGCCCGAGGACGGCGACGGGGGACCGCCCCCGGTCATCCCGGACGACGTCCTGCACGCCGAGCGCCCGTCGCACCGCCGCACGCTGCGGGTGCTGCTCATCGGACTCCTCGTCTGGGGTCTCCCGGTGGCGGCGGTCGCGGTGCTGACCGGGGCCGGCAGCGTGCTCACCCAGCAGGGCTTCTTCTTCTCCGGCGCCGCCGTGGTCACCTTCGGCGGGGCCTACGCCGTGCTGGCCTACGTCGCGCAGCAGGCGGTGCAGGTGTACGGGTGGCTGGCGCCGGGGGAGATGGTGCGGGGGCTGGCCCTGGCCGAGACGACTCCCGGTCCGCTGATCATGGTCGTCCAGTTCGTGGCGTTCGTGGGTGCCTACCGGGATCCGGGCGACCTGGACCCCTGGGCGGCGGCCGTGCTGGCCTCGCTGCTGGTCACCTGGGTGACGTTCGTGCCGAGCTTCCTGTTCGTGCTGCTGGGGGCGCCCTACATGGAGCGGCTGCGCGGCAACCGCTCGCTGTCCGCCGCCCTGGCCGGCATCACGGCGGCGGTGGTGGGCGTCATCGCGAATCTCGGCCTGTACTTCGCCGTCCACACCCTGTTCTCGGAAACGCGGGCTCTCACGTGGGGCGCCGTCGCCCTCGAGCTGCCCGACTTCTCCACCCTGCGCTGGGTCGCCGTGGCGATCGCCGCGGTGGCGGCCGTGCTGGTGTTCGCGCTCGAGTGGTCGGTCCTGCGGACGCTCGCCCTCTGCGCCGCGGTGGGCCTCGCGGCCGGTCTCTTCGGCCTCCCTGTGCACTGACGACCCATCCGGAGCAACGGAACCGCGCGTTTCCTGCCCCGACCAGGCATTCCTCTAGCGTGCGGTCATTCCCGTCCGCCGACGGACACCACCTCACCTGGAGACCTCCATGCTTCGTCGCACCCTTCCGGTCCTCGCGAGCGCTGCCGCCCTCGCCCTCACCCCGGGCGTCGCGCTCGCCGCGCCCGCGGAGGCTCCGGTGGAGCACGGCATCTTCGACAGCTCCTACGCGGGCATCCAGGTGACCGTCGACGGACGTCCGGGTAGCGCCTCCCTCACCCGGCTCGGCACCCCCGGCGACTGGCACACGACCCTGCTCGTCTCGCTCCCCGGTCAGCCGGACTGCGAGTTCCCCTGGTGGTGTCAGCCGGTCACACGCTCGGCCTCGGTCGAGCTGACCGACGACCAGTTCTTCTTCGGTGCCGACCTGCAGAAGGCGACCACCGTCGAGGTGCCGGTCACGCTGACCACCTCCAGCTTCGGCTGGTGGCCGGCCGAGGACGCCGGACCGGGGGAGGACGTGCGCGTCACCCTGACCATCACGGGGACCGGCCCGGTCACCCGCGACGCCTACCACGGTGACTACTGCGGCGAGGGCTGGCCGTGCCACGGCACCCGGGTGGACGAATTCCGCGAGGCCACGGGTGTCCTGACCGTCGACGGGCTGGAGCTCGAGGGCGTGGGTGCCTTCGTGCGCGGCCACTCGGTCGACGCCGCCGGCAAGCCCTCCGACGGCGGGGACGGCGGCGAGCCCTCCAACGGCAGCGGCGACTGACCTCCCGGGCGGCGGGCCGGCGCTGTGCCAGGGTGAGCGCCGTGCCCGCCGCCACCCCCTACCTCCGGTGACCGCGCTCGTCGCCGTAGCGTCGGGGCTCCTCGGGTTGGCCGTCGGCCACCTCGTCAACCGCGCCGCCGGGCGCTTTCCCTGGGGAACCGGGCGGACGGCGCTAGCCGTCCGGCCGCCGCTGGTCGAGGTCGCCACCGCCGTGCTCTTCGCCCTCGTCGGCTGGCGGTTCGGCGTCGCCTGGGACCTGCCCGCCTTCCTCTGGTTCGCCGCGGCCGCGGTGCTGCTCACCGTCATCGACGTGCAGCACCGGCTGCTGCCCAACCGCGTGATCGTTCCGGCGTTCGCCGGCGGGGCGGTCCTGCTCACCGCCGCGGCCGCGGCCGACCAGGCCTGGCCGGCGCTGCTGCGCGCCGGCCTCGGTGCCGCGGTCCTGTTCGCCGTCTTCCTGGTCCTGGCCCTGATCTCGCCCCGCAGCCTCGGCATGGGCGACGTCAAGCTGGCGGCCCTGCTCGGGCTGTTCCTCGGCTGGCTGGGTTGGGACGCCGTCGTCGTGGGCGGCGCCGCGGGCTTCGTCGTCCAGGCCGTCCTGGCGCTGGGCGTGCTGGCCGCCCGCCGCATCGGGCTGCGCGGGGAACTGCCCTTCGGCCCGGCGATGCTCGTCGGCGCCGCCGTGGCCGTCGGCTGGGGCGCTGCGATCGCCGGCTGAGCCGGCGGATCGGTCACCGAGCGTCACATCGGGGCGGATGCCCCCACCCGTAGGACGGACCGCTGTCCACCGAACGGGTGAACGGCCCTCAAGGCGGGCCCGGTTCGGCTCGACATCCCTCCCTGAGCCGCGAGGCCGGATCACCCGATCCGAATCCGGACGGCCGACACCCCTGGGAGCTCATGTGCTGAACCCGTTCGCCACCCTCGTCACGCTCGTCTCGTTCGCTCAGGACCGCCTGAAGCGCGAGGAGAAGGGCGCCACCGCCGTCGAGTACGGCCTGATGGTCGGCCTGATCGCCGTCGTGATCATCGCCGCCGTCACGCTGCTCGGTGAGCAGCTGAGGGCCCTGTTCGAGAGCATCACCGCCGCTCTCTGAGTCCTCATGCGGCTGTGCCGGCGCAGCGGCCCCGTACGCGGGGCCGCTGCGCCGCTGCACGAGAAGGGAGGTGAGCACGGATGTGGAACCGCCTGCGGAACGAGCGCGGCGCCAGCGCGGTGGAGTTCGCCTTCATCGTCCCGCTGCTCATCGTCCTGGTTCTCGGGATCGCCGAGTTCGGACACGCCTTCCAGGTGCAGGGCACCCTGTCGGCCGCGGCCCGTGAGGGCGTGCGGGCGATGGCCCTGCGCAACAGCCCGTCCGAGGCGCGCAGCGTCGCCAAGAACGCCGCCGCCTCGCTCGACCCCGGGCTCACCGACGCCCAGATCACGATCACCCCGGCCTCGTGCCCCACGACCAACGGCGGCAGCACCTCGGTGCGCCTGACCATCAACTACCCGATGCCCTTCCTGACCGGCTTCTTCGGCAGCGGCGTCGACCTGAGCGGAACAGGAGTCATGCGATGCAACGGCTGATCGCCCGGTTCCGCCGGCTCGAGAACGAGCGCGGCGCCTCCGCCGTCGTCCTCTCGCTGCTGCTCGTCCCCATGCTGGGCTTCGCGGCGATCGCCGTGGACGTCGGCGCGCTGTACGCGGAGAAGGCCCGGCTGCAGGTCGCCGCCGACGCGGCGGCGCTCGCCGTCGCACAGGACTGCAGCCGCGGTGCCTGCGGCGACATGCTGGCCACCGCCCAGGCGCTCATCACCGCCAACGACGGTGAGGGCACGGCTGCGCGGCCGGTGCTCAGTAGCGCCCCCCTGTCCGTGACCGTCACTGGTAGCACCCCCAAGGAGCACTGGTTCGCGCCCGTTCTCGGCTACGAATCGACGGCGGTCTCGGCCACCGCGACCGTCGGCTGGGGCGGCCCCAGCCAGGGCACCGCCGTCCTGCCGCTGACCTTTTCCTGGTGCGAGTTCGAGCAGATGACCGGCGGCGGCCTGCCCTCGGGCACCACGGTGCGCACGATCTACTTCACCAAGACGTCGAACACCACCGGCTGCACCGGCCCGTCGAACAACGTCGTCCCGGGTGGCTTCGCCTACCTCGACACAGACCCGGGGAAGTGCGCGGCGACGACGGCGATGGGCGCCCAGTGGACGTCGAAGACCGGTAACAGCGTGCCCTCGGCCTGCTCGACCGGCGACTTCTCGAAGTGGGTCGGGCGGACCGTCCTGCTCCCGCTCTTCGACGAGTCGGGCCTGACCGGCACCAACGCCTGGTACCACGTCTACGGCTACGCCGCCTTCCAGCTGACCGGCTACTCCCTGGGCGGCCAGTACGACACCACGCCGAAGCCGTGCAACGGCAACGAGCGCTGCATCGCCGGCTACTTCACCCGCTTCGTGGAGCTGTCCGACGCCTGGAACTACAGCCCGGACGCTCCGCAGCTGGGCTCCTCCGTCCTCCGACTGATCCGATAGGGGCCTCTCTCGTGAGACGTCGACTTCTCGCCGCCCTGGCGGCACTCGTCCTCCTCGTCGCCGGCACCGCGGTCCTCCTGGCCTACGTGCGCGGCGCCGATGCGCGCGCCCTCGCCGGCTCCCGGCCGGTCGAGGTGCTCGTCGTGGACCAGCTCATTCCCGAGGGCACCTCCGGCAGCGACCTCCGGGACCTCGTGCGCACCGAGACCGTGCCGGCGAAGGCCGCGGTCGAGGGCCGGGTCACGGAGCTGTCCGCGCTCCGCGGCACCGTCGCCGCCGTCGACCTGCAGCCGGGGGAGCAGCTGCTCGCTGCCCGGTTCGAGCGGCCCGACGACCTGCAGACGCCGGGCACCGTCGCCGTCCCCGCCGGGCTGCAGGAGCTGAGCGTCCTGCTCGAGCCCCAGCGGGCCATGGGCGGCCGCCTGGCCGCGGGTGACACCGTTGGCGTCTACCTGTCGCAGGTGCTGCCGGACGGCACCGGCCAGACCTCGGCCGTGCTGCACGAGGTGCTGGTCACCCAGGTGCAGGGCGCGCCGGCCGCGCCGGACCCCGCCGCCGACACCGAGACGGCCGCATCCAGCGCGCCGGCCACCAGCCTGATGGTCACGCTGGCCATCAACGCCAAGGACGCCGAGACGATCGTCTTCGGCGCCGAGCACGGATCCCTCTGGCTCTCCCTGGAGACCGAGGGCGTGGAGACGGGCGGCACGCGCGTTCTCGACCCGGGCACGATCTATGTGGGGGTACCCCGATGAGCCGCGTCGTCCTGGCCGGAGCCGGTGAGGAGCTGATCCTGCGGGTCAAGCAGGCCACGGAGGGGGACGTCCACGTCCTGCCTCCGGGCCGGCTGCCCGGTGACCCCGCGCGGCTGTTCGAGCAGCTCGTCGACGGCGAGCTGCCCGACGTCCTGCTCGTGGGGCCGCACGCACCGGCGCCCGAGGTCCTGACGCTGGCCGCGCGGCTCGACGTCCAGAGCCCCGGCATCGCCGTCGTCCTCATGGCCCAGCCCTCACCCGAGATGTGGCAGGCGGCGATGCGGGCCGGTATCCGCGACCTGCTGGCTCCCGACGCCGACGTGCCGGAGATCCACGCCGCGATCGAGCGGGCCGCGGCCGCGGCCGCGAGCCGTCGCCGGGTGCTGCGCCCGGTGCACGAGACCGAGCGCTACGCCGGCCGGGTCATCACCATCGCCTCGCCCAAGGGCGGGGTGGGCAAGACGACGGTGTCGACGAACCTGGCCATCGGGCTCACCGCCGCGGCGCCGCAGTCGACCGTGCTCGTCGACCTCGACGTCCAGTTCGGCGACTGCGCGTCGGCGCTGGGCCTCACGCCGGAGTACACGCTGCCCGACGCCGTCCGCGGCCCGGCCAGCGAGGACACGATGGTGCTCAAGACGTTCCTCACCCAGCACCCGAGCGGCCTGTACGCCGTCTGCGGGTCGGAGTCGCCGGCGGCCGGCGACACGGTCACCGGCGAGGACGTCACCCGGCTGCTGGCCTCGCTGGCCCGCGAGTTCCGCTACGTCATCGTCGACACCGCGCCCGGCCTGTCCGAGCAGACGCTGGCGGCCCTCGACCGCGCCTCCGACGTCGTGATGCTGACCAGCATGGACGTCCCGGGCGTCCGCGGGCTGCGCAAGGAGCTCGACGTGCTCCGCGAGCTGTGCATGATCCCGGCCGGACGGCACGTGGTCATGAACTTCGGCGACCCCAAGGGCGGTCTGTCGGTGCGCGACGTGGAGCTGGCCATCGGCGCCGGCGTGGACGTCGTCCTCCC
This sequence comes from Blastococcus sp., assembly GCA_035296685.1. Classification (GTDB taxonomy): domain Bacteria; phylum Actinomycetota; class Actinomycetes; order Mycobacteriales; family Geodermatophilaceae; genus Blastococcus_B. Next base: position 11,660 of record DATHAK010000200.1, read on the forward strand.
GCGCTCGTCGAACGTCCCCGCCTCGACCAACAAGGGCGTGCCGCTCATCCAGAGCGGCAGCAAGCGCGACCCGATGGTCAAGGAGCTCAAGCGGCTGGTCGCCCGCTTCCAGGCGACCCCGCTCGCGCAGGCGGGCCGCTCGCGAGCCAAGCACCGGGCGGCCGACTGATGAACCTCGCCGACCGTCTCGCCGCGGCGCAGGGCATGCCGCCGGTGCCCGGGGCTCCCTCCGCGCCGGCCGCCGTCCCTGCGCCGCGGCCCGCCGTCGTCCCGACCACGGCGCCGCCCACCGACGCCCTCGCCCGCCTCAAGGACCGGGTGGGCAAGGCGCTGTTCGAGCGCATGGGCAGCCGCATGAACGACCCGAGCCTGTCCGAGGACCAGCTGCGCGCGATCGTGCTCGGCGAGCTCGACGAGGTCGTGGAGGAGGAGAACGTCCCGCTCAGCACCGAGGAGCGCCAGCGGCTCACCGCCGAGCTCGCCGACGACGTCCTGGGCTACGGCCCGCTGCAGCGGCTGCTGGACGACGACGCCGTCAGCGAGATCATGGTGAACGGCCCCGAGTCGATCTACGTCGAGCGGAGCGGCAAGCTCGAACGCACGGCGACCCGGTTCACCTCCGAGGAGCACCTGCGCCGGGTCATCGACCGCATCGTGTCCCGGGTGGGACGGCGGATCGACGAGTCCTCGCCGCTGGTGGACGCGCGCCTCGCGGACGGGTCGCGCGTGAACGCGATCATCCCGCCACTGGCGTTCAGCGGCTCCACGCTCACCATCCGCAAGTTCTCCAAGGACCCGTTCACCGTCGACGACCTCATCTCGTTCGGGACCCTCTCGCCGGAGATGGCCGAGCTGCTGAACGCCTGCGTCGACGCGCGGCTCAACGTCATCGTCTCCGGGGGTACCGGTACCGGTAAGACGACGCTGCTCAACGTGCTGTCGTCGTTCATCCCCAACGGCGAGCGGATCGTCACCATCGAGGACGCCGTCGAGCTGCAGCTGCAGCAGGAGCACGTCGTCCGGCTGGAGTCGCGGCCGCCCAACATCGAGGGCAAGGGCGCGATCACCATCCGCGACCTGGTGCGCAACTCGCTGCGCATGCGGCCCGACCGGATCGTGGTCGGGGAGTGCCGCGGCGGTGAGTCGCTGGACATGCTGCAGGCGATGAACACCGGCCACGACGGCTCGCTGTCCACCGTGCACGCCAACTCCCCGCGGGACGCGATCGCGCGCCTGGAGACCCTCGTGCTCATGGCGGGGATGGACCTGCCGCTGCGCGCCATCCGCGAGCAGATCGCCTCCGCCGTCGACGTCGTCGTCCAGCTGACCCGCCTCCGCGACGGCACCCGCCGGGTCACCCACGTGACCGAGGTGCAGGGCATGGAGGGGGAGACGGTCACCCTCCAGGACGCGTTCCTCTTCGACTACTCCGCCGGCGTCGACGCGCACGGCAAGTTCCTCGGCAAGCCCGTGCCGACCGGCGTCCGGCCGCGGTTCACCGACCGCTTCGACGACCTGGGCATCAAGCTCTCGCCCCGGGTGTTCGGGGTGGCAGACCCGGTCGGTGCGCGGAGCTGGTCCTGATGTCGCCGGCGCTGCTGGTCGTCGGCGTCGCCGCGGTGGCGGCGGCGCTGCTGGTGCTGGCCGTCGTGGTGCTGCCCGGCGGGCCGGCCCGCGTGCCGCTCAGCCGGCTCGACCCCTCGGTGGGGCCGTCCGCGTCGGCCCTCGAGGGTGTCGGCGCGGCGGCCGGGGCGGCGGTCGAGAAGGCGCTGGCCAAGCGCGGCCGGCTGGCCGGTGGCGCCGCCGCGCTCGAGCGGGCCGGGATGTCGATGTCCCTGCCCGACTTCGTGCTGGTCGTGGGCCTGGTCTCCGTCGTCGGTGCGGCCGCCGGCGTCGTCACCGGCGGCCTGCTGCTCGGCCTGCTCGCGCTGGTGCTCGTGCCGCTCGGGGCGAAGCTGCTGGTCTCCTTCCGCGCCTCGCGCCGGCAGGCCGCGTTCGCCGACCAGCTCGACGACTCGCTGCAGCTCATGGCCGGCAGCCTGCGCGCCGGGCACAGCCTGCTCCGTGCCGTCGACTCGGTCTCCCAGGAGGCCGACGCCCCGACGTCGGAGGAGTTCTCGCGGATCGTCAACGAGACCCGGGTCGGCCGTGACCTCAACGACGCCCTCGACGAGGTCGCGGAGCGCATGGGCAGCGACGACTTCACCTGGGTCGCCCAGGCCATCGCCATCCACCGCGAGGTCGGCGGCAACCTGGCCGAGGTGCTCGACGCCGTCGGGCACACCATCCGCGAGCGCAACGCCATCCGCCGCCAGGTCAAGGCGCTGTCGGCGGAGGGCAAGCTGTCGGCGATCGTGCTGATGGCCCTGCCGTTCGGTGTCACGGGCTTCATCTCGATGACCAACCCCGGGTACCTCGCGAAGTTCACCCAGAGCCTGACGGGCTACTGCATGCTGGCCGCGGCCGGAGTGATGCTGCTGATCGGCGCGCTCTGGCTCAAGAAGACCGTGGCGATCAAGTTCTGATGGCCACGATCCCCGCCTCCGTTCTGGCGGCCGCCGTCGCGCTCGCCCTCGCCGTCGTGCTCGTCGGCTGGTCGCTGATCGCCCGCCCGGGCGCCGGCGCCGTCGAGGCGCGCGAGAACCTCGTCCGTGGCATCGAGCTGCACGGCCCTGGTCCGGGAGGGCGCACCGGTCCGGGGCTCGTCGCCCGGCTGGCGCGCGGCCTCACCCCGAGCGGGACGGTCGCCCGCCTCAACCGGCTGGCCGGCACCGCTGGCCGCCCGGCCGACTGGCCGGTGCCGAAGCTGGTGGCGGCCAAGCTGGTGCTGACCCTCGTCGCCGGCGGTCTGGGCGCGCTCGTCGTCGCCGGCCGCCCGGGTGTGGTGACCGTGCTCCTCGCGGTCGCCGTCACCGTGGTCGCGTACTTCCTTCCCGAGCTGCTGCTCTACAGCCGCGGCCAGGAGCGGCAGCAGGCGATCCAGCTGGAGCTCGCCGACACCCTCGACCAGATGACCATCGCCGTCGAGGCCGGGCTCGGCTTCGAGTCGGCGATGGCGCGGGCCGGCAACAACGGCACCGGCCCGCTCGCCGAGGAGCTGATGCGGACCCTGCAGGACATCGCCGTCGGGCAGCCCCGCCGCGAGGCCTACCTGGCGCTGGCCGACCGGACCGGCGTCACCGACCTGCGCCGCTTCATCCGCGCCGTCATCCAGGCCGACGCCTACGGCGTCTCCATCGCCGATGTGCTGCGCACGCAGGCCCAGGAGATGCGGCTCAAGCGGCGGCAGCGGGCCGAGGAGAAGGCGATGCAGATCCCGGTGAAGGTGATCTTCCCGCTGATCCTCTGCATCCTGCCGACGCTGTTCATCGTCCTGCTCGGCCCCGCCGTCATGGACATCGTGGCGACGTTCAGCGGGTAGAGCTGTCGTGCCGAGTGGGGGCCGAAGGCCCTCCGCGCAGGCACGACGAAACGGCTCAACGCGACAGGGGGACGGCACGTGGCCGCGGTGCGACCCGGAGGGTCGCAGTGTGTCAGCCGGTGTTACCTCGGCTGGGCGGGGTTCGTGGGATCGCCGTGGGACGGCGGGTTCATGGCCGGCCCGCTGGTCGCCTCCGACACCCGCGACCCCGTCGCCGCGTGCACCGGGTCGTCCACCCCGGAGGCGGCGGGGTCGCCGCCCGACGGCTGAGCGCCCTCGCGGAGCGAGGAGAGCCGGTTCTCCATCACGGTGACCACCTGCAGCCGGTTGGCGTGGCCGCGCTCGTACTCGAGCAACGTCTCCAGCCCCTGCGCGTCGAGCGTGCGGATCCGCGTGGTCAATCCCTCCACCGGCAGGTGGTCGTAGTCGGGCAACGGCAGCTGATCGTGCTCGGTCATCCCACGTCCTCTCGGAGTCGCTGTCCCCGACCGCCTACCCCCGCCCTTCGCATCCGACACCGGGTGTGACGGGTCGGTCGATGGGTAGGCGGCCACGGACGCGCCGCGCTCCAGCCCCGGGGTCAGCGGTGCCTCCGGACGACCAGAGGAGTTGCCCCACCGTCATGGACGTGTCCTTCCTGCAGCCGGTGTTCGACGCCCCCGGGCCCTACGCAACGGTCAGCGCCGACGTCATGCACACGACCGAGAACGCCAACGCCGAGCTCGAGCTCCGGGTCCGGGGAATCACCGAGCGGCTCGCGGAGCAGGGCGCCCCGGAGGCGGTCGTCGAGGCGGTACGCAGCCGGCTGCTGGAGGGCAACGAGGGCGGGGAGGCGGGCACGCTCCGGGGCCGCGCCGTCGTCGTCGCCTCCGACGGCTCGGTCGTCCTCGACCACGCGCTGGTCGACGCGCCGCTGCGCGAGCTGGCCACCTGGTCGCCGTCGCCGGAGCTGATGCCGGTGCTGCGCCAGCTGCCGGGCCGGATCCCGCACATCGTCGTGATCATCGACCGGGTCAGCGCCGACATCTCCTACTTCGGCGTGCCCGGGCAGGTCGAGGAGGAGAAGACCGTCGACGGCGACGACTTCCAGATCCAGAAGGTCCAGGTCGGCGGCTGGGCGCACCACCGGTACCAGCACAACGCTGAGAACAAGTGGATCCACAACGCCGACGAGGTGGCCTCGGAGATCGCCTCGATGGTCCGCCGGTTGTCGCCGCGGTTCGTGCTGGTCGCCGGCGACGTCCGCGCCCGGCAGATCCTCACCGACCGGGCCAGTGACCTCTGGTCCGACCTGATCGTCTCCATGGACGAGGGAGGCCGCGCGGCGGGCGCCGACCGCGAGCCGGTCGAGCGGCGCACCGGCGAGCTCGTCGCCGAGCACGAGGCCCGGGAGTGCGCCGAGATCCTGGAGAAGATCGAGGCGGCCGGCGCTCACGGGCTCTCCGTCACCGGGGTCGACAACGTGGTCGAGGCCCTCCGCAAGGGCCAGGTCGAGACCCTCGTGCTCGCCGACGAGCAGGAGGACGGCGCCACGCTCCTCGTCGGCAACTCGCCCCTGGAGCTGGGTGTGAACCAGCACGACATGGACGCCCTCGGCACCCACGGGACCGTCGTCCCGGCCGACGGCGCCCTGCTGGCCGCGGCCGTCGCGAGCAGCGCCGCCGTCGTCGTCGTCCCCGCGTCCGCGATGACCGGCGGGCCGGTGGCCGCCGTCCTCCGCTACACCGACGCGTCCACCGCTCCGGACAACTGAGACCCGAGGAGAACCCCGTGAGCGATCCCCACCAGCCCGCCACCCCGACGGGCACCGACCCGGGAGACATCGAGCGCCGCGCGCAGCTGGCGGAGGCGCTGGGCAAGGAGGTGTGGCCGGCCGGCCGGGACACGCTGGTCGCCAAGGCGGAGGAGACCAATGCCCCGGACGGCGTCCTGGCGCAGCTGCGCCGGCTGCCGGACGGGCGGGAGTTCACCAACGTGCAGGATGTCGCGCAGGCGCTGGGCCTGGGCACCGAGCAGCAGCGGTTCTGACATGCCGTCGATGAAGGAACCCAGTCCCGAGGCGCACGCCAACGTGACCGAGGAGAACGTGGAGACCCGCGCGCAGCTGCTTCCCGAGGAGCAGTCGGCCGGCGGGAGCGACGACCCCGAGAAGCAGGCGGAGATGATCCTCGCCGAGTCCGAGGAGCGGACGATCCACACCGATCCGGACGACGCCCAGGGCGGTCACCGGCAGTCGTCGGACACCGCGGACCTGCCCTGAGGTGCGGCACGAGCATCCCGTCCAGCTGCGGTGGTCGGACCCCGACTCGTACGGGCACGTCAACCACGCCCGCGCGCTGAGCCTGCTGGAGGACGCGCGGCTGGCCATCGCCGCCACCGCTCCGGGCACGGTGCCCGGCGGGCAGCCCGACGTCATCCTGGCCCGGCTCGAGGTCGACTACCTGCGGCAGCTCTACTACCGGGTCGGCGAGATGCTGACCGTCCGCAGCTGGGTGGCCCGGATCGGGACCAAGTCGGTCACCATCCGCCAGGAGCTCCTCCAGGACGACGAGGTCGCCATCCGGGTCGACGGCGTCTGCGTCATGTTCGACGTCGGGACCGGAACCAGCCGCGCGCTCACCGACGGCGAGCGGACGTTCTGGAGCCGCTACCTGGAACCCTGACCCGACCGGTCCAGCCGGTAGAGCAGGTGGGTGACGCCCGCGCCCTCGACCACTACCGGATCGGTCAGCTTGATCGGTGCCGACGCCAGCCCGGCGAAGAACGGCTTTCCGCCGCCCAGCAGCACCGCCACCAGGTCGACCGCGATCGCGTCGAGCAGCCCGAGGTCGAGGCACTGCCGGGTGATGTCCGGACTGGCGACCGCGACGTCCCGATCGCCGGCCACGGCACGGGCCTGCTCGACCGCGCTGGCCACACCGTCGGTGACGAACGTGAACGGGGCGTCCGGGTGCGCCCAGTCGTCCGGCGGCCGGTGGGTGACGACGAAGACCGGGACGTCGAGCGGGTGCCGGCCGCCCCATCCCTGCGCCAGGTCGAAGAGCCGTCGCCCCGCGATCAGGGCGCCGACACCCGCGCGCGCCGTCCGCTGGTACTCGGCGCTGGCCGAGCTCTCGGAGATCGCCGCCATCCAGGCGAACACGTCGTCCACGCCGCCCGCCCGATCCTCGACGAAGCCGTCCAGGGACATCGACATGTTCGCGATCAGGTTGCCCATCGCGCTCGTCCTCCCGGTCGATCTGACTAGCTGTAGGACCGCGGCGTCCGGGAAAGCTCATCGCCGCTCGCCGCTCGCCGCTCCCGGTGCCTCCGTCAGGCGCGGATCTCCAGGGTGCAGCACTTGACGCTGCCGCCGGCCTGGAGCAGCTCGCCCAGGTCGACGCCGACCGGCTCGTAGCCGCGCTCGCGCAGCTGCGCCGCCAGCTCGGTGGCGGCGGCCGGCAGCACGACGTTCCGACCGTCGGACACGGCGTTGAGGCCAAGGACGACGGCATCGACCGCCCGCGCACCTGAGCCGGGAGCTGGGCAGGATGCCCGGCGTGAGCTTCTTCGCGGGCTTCGACGAGGCGCGGATCGACGTCGGCGACGGCGTCGTCCTCCGGGTGAGGTCGGGCGGCGAGGGGTCACCGGTGGTGCTGCTGCACGGGCATCCGCGCACCCACACCACCTGGCACGCCGTCGCCCCGCGGCTGGTCGCGGCCGGGCACACCGTCGTCTGTCCCGACCTGCGGGGATACGGCGGGTCGTCGAAGCCGCCGACCACCGAGGACCACGCGCCGTACTCCAAGCGGGCCATGGCCGGAGACGTCCGGGCCCTCATGCTGCGGCTCGGGGACGAGCGGTTCGCCGTCGTCGGCCACGACCGTGGCAGCTACGTCGCCTTCCGGCTCGCCATGGACCATCCTGACGCCGTCACGCACCTGGCCGTTCTCGACTGCATCCCGATCGTCGAGCACCTGGAGCGCGCCGACGCCCGGTTCGCGGCCGCCTGGTGGCACTGGTTCTTCTTCGCCCAGCCCGACAAACCCGAGCGGGCGATCACCGCCGACCCCGAGGCCTGGTACGGCGCGCTCGCGCCGGGGAAGGCCGCGGCGATGGGGCCGGAGAACCACGCCGACTTCCTGGCGGCGATCCGGGACCCGGCGACCGTGCGGGCGATGCTGGAGGACTACCGCGCTGGTCTCGGCGTCGACCGCGCCGCCGAGGAGGCCGACCGCGCGGCCGGCAAGCGGGTCGGCTGCCCCACGCTGGTGCTCTGGTCGGCCCGGGACGACCTGGAGGAGCTGCACGGCGACCCGCGCACGATCTGGGCGTCGTGGACGACGGACCTGCGCGGCGGCGGGCCGATCGACAGCGGGCACCACATGGCCGAGGAGGCCCCGGCCGAGCTGGCCGCCGCGCTGGCGGGGTTCCTCCGGATGTGATCATCGCCGTCCTCCGGGGTATGGCCTGGTCAACGACCCGAGAGGAGAGGTCATGCCGAAGACGACGAAGAGTGGCTCGGCCAAGCAGTCCGAGTTGCCCAGCACGCTGCAGCGCTCGCCGAAGAAGGCCCAGCGCACGTTCGCGAAGGCGCACGACTCGGCGGCCAGCGAGTACGGCGACGAGAAGCGGGCCAACCAGGTCGCGTGGGCGGCGGTCAAGCACGCGTTCGAGAAGGTCGGCGACCACTGGGAGAAGAAGGGCGGCGGGAAGAAGGGCCCGTCCGACGCCCAGGCCGCGGGTGGGCGGAACACCAGCAGGAGCACCGCGGGCGGTGTCGACGCCAACGCTCCCAAGGACCACCTGCTCAAGGTCGCGAAGAAGCTCGACATCTCCGGCCGCACGAGCATGAAGAAGAAGCAGCTGGTCGACGCCATCCAGAAGGCGAACAACAAGAAGACCGCGGACGCCCGCAAGAAGAAGTAGCCGGGCGGTCCCCCCGGTCGCGCCGGGGGACTCAGGCGATGCCCCTGGCGGTCGTCCCGGGCGACGTCCTGGTCTCCTCGGGCAGCGGTGCGCGGGCCCGAGGGACCCAGAGGGAGGCCACCCGGTCACGGCCCTGCTGCTTGGCCTCGTACATGGCCACGTCGGCCCGGTCGACGAGCCGCCAGAGGTCGTCGGTCGCGTCCTCGCCGTCCGCCGGCCGGGTGAGCGCGATGCCGATCGACGCCGTCACCGCGTGGCCGGCCTCGCTCCGGCTGCCCGCCACGGCGCTGCGCAGGCGCTCGGCCAGGTGCGCGGCCTCGTCCGGGTCGCTCACCAGGCCGAGGACGACGATCTCCTCGCCGCCGGTGCGGGCCAGGACGTCGGCGGGACGCACCGTGGCGGCCAGGGCGCCGGCAACGGCCCGGAGGACGGCGTCGCCCGCGGCGTGGCCGTGCTGGTCGTTGAGCCGCTTGAAGTGGTCGAGGTCGAGCACCATGGCCGCCACGCGGGCGCCGTCACGGCGGGCCTGCCGCCAGATCCGCGGGGCCTGCTCGACGAGGAACCGCCGGTTCGCCAGCCCGGTGAGGGGATCGAGACGGGAGAGCGTCTGCGTGGCGTCGAGCAGCCGCTCCACCCGCCGGCGCAGCACGAACACCCCGAGCGACCCGGCGTTGAGCATCCCGGCGCTCACCCCGACCTGGACGGCCAGGCCGACCGGGCTGTCGTAGCTCGGCCACAGCGCGGCCAGGCAGACCACCGTCGTCACGACCATGTTGGCCGCGAGCTCCCATGGGCCGAGGAACCAGGCGGCGACAAAGGCGGGGAACAGCAGCATCAGCGGCGTCGCGTAGCGCACCGGGTCGTCGATGCAGAAGACGATGACCAGGTAGATCAGGTCACCGAGCAGCACGAGGCCGAACGTGTGCCACCGGCCGGACCCCTTCCGCAGGATCAGCGGGACGGCGGCGGCGATGCAGGCGGCCATCGTGCCCGCGTAGATCCAGCGCGCTGCCCCGTCGCGGAGCACTCCGCCGACGAACAGGTTGATGGTGCCCAGCAGGGCGCCGACGACGAGCAGCACGGCCAGCGTCAGTGCGGTGACCCGGTGCTCGGCCCCGTGACGGGGAGCGGCGCGTCCGGAGATCCCGGCGCCACCGTCGACGTCGGTCTTCCCCCGGCCGATCACCGCAACAGGATGCCGCACAACCAGCCCTTTCGGGTCTTTCGTGTTCTCCCCGTGACCCTCCGGCGCGAACGTTCACGCCCGCGCGGCCGCCCGTTCACTCCGGGCGGGCCGGCTGCGAGGGTGGCGGCATGTCGCACGTGGACCCCGCCCTGGTCGTCGTCCACTACCTCGCCGACCATCCGCTGATCTCCAACGGCGCGACCAGCCGGCTGCGCATGGTCGCCCCGGGCGCGGTCACGGCCGGGCGGTTCGGTCTGGTCGAGTACCGCGTCGCCCCGAACAGCCCCGGGGCGGCGCCGCACTTCCACCAGACGTTCTCCGAGTCCTTCTACGTGTTGTCCGGTGAGCTGACCGTCTACCACGGTGGGGCGTGGGAGCCGTTCGGGCCGGGCGACTTCGCCCTCGTGCACGAGGGCGGGGCGCACGGCTTCCGCAACGACGGCGACGAGGAGGCGAGCTTCCTGATCCTCTTCGCACCCGGGATCGCGCGGGAGAACTTCTTCCTCGAGATGGCGGAGCTGCGCCGCAGCGGCCGCACGCTCACGCCCGAGGAGATGACGGCGTTCTACGCCCGGCACGACCAGGTGATGGTCGACCCCTGAGCGCGGTGCTCCCCGCGGTGGAAGGCTGGGACGGCGGAGACGACCGCACCGACGAGGAGGTCTGCCGATGGCGCAGGGGCCGTGGTTCTTCTGTCTCAAGCACAACACCGTCGAGCCGCGTGACGGCTGCGCGGAGCGGCACCGGCTCGGTCCGTACGAGACCCGCGAGCAGGCCGAGCGCGCGGTCCAGTCGGTCCACGAGCGGGAGGAGAAGCTCTCGGCCGAGGACCGTGCCTGGGAGGGCGACTGACGGAGGCCGTTCCGGAACCGGCCCCGCGGACCGGGCCGCTTCGCCGCCCGGCATGATCGGGGCGTGACGGACGGGCGCGCGGTCGAGGATCTGGTCGTCGGGGTACTGGGCGGCACGGGGCCGCAGGGCCGGGGGCTCGCCGTCCGGCTCGCCGCGGCCGGTCAACGGATCCTGCTGGGCTCCCGCGACGCCGAGCGGGCCGCGGACGTCGCCACCGACGTCGCCGGCCGGGCCCTGAGCGCGTCCGCGGGCGCCGAGGTGTCGGTGCAGGGCGGGTCGAACGTCGACGTCGCCGGTGCCGCCGACCTGGTGATCGTCGCGGTGCCGTTCGCCGGGCACGCGGCGACGCTGGCCGAGCTGGCCACCCCGCTGGCCGGGAAGATCGTCGTCGACTGCGTCGTCCCGATGGGGTTCGACGAGCTGGGCGCCTACGTCCTCGACGTCGAGGAGGGCAGCGTCACCCAGCAGGCGGCCGCGCTGCTGCCCGACAGCCACGTCGTCGGCGCGTTCCACCACCTCTCCGCCGTCCTGCTCCAGGATCTCTCCCGGCCCACGATGGACGGCGACGTGATGGTCATCGGTGACGTCCGCGAGGCGACCGACACCGTGCAGGCACTCGCCGGCCGGCTGCCGGGGATGCGCGGGATCTACGCCGGGCGGCTCCGCAACGCCCGCCAGGTCGAGGCCCTGACCATCAACCTGGTGTCGGTGAACCGCCGCTACAAGGTGCACGCCGGCATCCGCGTCACCGACGTCTGAGGTTCGGCGACGGGTGCGCCCGTGGCGCATCCCTGCGGTACGAGCGCGCCCTGAGCGCACACTGCTGCCGTGCTGTTCGCCGCGCTGGTCGCGGTCCTGCACGGGGCCGCCGTCCTGTTCATGCTGACCGGCTCCCTGCTGGCCCTGCGGTGGCCGGCCGTGTTGTGGCTGCACCTGCCGGTGAGCCTGACGATCCTGGCGCTCTACCTGACCGGATCGGACTGCCCGCTGACCACGTGGGAGCTCGAGCTGCGGGCGGCGGCGGGGGAATCCGGCTATCGCGGCGGGTTCATCGGGCACTACGTCACCGAGCCGCTGGGCTTCCCCATCGAGGCGACATCCACGCAGGCCGGCATCTACGTGCTCGCATTCCTGCCCAACGTGATCGGCTACGGGTTGCTGCTCCGGCGCGCGGTGATGGGGAGGCGGGACCTCGCGGCCAGGTAGCGACGTCAGCGGGTCAGGGCGACCAGGTCGTCGACGACGTCGTCCGGTGACGGCATCGCTGCGATCTCGGCGGCCAGCTCCCGGGCAGCGGCGGCCAGCCCGTCGTCGGTGGCCAGCCGCTCCAGATCGTGCGCCGTGATGCGGTCCGCGGCGACGGCCAACCCCGCCCCCCGGCGGGCCAACAGCTCGCCGTTCACGCGACGGTCACCCGCACCCGGCACGAGCAGCTGGGGAATGCCCGCGGCCAGCGCCGTCAGCAGGGTGCCGGCGCCGCCGTGGTGCACGGCCCCCGCGGCCGCGGGGAAGACCGCCGGGAAGGGCAGCCAGTCCGTCGTCCGCACGTTGGCCGGCAACGTCCTGTCCGCGACGCGCTTGTCGGGACGGGCCAGGACGACCTCCACGTCGGCATTCCCGGCGACGTCCACCACCCGGCTCATCAGCCGGTCCGGCCGCGGGTCGGCGACGGTGCTGCGGCTGACCACGATCCGGGGCCGCGCTCCGGGGCGGGTCAGGTCCTCCGGCGCCGGGGCGTCTCCTCCGGCGACCGGCACGAAGCGCAGCGGACGTCCCGACGGGAGCGCCACGAGGCTCGCCGGCGCCAGGTTGAACACCAGGGCCGGCGGCGGGACCCGGCCGGCGGAGCCGAGCGCCTCCACCGTCGAGGTGGACAGGGCCCGGCCGTCGAACAGCGTTCCGTTGACCACGACCACGGGCACGCCCACCGACGCGGCGACGACGCCGCCCGCACCGGCCAGCGGCTCCTGGACGACGAGGTCCGGCCTCCACTCGTCGGCCAGCGCACGGAGACCGTCCACCATCCGGGCACCGAGTCCGGCCATCAGGATCCCGACGAAGCGGGTGCCGCGGTCCTCGCCGTCCGCCGCGCGCAGCGCCATCACCGGATGGCGCAGCGCGACCTTGCCGAACGACGGACCGATGCGCAGGCCCGGTGCGACGTCCCGGATCTCGAGACCGCTCGAGCGCGCGGCGGACATCCCCTCGGGGCCGGTGGCCAGCAGGACCTCGTGTCCGGCCGCGCGCAGGGCGTCGGCCAGCGGGAGCAGCGGCAGGACGTGTCCCACCATCGGGGCGGCGACCACCAGAACGCGCATGCCGGCGAGACTGGCCCGTTCCTTTCACCGCGCCAAGGAGTCCGGTGACGGCTCTGCGGGTGTTTCTCGCGCTTGACGGGTGCTGCAGGACCCCGGAAGGGCGAACAACACCCGGGAAGCGCAGGGCGGCGGTTCCTACTCGAAGGACTGCTCGGGGCCCGGGAACGTGCCGCCGCGGACCTCGTCGGCGTACTCCTTCGCCGCCCGCAGCAGCTCGGCCCGCAGGTCGGCGTACTTCTTCACGAACTTCGGCACCCGGCCGCCGGTGAAGCCCGCCATGTCGGGCCAGACCAGCACCTGCGCGTCGCAGTCGATCCCGGCACCGATGCCGATCGTGGGGATCGTCAGCTCCTTGGTCACCTGCCCCGCGAGCTCGGCGGGCACCATCTCCATGACGACGGCGAACGCGCCGGCGTCCTGCACGGCGTGCGCGTCCTCGAGCAGTTTCTCCGCCCCGGCGCCGCGGCCCTGCACCCGGAAGCCGCCGAGGTTGTTCTCGCTCTGCGGCGTGAACCCGATGTGCGCCATCACCGGGACGCCCGCCTCGGTGATCGCCTTGATCTGCGGCGCGACGCGCGCCCCGCCCTCGAGCTTGACCGCCTGGGCGCCGCCCTCCTTCAGAAACCGGACGGCGGTGCCCAGCGCCTGCTCCGGGCCGGCCTCGTAGCTGCCGAACGGCATGTCGGCGACGACCAGCGTGCGCTTGGTGGAGCGGGTGACGGCCTTGGTCATCATCAGGATGTCCTCCACCGTCACCGGGACGGTGCTGGTCAGTCCCAGGACGACGTTGCCGGCGGAGTCGCCCACCAGCAGCACCGGGATGCCGGCCTCCTCGAAGACCGAGGCGCTGACCGTGTCGTAGGCGGTGAGCATCGCCCACTTCTCGCCGCGCTCCTTGGCCTGCTGCAGGTGGTGCACCCGCACCCGGGCGGAGGAGGTACCGCCGTACAGAACCGACTCGCTCATGCTGTGGCCGCTCCTTCGCGGACGCTGGGCAGGCTCTCCCGCCACCGGTTGGTGATCGGCAGGCGCCGGTCCCGGCCGAACGCCTTGAGGCTGATCTTCGTTCCGGGCGCCGACTGGCGGCGCTTGAACTCGGCGATGTCCACCAGGCGGAGGACCTTCGCCACCACGTCGGGGTCGTGGCCGCGCTCGAGCAGTTGGGCCATGCCGAGGTCGCGGTCGACGTAGTCGGCGATGACGGCGTCGAGCTCCTCGTAGGAGGGCAGCGAGTCGCTGTCCTGCTGGCCGGGGGCGAGCTCGGCAGACGGCGGCTTGTCGATCGAGTTCTGCGGAATGGGCTCGGTCTCGCCGCGACGACGGGCCTCCGCGTTGCGCCAGCGGGCCAGCTCCCAGACGAGGGTCTTGGGCACGTCCTTGATCGGTGCGAACCCACCGGCGGCGTCGCCGTAGAGGGTGGAGTAGCCGACGGCGACCTCGCTCTTGTTGCTGGTCGCCAGCAGCAGGTGCCCGTGCTGGTTGGACAGCCCCATGAGCAGCGTGCCGCGTACCCGTGCCTGCAGGTTCTCGGCGGCCACGCCGGACAGCTCGACCGACTTCTCGTACGCCTCGACCATCGGCGCGATCGGGACGACGGAGTAGTGCAGGCCCAGCCGCTTCGCCGAGTCCTCCGCGTCGGCCAGCGAGTGCTCGCTGGACCACCGCGACGGCAGCCCGACGCCGTAGACCCGGTCCGCGCCCAGGGCGTCCACCGCGATCGCCGCGACCAGCGCCGAGTCGATGCCGCCGGAGAGACCCAGCACGACCGAGGGCATGCCGTTCTTGTCGATGAAGTCCTTCAGCCCCAGGACGAGCGCCCGCCAGACCTCCTCGCAGTCGGTGAGCGGCTTCACGATCGTGCTGGGGCGGGGCTCGAACGGCGGCACCGGTTCCTCGGAGATCACGTGCCGCGCGACGGTCAGCGCGCCGACCCGGCCCGCGGTCCGCTCGGGCTTCGCCGACGGGTCGAACGAGAGATCGACGGTGAGCAAGTGCTCGACGAACTGGGGGGCGCGGGCCAGCAGCTCGCCGTCGGCGCTCACCACCAGCGAGTCGCCGTCGAAGACCAGCTCGTCCTGACCGCCGACCTGGTTGCAGTAGACCACCGGCGCGCGCGACTCGGCCGCCCGGCGGCTGACCAGGGGGAAGCGCAGGTCGTCCTTGGCCCGCTCGTAGGGCGAGGCGTTGGGCGAGACGACGAGGTCGACGCCGGCCTGCCCGGCGACGCCGCACGGACCGCCCTCGACCCAGAGGTCCTCGCAGACCGTCAGCGCGACGTCCACGCCGTGCAGCCGGACGATCGGCAGCTCCCGGCCGGGGACGAAGTACCGGGCTTCGTCGAAGACGCCGTAGTTGGGCAGGTGCCGCTTGTAGTAGTGGGCGACGACCCGGCCGCCGTGGAGCAGCGCGGCGGCGTTGCGCGGGGCGCCACGGCGCGGGTTGGCGTCGCCGGGGGAGTCGAGGTCGTCGGTCGGCGGGTGGTCCACGGGCGCGGGCCCGCTGCCCTCGGTGTGCGCGAGGTAGCCGACGACGACGGCGACGTCGCCGTGCCCCTCTTCGGCCAGCCGGGCCGCCAGGTCGACCACCGCCTGCTGGCTGGCGTGCGCGAACGACTCGCGCAGCACGAGGTCCTCGGCCGGATAGCCGGTCAGGGTCATCTCGGGGAAGACGACGAGGTGCGCGCCGGCCTCGTCGGCCTTCGCCGTCCACGTGCTCACCAGGTCGGAGTTCCCGGAGAGGTCGCCCACCCGGGTGTCGACCTGCGCGAGGGCCACCCGCAACTGCACCGGCTGCTGATCGCTCACGCCACCAGTGTCGTCGTCCTCCGGGGCCGACGCCCGGGCGGGGAGTCAGGAGGGGCGAGGACCCAGCGGTTCACCGGCCGTTGGCGGCGGTCGTCGACGGCGGAGGCGGCACGATCTCGGCCCGCTCGCGGGGCTCGGGGATCTCCGGAGCCGGTGCCGGAGGCGCCGCGGCCTCCGGGGGCGTGGCCCGCTCCAGGAAGCGCAGCAGCTCGACCGGGAAGGGCAGCACGAGCGTGGAGTTCTTCTCGGCGGCCACCTCGACGACGGTCTGCAGGAGGCGCAGCTGGAGGGCGGCGGGGTGCGCGGTCATCACCTCGGCGGCCATGGCGAGCTTCTCCGACGCCTGCAGTTCCCCCTCAGCGGTGATGACCCGTGACCGCCGCTCCCGCTCGGCCTCGGCCTGCCGGGACATCGACCGCTTCATGGATTCCGGCAGCGCGACGTCCTTGATGTCCACCCGGTCGATGTGGATGCCCCAGTCGACGGCCGGGCTGTCCATCATCAGCTCCAGCCCCTGGTTGAGCCGCTCGCGGTTGGACAGCAGGTCGTCGAGGTCGCTCTTGCCGATGATCGAGCGCAGGGAGGCCTGGGCGACCTGGGCGATCGCGGCCTCGTAGTTCTGCACGTCGACGACCACCCGCACCGGGTCGAAGACCTTGAAGTAGACGACCGCGTCGACCTTGACCGTCACGTTGTCGCGGGTGATGCCCTCCTGGGCCGGCACGGGCATCGTGACGATCTGCATGTTCACCTTGTGCAGCCGGTCGGCTATCGGCGCGATGAGGGTCAGGCCCGGGCCGCGCAGGTCCCCGCGCAACCGGCCGAAGCGGAGGACGACGCCCCGCTCGAACTGGGTCACGACGCGGACGCTGGTGCCCAGCAGGACCAGCAGGCCGACGATCACGACGGCGAGAACGACGAGGACGGTCTCCATCTCGACCTCCGGTCGCCCGGACGCCGTGGACTCGGAGTCCCTGGGACGACGAGTCGAGCGTAGCCCCGGATAGCCCCCCGTCCAGGGGATCCGGACGCCTTCGGACCTGTTTCGTGAATAACTCTTGGTTATAGACTGCCGTCATGGATGCCGACCGCACTGCGGCGGTGACCGCTGTCGCCGCGCTGGCCGAGCCGACCCGTCGTCGCCTCTACGACCACGTCGCCCGGCAGTCCTCGTCGGTCAGCCGCGACGACGCCGCGGAGGCGCTCGAGCTGCCGCGGGCGACGGTCGCCTTCCACCTGGACCGGCTGGTCGCCGACGGTCTGCTCGACGTCCACTACGAGCGGCGGACCGGACGCACCGGGCCCGGCGCCGGTCGGCCGACAAAGCTCTACCGTCGGGCGGAGTGCGCCGTCTCGGTGTCCCTGCCCGAGCGCCGGTATGACGTCGTCGGCGAGCTCCTCGCCGAGGCGGTGACCGAGGCTCAGGCGTCGGGCGAGCCGGCCGCGGCGGCGCTGGACCGCGTCGCCTACGCCCGGGGCCGGGAGCTGGCCGGATCGGCCGGCACGCGCGAGGGGCGGGAGGCCGTGCTCGCCGTCCTGGAGGAGCACGGGTTCGAGCCCCGCGTCGAGGGCGGCGTCGTCACGCTGATCAACTGCCCCTTCCACGCTCTGGCGCGCACGCACACCGAGCTGGTCTGCGGCATGAACCTGCGCCTGCTGGACGGGGTGCTCGACGGTGTGGCGGACAGCGGGCTGGCGGCCGAGCTCGCCCCCGCGCCGGGCCGGTGCTGCGTCCGCCTCACCGGCGAGGGTGGCGCGGCCGGCTCGTGACCGTCGGGGATTGACATCCGGGTGCCGCCGGTCTCTACTGCTAACCATCATTGTTTTTAGAAGGAGACCGTCATGACCGCACTGCTGCACCGGTCCCACACCACGGCCGCGGACCCCGCCCACCAGGCGTTCCTGCTGCTGCGGACGGTGTTCACCATCGCCCCGATCGCGTTCGGTCTGGACAAGTTCGCGAACGTGCTCACCGACTGGCCCTCCTACCTGGCCCCCTGGATCGACGATCTCGTCCCCGGGACGGCGCAGCAGGCGATGTACGCCGTCGGCGTGGTCGAGGTGATCGCGGGCCTCGTCGTCGCGGTCGCACCCCGGTACGGCGCATGGCTGGTGGCTGCCTGGCTGGGCGGCATCATCGTCAACCTGCTCACGATCCCGGCCTTCTACGACGTCGCCCTGCGTGACTTCGGCCTGCTCGTGGCGGCGGTCGCCCTCGCCCGGCTCGCCGCCAAGTACGCACCGTCGTCCCGCACCGCGCGCCGCGACGACGAGCGGCTCGCCGCATGAGCACGCCGCAGCCCAGGGACGACGAACCAGCAGCGCTGGGGCGGCTCCGGGTGGTGCAGAACCGCGCCGCCGTGGACCTGCCGGCCGCCGAGGAGGCGGTCGCCCGGTTGCTCCGCGCGCTGGGCAAGGACCCGGCGTCCCCGCACCTGACCGAGACCCCCCGGCGGGTGGCCGCGTCCTTCGCGGAGATGCTGGCCGGCCCGCACTTCGACCTCACGACCTTCCCCAACGACGAGGGCTACGACGAGCTCGTCCTGGCCACCGACGTGCCGATCCAGTCGATGTGCGAGCACCACCTGCTGCCGTTCTCCGGGGTGGCGCACATCGGCTACCTGCCCGGCGACCGGATCCTCGGGCTGTCGAAGCTCGCCCGGGTTCTCGAGATGTTCGCCCGCGACCTGCAGGTGCAGGAGCGCCTGACGCAGCAGGTGGCCGACTGGTTGCAGGAGCACCTCGCACCGCGAGGGGTCGGCGTGGTCATCGAGGCCGAGCACCTGTGCATGTCGCTGCGCGGCGTGCGGGCGCGGGGCACCCGCACGACGACGTCGGCCCTGCGCGGCCTGCTGCGGGAGGATCCTCGGTCCCGCAACGAGTTCTTCGCCCTGACCGGAAAGCGAGGCTGACCCGCATGGCTGCCGAGGACACGTTCGTCATCGTCGGCGCCGGCCTGGCCGGCGCCAAGGCCGTCGAGACGCTCCGTGCGGAGGGGTTCGGCGGTGCCGTCGTCCTCGTGGGCGACGACCCCGAACTGCCGTACGAGCGACCGCCCCTGTCGAAGGGCTACCTGCAGGGCAAGGCGGAGCGGGCGAGCGCCTACGTCCACGAGGCGGGCTGGTACCGCGACCACGACGTCACGCTGCGCACCGGCGTGCGGGCCACGAAGCTGGACGTGGGCGGCCACCTGCTGCACCTGGACACCGGCGAGCAGCTGCCGTGGTCGAAGCTCCTGCTGGCCACCGGCTCGTCCGCCCGGCGCCTGCCGATCCCCGGCGGCGACCTGGTCGGCGTCCGGTATCTGCGCACGTTCGCCGACTCCGACGCGCTGCACGAGGCCCTGGTGCGGGGCGAGCAGTGGGTGGTCGTCGTCGGCGGGGGCTGGATCGGCCTCGAGGTGACGGCCGCCGCCCGCGGCTTCGGCAACGAGGTGACCGTCGTCGAGCCGCAGCCCACCCCGCTGCACGCCGTCCTCGGGCCGGAGATGGGGGAGGTGTTCGCCCGGCTGCACCGCGAGCACGGCGTCGACGTGCGCACGGGCATCGGCGTGCAGTCGTTCCGGGGCTCGGGCGGCTCCGTGGACGCCGTCGTCCTCAGCGACGGCACGGAGGTGCCCGCCGACCTCGTCGTCGTCGGCGTCGGGGCGGCGCCCAACGTGGCGCTGGCGGAGGAGGCCGGTCTCGGCGTCGACAACGGCGTCCTGGTCGACGCGGCGCTGCGCAGCTCGCACCCGGACGTGTTCGCCGCGGGTGACGTCGCCAACGCCTTCCACCCGCTCTACAGCCGGAACGTCCGGGTGGAGCACTGGGCCAACGCACTCAACCAGGGGCCGGCGGCCGCGCGGTCGATGCTCGGGCAGGACGTCTCCTACGACCGCGTGCCGTACTTCTACACCGACCAGTACGACCTCGGGATGGAGTACTCGGGCCTCGGCGCCGCGGAGTCGCGGGTCGTGACGAGGGGCAAGCCGGAGAGCGGTGAGTTCATCGCGTTCTGGCTGGATGCCGCCGGGCGGGTGGAGGCCGCGATGAACGTCAACGTCTGGGACGTCACCGGCCCTCTCCAGGACCTGATCCGGTCCGGCCAGGTGGTGCCCGAGGAGCGGCTCGCCGACCCGGACGTCCCGCTGGAGGAACTGGCCGGCTGACTGCGGGTGCTGATCGACTGCGCGACCCGTCCGCGACGCGGAACCGGATCGGTCGCCCGGTCGTGTGCTGATCGCCCGGACGAGGCAGGCTAGGGGCGACGTCACATCCCGGAAACGAGCGGACGCGATCATGGCGAGCATGGACCGACAGCAGGAGTTCGTCCTGCGCACCCTGGAAGAGCGCGACATCCGCTTCGTGCGGCTGTGGTTCACCGACGTCTCGGGCTACCTGAAGGCCGTCGCGGTGGCCCCCGCCGAGATCGAGGCGGCGTTCGCCGAGGGCATCGGCTTCGACGGGTCGGCGATCGAGGGCTTCGCCCGGGTCTACGAGTCCGACATGCTCGCCAAGCCCGACCCCGGCACGTTCCAGGTGATGCCGGCCGCCAAGGGGCAGCCGAGCGACACCGCGCGGATGTTCTGCGACATCTCGCTGCCCGACGGCTCCCCGGCCTGGGCCGACCCGCGGCACGTGCTGCGCCGAGCCCTCGCCAAGGCCGCCGACATGGGGTTCACCTTCTACACCCACCCCGAGATCGAGTTCTTCCTGCTGCGGGACCTCCCGACCGACGGCACGCCGCCCACGCCGGCCGACACCGGCGGCTACTTCGACCTGTCGACGCACAACGTGGCGCACGACTTCCGCCGCGAGGCCGTCTTCGCGCTCGAGGCGATGGGCATCTCGGTGGAGTTCAGCCACCACGAGGTCGCGCCCGGCCAGCAGGAGATCGACCTGCGCTACGCCGACGCGCTGTCGATGGCCGACAACATCATGACGCTGCGGCACGTCGTCCGTGAGGTCGCGCTCGCCCAGGGCGTGCACGCCACCTTCATGCCCAAGCCGTTCACCGACCTGGCCGGCTCGGCGATGCACACCCACGTGTCTCTGTTCGAGGGCGACCGCAACGCCTTCCACGACGCCGCCGACCCGATGCGGCTGTCCGCCACCGGCAAGCAGTTCATCGCCGGCCTGCTCACCCATGCCCGCGAGTACACCGCCGTCACCAACCAGACGGTCAACTCCTACCGGCGGCTGCTGGCCGGCACCGAGGCCCCGACGGCGGCGACGTGGGGCCGGGCCAACCGGTCGGCACTGGTGCGGCTGCCGTCGTACAAGCCGAGCAAGGCCCAGTCGGCGCGGATCGAGGTGCGCTCGCCGGACTCTGCCTGCAACCCGTACCTGACCTTCGCCGTCCTGCTGGCCGCCGGCCTCCGGGGCATCGAGAAGGGCTACGAGCTGCCGCCGGAGGCCGAGGACGACGTCTGGTCGCTCACCGACACCGAGCGGCGCGCGGCCGGCTACGAGGACCTGCCGGTCTCCCTCGGCGAGGCGCTGACCGCGATGCAGGGCAGCGAGCTGGTGGCCGAGACCCTCGGCGAGCACGTCTTCGAGTTCTTCCTGCGCAACAAGTGGGAGGAGTTCGACTCCTACCGGCAGAACGTCACGCCCTTCGAGCTCCGCCGCTACCTCCCCGGCCTGTAGAAGGGCCGCGGTTCCGCAGTCGTGGCCATCACTGCGGACTCGGGCGGCCGCCACGCTTGCGGGGTCTTGTGCATGCTCTCGGGGTCTTGCAGGACCCGGACAGGGTGCACAACACCCCGGAAGCGGGCGGGCGTCGGTCGGGGCGGGCGTGCGCGGGAACTAACCTCGACGGTGTGACATCCAGTGGTGCCCGCCTGCTCGTCGTCGTGGTCCACGAGACCGATCCCGCCGCCCGCCTCGGCGACTGGCTGCGCGACGCGGGCCTCGAGCTGGACGAGCGGCACCTGGGCACCGGCGACGTCCTGCCCGGCACCCTCGACGGGTACGACGGGCTGGTGGTGCTCGGCGGCCCGCAGTCGGCGCTGGACGACGAGCAGACCAGCCCCGAGCTGGTCGGCGTCCGCGAGATCCTGAGGACCGCGCTGGCCGCCGACTTCCCGACGCTGGCGATCTGCCTCGGCGCCCAGCTGCTGGCCCAGGTCGGCGGCGGCGCGGTGCGCGCGGGGATCGACGGGCCGGAGGTGGGGGCGCTGCTGGTCGCCAAGCGCGACGCCGCGGACGCCGACCCGCTGTTCCGACCCCTGCCGCTCTCGCCGGACGTGCTCCAGTTCCACCACGACGAGATCTCCGAGCTGCCGACCGGGGCCACGCTGCTGGCGAGCAGCCCCATGTACGCGAACCAGGCCTTCCGGGTGGGGCGGCACGTCTACGGCCTGCAGTTCCACATCGAGACGGCGCCCGAGATCATCCACGAGTGGGCGGAGCGGGACGTCGTCGGCGTCGCGGCCAGCCCGTACGACCGCGAGACGATCTGCCTGATGTCCGACGCGGCGCACCCGCACGTCGAGGAGGCGTGGCGGCCCTTCGCGGGCCGGTTCGCCGACCTCGTCCGGTCCCGGGCCCGGCAGGCGGCGTGACGACGTCCGAGGCCGAGATCCCGCGCCCGGCGATCGTCCGCCTGGTCCGGTTCGGCTTCGAGGACGGCGAGCGCGCCGCGCGGCTGCTCTCCGATCCCGAGCTGGGCCTCTGGGACCTCGAGCGCAATGAGCCGGCCGATCCCGAGGCCGGCCCGGTCATCGCCGCCCTGGCCCGCGCCGGCGACCCCGACCTCGCCGTCCGCTCGCTGCAGAGGCTGGTCGAGGCCCTCGACCGCACCGACGACTCCGGGAGCGCCGCCGCCACTCTGCTCGCCCGGCTGCGCGGATCGGGATCGCTGCGCAGCCGCCTGCTCTCGGTGCTCGGGGCCAGCTCCGGGCTGGCCGACCACCTCGCCGCCCACCCGGCGGACTGGTCCGCCCTCGACGACCAGGAGGACTCCCGCGGCCCCTCGGCCCGCGAGCTCGAACGCCAGATGCTGGCCGCCGTCGATGCCGACCCCGACGACCCGCCGTGGGGTGTCCGCCTCGGCAAGGGCGCCCCCGACGCCTCGCCCAAGCGCATCGCGGCACTCCGTCGCGCGTACCGGCGGGCGATCCTCTCGCTCGCCGGGCGCGACCTCGGCGCGGGGCTCCCCGCCGAGGAGGCCGCCGCCGAACTCGCCGACATCGCCGCGGCGGTGCTCACCGCCGGGCTGGCGCTCGCCGTCGCCGAGCAGCCGGCCTCGTCGGCACCCTGCCGGCTGGCCGTCATCGCGATGGGCAAGACCGGCGGGCGCGAGCTCAACTACGTCAGCGACGTCGACGTCATCTTCGTCGCCGAGCCCGTCGACCCCAGCGACGCCGAGGGGCCGGCCCTGACCAGCGGCACCCGCGTCGCCGCCGCGCTCATGCGCATCTGCCACGAGGCCGCCTGGGAGGTGGACGCCGCGCTGCGGCCCGAGGGCAAGGCCGGCGCACTGGTCCGCACCGTGGCCGGGCACCGCGCGTACTACGAGCAGTGGGCCAGCACCTGGGAGTTCCAGGCGCTGCTGAAGATGCGGCCGGTCGCGGGCGACCCCGACCTCGGCCGCGCCTACGTGGACGCCGTGTGGCCGCTGGTCTGGAAGGCCGGTGACCGGCCCGGGTTCGTGGCCGAGGTGCAGGCGATGCGCCGCCGGGTGGAGGCCAACATCCCGCCGGCGCAGGCCGACCGGGAGCTCAAGCTGGGTCGCGGCGGGCTGCGCGACGTCGAGTTCGCCGTCCAGCTGCTGCAGATGGTGCACGGCCGGGCCGACGAGTCGCTGCGGGTCGGCGGCACCCTGCCCGCGCTGATGGCGCTGTCGGCCGGCGGCTACGTCGGCCGGGACGACGCCGCGACGCTGATCGCCTCCTACCGCTTCCTCCGCACCGTCGAGCACCGCCTCCAGCTGCTCCGGCTGCGCCGCACCCACCTGCTGCCCACCGACGAGCAGCAGCTGCGCTGGCTGGCCCGGTCGCTGGGCTTCAAGCCGGACGCCCGGGGGAGTGCCACCGACGTCCTGCAGGCCGAGCTGGCCCTGCACACCCGCGAGGTCCGGAGGCTGCACGAGAAGCTTTTCTACCGGCCGCTGCTGTCGGCGGTGGCCCGCGTCCCCGGCGAGCGCCTCCAGCTCGGCTCGAAGGCGGCCGGCGACTGGCTGCGTGCGCTCGGCTTCGCCGACCCGGACGCCGCCCTGCGGCACCTCGGCGCCCTCACCGGCGGGGTCTCCCGCTCGGCCTCGATGCAGAAGTACCTGCTGCCGGTGCTCCTGCAGACCTTCGCCTCCTGCCCGAACCCCGACGCCGGCCTGCTCGCCTACCGCCAGGTCAGCGAGGCGCTCGGCGGCAACCAGTGGTTCCTGCGGCTGCTGCGCGACGAGGGGCAGGTCGCCGAGCGGCTTGCGCAGCTACTGGGCTCCAGCCAGTACATCGCGGCGCTGCTGACCCGCACGCCCGAGGCGCTGCGGCTGCTGGCCGACGACGCCCAGCTCGATCCGCGCAGCGCGAGCGCGCTCGCGGGTGCCTGGCGGCAGGCCGCCGCGCGGGCACCCGATCCGCAGGCCGGCATCCGCGTGCTGCGGGGGCTGCGGCGGCAGGAGCTGCTGCGGCTGGCGTCGGCCGACCTCCTCGGCCGGCTGGACGTCGTCGGGCTGGGCCGGGCGCTCACCGACGTCGCCGCGGCCACGCTGCAGGCCGGCCTGGACGTCGCGGTGCGCGCGTACGCCATCGAGACCGGCATCGAGGTCGCCGACGTCCCCATGGACCTCGCGGTCATCGGCATGGGGCGGCTCGGCGGCGGCGAGATGGGCTTCGGGTCCGACGCCGACGTCCTGTTCGTGCACCGCGCCCGGGACGGGGCCGACGAGAAGGCCGCGACCGCGGCTGCCAACGCGGTCGCCCACACGCTGCGGCGCCTGCTCAGCGAGCCCGCGCCCGACCCGGCCTTCGAGGTGGACGCCGACCTGCGCCCCGAGGGCCGGCAGGGTGCGCTGGTGCGCAGCCTCTCGGCGTTCCGGGAGTACTACGAGCGCTGGGTCTCGGTCTGGGAGGTGCAGGCGCTGCTGCGGGCCGTGCCGGTCGCGGGGGACGAGAAGCTCGGCGCGGAATTCGTGGAGCTGATCGACCCGATCCGCTTCCGGCCGGAGGGCCTCACCACCGACGAGGTCGCCGAGATCCGCCGGATCAAGGCACGGGTGGAGCGCGAGCGCCTGCCCCGTGGCGCCGACCCGGCGACGCACACGAAGCTCGGCCGCGGCGGCCTCGCCGACGTGGAGTGGACCGTCCAGCTGCTCCAGCTCCAGCACGCGGCCGAGCTTCCGGCGCTGCGGACGCCGTCGACGGTGGAGGCACTGGAGGCGCTGCGGGAGGCCGACCTGCTCGACGCGGAGCCGGGGAACGCGCTGCAGGCGGCCTGGGAGCTCGCGACCCGCGCGCGCAACGCCATCTTCCTGGTGCGCGGCCGGCCCAGCGACCAGCTGCCGCGACCGGGGCTCGAGCTGGTGGGCGTCGCCCGGGCCTGCGGCTACGGACCCGACATGGACGCCGGCCAGTTCCTCGACGACTACCGGCGCATCACCCGGCACGCGCGGACGGTCGTCGACCAGGTGTTCTACGGGCAGCCGCCGGCCGGCTGACCCCCATCGGGTGAGCGGGTGTGTGTGCGGTGGCCGGGCAGGGCAGGGGAGAGGCGTGTCGCGACCACTGCCCGCCGGACCGGACCTGCCCGAGGACGGCCAGGACCCCGAGGTCGAGGCGGCCCTGGCGGCGCCGGCGACCGGGCCGGGTTCCGGCGCCACCATCACGCCCTACCGCGACGGGCCGCTGATCATCCGCGGCGATTTCCGGCTGCTCGACCAGGACGGCGCCGAGATCGATCCCGGCCGCAGCACCATCGCGCTGTGCCGCTGCGGGAAGTCCGGCATCAAGCCCTTCTGCGACGGCTCGCACAAGCGCTCGGGCTTCTCGGCGCCCAGCGCGCCCAGCCGCCCCCGCCCCGCGGCCCGGATCCGGCGGGAGGCGCGACGGGGCGAGGCCTGACGGAGCAAGGCCCCGACGGGCAGATCCCCGGTCAGGCGGCGAGCGTGCGCTCCCGGCGCAGCGCGGAGCGGCCGGACTCCCACGCACCGAGCAGGTGGGTGGCGGCGAGGCCGTCCAGCGCGAGCGAGCAGGCGGCGCCGAACAGCACGTCCTCGGCGAGTTCGGGCTCCTCGGCCAGCAGCGAGCCGCACATGTCCACCGACGCGATCTGCTCGTGGACGGCGTCGGCCTCGACGTGCTCGTCGTAGAAGACGGTCACCCGCTCGTCGAACCCGAGACGGCGCAGCCCTGCCGAGTAGCGGCGGCTCGGCTCGGAGGAGGTCATCTCCACCGCGGTGAGGTGGCCGAGTGCCGCACCGCGCCAGCGGCGGTGCAGGCCGAACAGCGACATCGTGTTGACCGCGGCGAAGGCGGCGGCCGGCGCCTCGTTCCACAACGCCCCGTACGTGGCGTCGAGACCGAGGTCGCGCATCAGCCCGGCGAACAGCTCGCTGTGCATCCGTTGGGGCGCGCCGCCGCCGTACTCGTCGGACTGGATCTCGACCATGGCGGACTTGGCCCGTCCGGACAGCCGCGGAATGGCGAAGGTGTGCGGATCGCCCTCCTTCAGGTGGTACACCGAGCGCAGCGTCAGGTACTCCCGCCACTGCTCGAGCGTTCCGCTCTTCGCCATGAACGAGGAGAGGGACGGGCCCTCGTCGGCGGCGATGAGGGCCGTCAGCTGACGGTCGATCGGCTCCCCCGTCACCTCGACGGGGCCGACCAGCCCGCGCAGCGCGGCCAGGTGCCGGCGCTCGAGGCCGCCGCGCAGCCGGATCAGCGCAGGATCCCACTCCCAGCCGTCGGACACCTCGTCGAAGCCGCGGTAGTGCAGCTCGTAGCAGACGGCGAGGCCGATCTGGAGGTCCTCGTCGGTCAGCGCGTCGGCGCCCGCCGCGGCGACCCGCTCCGCGGCGGCGATCGTCGTCGCGGACAGCGAGGTGCGGCGGGCGAGGTCGATGGTGAGCGCCTTGCTCAGCGGCCCCCGTGCTTCGGGCAGGTGCATGGTCACGAGCATGCCCAGGGCCGTCGGTTTCGATGCGCCGGCCCCGGTGATGTCCCTCTCGGGGAGGACGCCCGGGCACCTGGCGCAGGACGAGCCCTCGTTCCGGTCGCCCGGCGGACGCCGAACGTGTGACCAGCGCCGGAAGTTCCGGAACCGCAGAAAACCTTGCGGACGGAACGGTTGAGTCCGGCAACGACAGGGAAGAGGGGAGCGGCAGTTCACCCCCAGTCAGCCAAGCCCGGAGGCGTTCAATGACGACCACCCACGAGGCGTCGGCCCCCTCACCGGGAGCCATTCGCAGTCTCATCCCCGCCCGGATCGACCGGCTGCCATGGTCCCCGTTCCACACCCGGATGGTCGTCGCCCTGGGCGTCGCCTGGATCCTCGACGGACTGGAGATCACGGTCGCCAGTGGCGTCGTCGCGCTGCTGACCAAGGAGGAGACGCTCGGTCTCAGCTCCACACAGGCCGGCCTGCTGGCCACGGTGTACCTGGCCGGCGAGGTCGTGGGCGCCCTCTACTTCGGGCATCTCTCCGACCGGCTCGGCCGGCGCAAGCTGTTCATCATCACCCTGGCCGTCTACCTGCTCGGCAGCGGACTGACCGCGCTGACGCTGAGCAACGGAACCGGCTGGCTGGTCTTCCTGTACGCCACCCGGTTCATCAGCGGGATGGGCATCGGCGGTGAGTACGCGGCGATCAACTCCGCGATCGACGAGCTGATCCCGGCCCGCTACCGCGGCCGCGTCGACATCATGGTCAACGGCACGTACTGGGCCGGCGCCATCATCGGCACGCTGGGCACCCTGATCCTGCTCAACCAGCTCTCCCCGAGCATCGGCTGGCGGGTCGCCTTCCTGCTCGGCCCGGTCCTGGGCCTGGTGATCATCTTCGTCCGCCGCAACCTGCCGGAGAGCCCCCGGTGGCAGGTCATGCACGGGCACGAGGCCGAGGCCGAGAAGACGATCGACTACATCGAGCACGAGGTCATCAGCGGTGGCCGGGATCTGCCCAAGCTGTCCGACGACAAGGCCGTCGAGATCAAGCCGACGGAGAACATCGGCTACTTCGCGCTCGCCCGTGTGCTGTTCAAGGAGTACCCGCAGCGGGCGATCTACGGCGCCACGCTCATGATCACGCAGTCGTTCCTGTACAACGCGATCTTCTTCACCTACACCCTCGTCCTGGTCAACTTCTTCGGCGTGGACGAGACGCAGGCGCCGCTGTTCCTGATCGCCTTCGCCGTCGGCAACCTGTCCGGGCCGTTCCTGCTCGGCCACCTGTTCGACACCGTCGGCCGCAAGAAGATGATCTCCGCGACCTACATCCTGTCCGGGATCCTGCTGGCGATCACCGCGTTCCTGTTCCGGGCCGACCTGCTGAACGCCACCACCCAGACGATCGCCTGGTGCGTGATCTTCTTCTTCGCCTCGGCCGGGGCCAGCTCGGCGTACCTCACCGTCAGCGAGATCTTCCCGCAGGAGGTCCGGGCGAAGGCGATCGCGGTCTTCTTCGCCATCGCCCAGTGCTTCGGTGCCCTCGGCCCGGTGATCTACGGCGCGCTGATCGGCGAGGGCGAGGACCGGGGACCGCTCTTCTACGGCTACCTGCTCGGGGCCGGCGTCATGATCGTGGGCGGTCTCGTCGCGGCGTTCCTGGGCGTCGCGGCGGAGGGCAAGTCCCTCGAGGACATCGCCACGCCGCTGTCGATGCGCCGTCCGGGAACGCGTGCCGAGGGGGCAGCCCGCACCTCGTACTGATCGCGGCTCACGCGGCCCCGGTTCCCTCCGCGGGAACCGGGGCCGTCGCGCGTCCGGACGTGGCGCCCTTGCCACACCCTGCACGGAGCGGTTTCCTCCAGGGACGCAACGTTGCGTGAGCGAGGAGCGTGGATGGACTTCCTGCAACCGACGACCTGGTCGGAGGCGCTCGCCGCGCGCGCGGAGCGGCCCGACGCGCTCGTGATCCAGGGCGGGACGGACGTGATGGTCGATCTGAACTTCGACCGCAGTCGTCCGGGGGCGCTGCTCGACCTCGGACGCGTCCCGGAGCTGCGCGAGTGGGCAGGCGACGACGGCCGGATCCGGCTCGGCGCCGGCGTGACCTATGCCCGGGTGATCGAGGAGTTGGCTGCACAGCTGCCGGGTCTGGCCATGGCATCGCGGACCGTCGGCTCCCCGCAGATCCGCATGCGGGGGACCGTCGGCGGCAACCTGGGTTCCGCCTCGCCGGCGGGGGACGCGCACCCGCCGCTGCTCGCCGCGGACGCCGTCGTCGAGGTGGAGTCCGCCGCGCGCGGCACCCGGCAGATCCCGGCCGCGGAGTTCTACACGGGGGTCAAGCGCAGCGCGCTGGAGCCCGACGAGCTGATCGCCGCCGTCCTGGTGGCCCCGGCCGCCGGACCGCAGCAGTTCTGCAAGGTCGGCACCCGCAATGCCATGGTGATCGCGGTGTCGGCGTTCGCCTGCGCCCTGCACCCCGACCGCGGCGCCGTCGGCACCGGCATCGGGTCGGCCGCACCCACGCCCCGGCGCGCGATCGAGGCGGAGGAGTTCCTGGCCGGCGAGCTGGCGTCCTCCGGCCTGTGGGAGTCGCGCGGCGAGCTCCCGGAGGCGGTGGCGGCCGCGTTCGGTGAACGCGTCGCGGCCGCCGCGTCACCCATCGACGACGTCCGGGGGAGCGCGGCGTACCGCCGGCACTCCCTCGCGGTGATGGCGCGGCGCGCCGTCACCTGGGCCTGGAACGACCTCCGGAAGGCGGCGTGAGCATGCGGGTCACGATCACGGTCAACGGCACCGAGCAGTCGGCCGACGACGTCTGGCCCGGCGAGAGCCTGCTGTACGTGCTCCGGGAGCGGCTGGGCCTGCCCGGGTCGAAGAACGCCTGCGAGCAGGGGGAGTGCGGCTCCTGCACCGTCTACCTCGACGGCGAACCGGTCTGCGCCTGCCTGGTCGCGGCCGGCCAGGCCGAGGGACGGGACGTCGTCACCGTCGAGGGGCTGGCGACCGCCGAGGGCCTGCACCCGGTGCAGGAGGCGTTCGTCGAGTGCGGGGCCGTGCAGTGCGGCTTCTGCACGCCCGGGCTGATCGTCGCGGCGCACGACCTCCTCCAGCGGGTGCCGAGACCGTCGGACCCGGAGATCCGCGAGGCGCTGGCCGGCAACCTCTGCCGATGCACCGGCTACGAGAAGATCCTCGACGCGGTGCGGCTGGCCGCGCAGCGGCAGGCGACGGCATGAGCACCGAGGCCGACACCCGCGTCACGACGACCGCGCCTCCGGCAGGCCGGATCGGTGACAGCGCCCTCCGACCCGACGGCACGCTCAAGGTCACCGGTGAGTTCGCCTACGCCAGCGACCTGTGGCACGACGACATGGTGTGGGGCGTCACGCTGCGCAGCCCGCACCCGCACGCCCGCATCCGCGGGATCGACCTCTCCGACGCGATCACCGTGCCGGGCGTGACCGTGATCCTGACCGGTGAGGACGTGCCGGGGGACAACGCCTACGGTCTCGAGCACGCCGACCAGCCGGTGCTGGCGTCGGAGTTCGTCCGCTACGAGGGCGAGCCGGTGGCACTGGTGGCCGCCGACCACCCCGAGACGGCGCGCCGGGCGGCCAAGCGGATCCGCGTCGACTACGAGGTGCTGCCCGCCGTCACCGACCCGCGCCGGGCCATGGACCCCGACGCCCCGCCGGTGCACCGCCCCGGCAACCTCGTGCGGCACCTGAAGCTCCGCCGGGGGGAGGAGAACCCCACGGCGCCGGTCGTCGTCTCCCTCGACTTCGAGGTCGGGATGCAGGACCAGGCGTTCCTCGGCCCGGAGTCGGGGCTCGCCGTCCCCGACGACGAGGGCGGCGTCGACCTCTACGTCGCCACCCAGTGGCTGCACGTCGACCAGCGGCAGATCTGCCTGGCGCTCGGCCTGCCGCCGGAGAAGGTGCGGCTCACCCTTGCCGGGGTGGGCGGCGCGTTCGGCGGCCGCGAGGACCTGTCGATCCACATCCACGCCTGCCTGCTGGCGCTGCGCACCGGCCGCCCGGTCAAGATGAGCTACAGCCGAGAGGAGTCGTTCTTCGGGCACGTGCACCGGCACCCGGCGCACCTGCACTACGAGTTCGGCGCCGAGGAGGACGGCACGCTCGTCTACGCGAAGGCGAACCTGCTGTTCGACGGCGGCGCCTACGCGTCGTCGACGACGGCCGTCGTCGGCAACGGCGGGACCCTGGGCCTCGGCCCGTACCGGATCCCCAACGTGGCGGTCGACTCGATCGGCGTGTTCACCAACAACCCGCCGTGCGGTGCGATGCGCGGCTTCGGCTGCGTGCAGGCGGCGTTCGCCCACGAGGCGCTGATGGACGAGCTGGCCGACGCGGTCGGCGTCGACCGGGTGGAGATCCGGCAGCGCAACGGCATGCAGGAGGGCGACCGCAACATCACCGGCCAGATCATCGACTCGGCCGCGCCGGTGGCCGAGCTGCTGCAGATCGTGCGGGACATGCCCATGCCGCCGCCGGCGGATCCGACGGACATCCGTTCCTGCCCGGGGGCCGTCTGCAACACCACGCACGGCGAGGGCGTCGTGCGGGGCGTCGGCTTTGCGGTCACGTACAAGAACGTCGGCTTCTCCGAGGGCTTCGACGACTACTCGACGGCCCGGGTGCGGCTGGAGATGACCGGCGGCGAGGCCGTCGCGACCGTGCACACCGCGGCCGCCGAGGTGGGCCAGGGCCTGATCACCGTCGAGCAGCAGATCTGCCGCACCGAGCTGGGCGTGGAGCGGGTCGTCGTCCACCCGAAGGACACCACGGTCGGCTCGGGCGGCTCGACCTCGGCGTCCCGGCAGACGTACGTCACCGGCGGCGCGGTGAGAGCGGCCTGCGAGGCGGTGCGGGCGACGGTGCTGGAGCGCGCCTCGGAGTCGCTCGGACGTCCGGCGGCCGACCTGCGGCTGGACGGCGAGAAGATCGTGGGCTCCTCCGGCGAGGTGCTCATCGGCCTGGCCGAGGTGCTGGGGGAGGGCGCCGTCGAGGAGACCGTCGAATGGCGGCACCGGCCCACCCACGCGATCGATCCCGAGACCGGTCAGGGCGACGCGCACGTGCAGTTCGCGTTTTCCGCCCACCGGGCGGTGGTCGACGTCGACGTGGAGCTCGGCCTGGTCAAGGTGGTCGCGCTGGACACCGCGCAGGACGTCGGCAAGGCGATGAACCCCGACGCGGTCCTCGGCCAGATCCACGGCGGGTCGGCGCAGGGCATGGGCCTGGCGCTGATGGAGGAGATCGTGGTGACCGACGGGCACGTGCGGAACCCGTCGTTCACCGACTACCTGATCCCCACAATCCTCGACATGCCGCCGATGCAGGTGAAGGTGCTCGAGTACGCCGACCCGCACGCCCCCTACGGCGTGCGCGGGGTGGGGGAGCCCCCGACCATCTCGTCCGGGCCGGCGGTCGCGGCGGCGGTGCGGGCCGCGACCGGGAAGCCGCTGCGCCGGGTGCCGATCCGCCCGGAACACATCACCGGCACCTGACTGCCCGATTCGGCGTGCGATAGCGCCCGGAAGCACCCCTCAGGACGTCCTGACGGGTGCTTCCGGGCGCGACGGCGGGCCGGGCGGTCAGTAGCAGAAGGTGGTGGCGCCCTCGTCGCCGACCCACTGCCACATGGGCACCGTGCCCTGCACCTCGGCGCCCGCGATCAGGGTGTCCTTGTCCAGCTTCTTGGCGTTGAAGCACAGCGGGCAGACGTAGTACCGGCCGCCGGCCGCCTCGTACCGCTTCAGCAGATCCGGCAGCGGCGGGCAGCCCTCGCAGGCGACGCCGACGGCGAATCCGTCGACCGCCAGCCGGACGGCCTCCTTGGTCAGGAACATCAGCGTCGGTCGGCCGTGCTCCGCGGCACCCAGGGCGACCAGGAAGGCGACGGTCACCTTCTCCGGGTCCTCCATCCCGGTGGCGAGACTGACGACGGCTTTACCTGACATGACTGCCTCCTGGAACCGGGTGGACGGCGGGCCTCGGGTGGCCCCGCCCGTGCACACGACGCTAGGAACGGGGACGGCCCGCGTCGTCCGGAGTTCTCCCTACGGACCGAGCGGTTCCAGGCTGTCGAGCAGGCCGTGCTGGACGGCGAACAGCGTCGCCGTCGACCGGGTCGTGGCGCCGGTCTTGAGGTAGATCCGCTCCACATGCGTGCCGGCCGTCTTCGGCGTGATGCCGAGCCGCCGGGCGACCTGGCGGGTCGAGGCGCCCCGCGCGATGAGGGCCAGCACCTCGACCTCCCGCGGCGTGAGACCGGCGGGACCGGTGCGCCGTCGTGGCCGAACGTCCCCGCCGGCGGCGAGCACCGCGTCCACGGCCTCGGCGGCCAGCCGCCCGGCGCGCACCTCGCCGGCCAGGGTGGCTGTCGCCGCCCCGGCCGACATCGCCGGCCGGTACGGGCGCGGCTCGGTCATGGCGCGGAAGGCGTCGGCGGCGGCCAGGATGCGCGCGGTCGCGGGCAGGGCGGCTCCGCCGAGACCACGGTGGTAGCCGGAGCCGTCGAGCCGCTCGTGGGTGAGCGCTGCGATGGTCCCGATCCGCGCCAGTGCCGCCGGCCGGCCGAGCACGCGCTCGGTGTAGTAGGCGTGCACCCGCATCCGCTCCGACTCCCTGGCGGTCAGCGGGCCCGCCTTGTCGAGGATCGTCGCGGGCACGCCGTGCAACCCGATGTCGTGGACCAGCCCCGCCCGCCGGACCGCATCGACGTCCGCCGCCGGGAGCCCGGCCGCCTCCGCCGCCTTCCCGGCGAGGGCGGCGACGGCGCGCGAGTGCCCGGCCCGGGACGGGGAGCGCAGGTCGGTGAAGTCGCCCACCGCCTCGAGGGCGTCGTCCAGGGCGGAGCCGGCCAGCCGGTGCTGCAGCAGCGGCTCCGCCGCGATCATCTCGTGGAAGTCGGGTCCCTCCGTGATGGATCCGAGCACGTCCGGCGCCACCGCGCAGAAGACGTCGACGAGCACGGGATCGAGCTTGGTCCCGCGCCGGGCGCGGGCCACCTCCACGGCCGCGTCGACCCCACCGGTCCGGTGGAACACCTCGACGACGTCCGCGAGATGGAACAGCCGCACCGTCAGCGGGATCTCCTCACCCACCACCTCCGAGGGCATGCCGGTGCCGTTCCAGCGGGTGAAGAACAGGCGGACCGCGGTCTCGACGGAGGAGCCGAGCCCGAGCCGGTCAGCCAGCACGGAGGTGGACAGGCACTGCGAGAGGAGCCCGCGCTCGATGCCCTTGGCGCGGGTCGCCACGAGCGCCGTGGCCAGGCCGAGCCGGTGCAGCGCCGGCCGGCCGGTACCGGTGCGCCCGAGCATGAACGCTATGGCCGGCAGGCCGGCGAAGTCGATCTCGAAGCTGCCGCCGCGGAAGGCGATGTCGTCGCCGAACC
>DATHAK010000201.1:0-8699 GCA_035296685.1 Blastococcus sp.
CGTCACCATGCCCGCCCTGGGCGAGAGCGTCACCGAGGGCACGGTCACTCGCTGGCTCAAGCAGGAGGGTGAGCAGGTCGAGGTCGACGAGCCCCTCCTCGAGGTCTCGACCGACAAGGTCGACACCGAGATCCCGTCGCCGGCGGCGGGTGTGCTCAGCAAGATCCTCGTTGCCGAGGACGAGACGGTCGAGGTCGGCGCCGAGCTGGCGGTCATCGGTGGGGACGGCGGCTCCGGTGACTCCGCGCCCCCGGCGTCCGCCGAGGACGCCGAGAGCACCCCGCAGACGCCTGCCCAGCAGGTCGAGGACGCCGGCCCCGAGCCGGAGCAGCAGGAGAAGCCGGCCCAGCAGCAGGAGGAGGCCGCCCCGGCTCCCGCACCGGCCTCGGCCGACAGCGGCGACGGCGGCGGCTCCGGCGAGGGCACGTCGGTGACCATGCCGGCGCTCGGCGAGAGCGTCACCGAGGGCACGGTGACCCGCTGGCTGAAGTCGGTGGGCGACGAGGTCACCGCCGACGAGCCGCTGCTGGAGGTGTCGACGGACAAGGTCGACACCGAGATCCCCGCCCCGGTCAGCGGCACCCTGCTCTCCATCACGGTGAACGAGGACGAGACCGTCGACGTCGGTGCCGAGCTGGCGGTCATCGGCACGGCCAGTGGGGCCGCCGCCTCCGCTCCCGCCGCGCAGCCGCAGAAGGAAGCCCCCGCACAGCAGGAGGCACCCGCCCAGGAGGCACCCGTCCAGGAGCCGCCGGCCCAGGAGGCGCCCGCGCCCGAGCCCCAGGCGGCCCCGGAGGCCAAGCCCGCCGCGGCGGCCACCGCGCAGCCCGGCGGCGATTACGGGGCCAGCGGCGCCCAGCCGGCCGCCTCGCCGACGTCGGCGCCCGCCCCCGCCGTGGCTCCCCAAGCGCAGCCCTCCGCTCCGGCCGGCGACGGCGGTGGCTCCTACGTGACGCCGCTCGTCCGGCGGCTGGCCGCCGAGCGCGGGGTCGACCTGGGCAGCGTGTCCGGCAGCGGTGTCGGTGGGCGGATCCGCAAGCAGGACGTGCTGGCCGCGGCCGAGCAGGCCTCTGCCCCGGCGGCCGCCTCGGGTGCTCCCGCGACCCGGACGCCGTCCCCGGCTGCGACCCCCGACACCTCGGTCCGGGGGCGCACGGAGAAGCTGTCCCGCCTGCGCGCGGTGATCGCCCGCCGGATGGTCGAGTCGCTGCAGGTCAGCGCGCAGCTCACCACGGTCGTCGAGGCCGATGTCACGAAGATCGCCCGGCTGCGGCAGCAGTCGAAGAACGACTTCGAGGCGCGCGAGGGCGTCAAGCTCTCGTTCCTGCCGTTCTTCGCCAAGGCCGCCATCGAGGCGCTCAAGGCCCACCCGTCGGTGAACTCATCGATCGACCAGGAAGCCGGCACGGTCACCTACCACGACACGGAGAACCTCGGCATCGCCGTGGACACCGAGCGGGGACTGCTCGTGCCGGTCATCCACGACGCGGGTGACCTGAGCATCGGCGGGATCGCCCGCAAGATCGCCGACCTGGCCGAGCGGACCCGCACGAACAAGATCACGCCGGACGAGCTGGGCGGCGGCACGTTCACGCTGACCAACACCGGCAGCCGGGGCGCCCTGTTCGACACCCCGATCATCAACCAGCCGCAGGTGGCGATCCTCGGCGTCGGCTCGGTCGTGAAGCGCCCGGTCGTGGTCCAGGACCCGGGTCTCGGCGAGGTCATCGCCATCAGGTCGATGGTCTACCTGGCCCTCACCTACGACCACCGGATCGTCGACGGTGCCGACGCCGCCCGCTTCCTCACCACCGTCCGGGAGCGGCTCGAGGCCGGTCAGTTCGAGGGCGAGCTCGGCATCGCGTGAGCGCACCGGTTCGGGACCCCGGCACTCCGCCGGGGTCCCGATCTGCATCCAGGACTCCCCCTCCCCGGGAAGGTCGGTCATGAGGGTTGCGGTCACCGGTGCGTCGGGACTGATCGGCCGCGCGCTGGTGCCCGCGCTGCGCGCCGACGGTCACGAGGTCCTCCTGCTCGTCCGCCGCACGCCACGCACCGCCGACGAGCACCGCTGGGACCCCCGGCACCGACGGATCGACCCGGCGCTGCTCGCCGACGTCGACGCCGTGGTGAACCTCGCGGGCACGCCCATCCGGCCCCGCCCGTGGACCCGCGCCTACAAGGAGAGCGTGCTCACCAGCCGCGTGGACGCGACCACGACGGTCAGCGAGGCGCTCGCCGTGGCGGCCGCCGCCGACCCGTCCCGCCCCCGGGTCCTGCTGTCGGCGTCCGCAGTGGGCTACTACGGGGACACCGCCGCACGACCGGTCACCGAGAAGGAGCCGGCGGGCACCGACTTCCTCGCCCAGGTCTGCGTCCGCTGGGAGGCCGCGACGGCCCCGGCGTCCGACGCCGGCGTGCGGGTCGCCCTCCTGCGCACCGGCCTGGTGCTCGGCCGCTCCGCGTTGCTGATCCAGGTCCTCGGCCTGCTCTTCCGACTCGGCCTCGGCGGCCGGCTCGGCAGCGGCCGGCAGTACTGGCCGTGGATCTCCCTCGCCGACGAGGTGCGCGCCATCCGCCACCTGCTCACCGCCGACGTGTCCGGGCCGGTGAACCTCACCGGTCCGGCGCCGGTCACCAACGCGGAGTTCACGCGGGAGCTGGGCCGGATCCTGCGCCGCCCGACGGTGCTCCCCGTGCCGGGGTTCGCCCTGTCCGCGGCCCTCGGGGAGTTCGCCCGTTCCAGCATCCTGGGCGGGCAGCAGGCGCTTCCGGTGCGACTGCAGGAGTCGGGGTTCTCCTTCACCCACTCCCGGCTCGAACCCGCGCTGCGCGAGTCGCTCGGCCGGAGCTGACGGCCGGTCAGGCGCGTTCGGCACGCTCGATCCGCCAGCCCTCGGCGGTGCGCACGAGCGTCATCCGGACCGCGGTCTCCGGCCGACCCGCCCCCGGACGGACGGCGGCCCCGTCGGCGGCCGACACCACCTCGTAGCCGTCCCAGCGGTCGACCAGCGCGACCTCGATCCGCTCTCCCGAACCGGTCACGTCGGTCACCGCGACGACGACGGGCTCGAACCCGCGCAGCACCTCTCCGGCGGCGGCGAGCGCGCGGGCGTGCTCTGCGTCCGCGGCCAGCTGGGGGCTGTCGCGGGCGTACACCCCGTCCAGCGCCTCCGCCGACGCGGTCTCGAACGCCCGGGCCCGGCGGCCGTACAGCTCGGCGACGACCGCCTGCCACTCCCCGGCGGACACCGGCGCCTCGGGGCGGTCCGCGAGCGGCACACCGGCGGCTCCGACGTCGGCAGCCGGCTCCGCCGGCACCTCCACCGGGGCGGGCTCGCGCGGCGACGCCGCCGCCGGGACGTCGCGACGGCCGTCCCCCGCGATCCAGCCGGCCCCCAGCCACACCGCGCCGGACAGGACGGCGACGACGAGCACACCCACCGCCGACCGCCGGAGGGCGGCCTGGCCGCGCTCGACCCACCACGTGCCGCACGCCGACCGCCACGCCGCCCGGCCGACGGGGAACTCGGGGACTCGGGGAGCCGACCGGGGTCGCCGGCCCGGCACCTGGTGGGTGAGCTCCGTGCGCGGGCCCCGGCCCGTCGCCGCGAGTTCGAGATCGGGAACGCCGTCGACCGGCAGCCGGACCGGCTCGGGGCGGCAGGCGTGCCGCAGGTCCAGCGCGAACGCGGCCGCGGAGCCGCGGTCCTGGGGGTCGTCGGCCAGGCCGCGGGCGATGACCTCGAGGAGCGCGCTCGGCGCGTCCGGGGCCAGTTCGGCCAGGTCGGGCAGCTCGCCGGACGCGGCCACGGTGAGGGTGTCGGCCGGGGTGGCGGCGTTCCACGGGGCGATCCCGGTCAGCGCGTGGAACGCCGCGGCCGCCACCCCGAACACGTCGGACGCCGGCCCCGGCGCTCCGCCGCGGGCGACGGTCGGGTCGACGTAGGCGGGCGTGACCTCGGCCGCCGCACTCTCGCCGAGCACGCGGGCGACGCCCAGGTCGGTGAGCACCGGCCGCCCCTCGGCGGTGAAGACGATGTTGCCCGGGGACAGGTCGCCGTGGATCACCCCGTTGCCGTGCGCGTGTGCCAGGGCCGCCGCGACCGGCGCGATGGCGGTGACCACCTCACCGGGGCGCAGCCGGCCGCGGCGGGCCAGCAGCCCCGCCAGGCTGCCACCGGCCAGCAGCTCGAGCACGAGCGCGACCCGCGGGGCGCCCCCGCGGCGGGGCTGGTGGACCACCTCGACCAGCCGTACCAGGTGGGGATGGTCCAGCTCCCCGAGCAGTGCGGCCTCCCGCGCCTGCCGCTCCGGGTCACCGGCCACCAGCACCTTGACCGCGACCGGCGGGCCGTCCCGGCGGGGCACGGCCCGCCACACCTCCCCACTGCCGCCCCGTCCGAGCAGCGCCTCGAGCGTGTAGCCGGGCACGACGGGCGGGGTGGGGGCGCGGTCCCGTTCGGCTGCGGACATGACCGGGGACCGTAGGCCGGTCCGGCGCATCCCCGCGGCGACTGTCCACAGGGCACCCGCGCCCAGGACGCCGCGGGCGCCGTCCTAGGTTGGAGGTCGTGCCCGCCTCCGCTCCGACGATCCTGGCCACCAGCATGGGGTTCGCCTCTCGCGGTCGGGGTCCCTACGACTGGCGTCCCGGTCCCGTCTTCGACCTCGCGTTCGAGCTCGCGGGCCGCCCCGACCGACCGCGGCTGTGCTACCTCGGCACGGCCACGGGCGACGACCCGGCGCGGGTGGCGGGTGTCTACGGGGCGTTCGCCGGCAGCGACGTCCGGGTGAGCCACCTGAGCCTGTTCACCATGCCGACCGTTCCCGACATGCGGGCGCACCTGCTGGCGCAGGACGTGATCTGGGTGGGTGGTGGCAGCGTCGCCAACCTGCTGGCGGTCTGGCGGGTGCACGGTCTCGACGAGGTCTTCCGCGAGGTCTGGGAGGCCGGCGTCGTGCTCGGCGGGGTCTCGGCGGGCTCGCTGTGCTGGCACGTCGGCGGGACGACCGACTCCTACGGCCCCGACCTGCGTCCGGTCACGAACGGGCTGGGCTTCATCCCGACGTCCAACGGCGTGCACTACGACTCCGAGGAGCAGCGCCGTCCGCTGTACCACCGGCTGGTCGCCGACGGCACGCTGCCCGCCGGGCACGCCACCGACGACGGGGTCGGGCTGGTCTACCGGGGCACCGACCTGGTCGAGGCCGTGGCCGACCGGCCCGACGTCGCCGCCTACCGGGTGGAGCGCGGTCCGGACGGCACCGCGGTGGAGACGCGGGTCGAGCCGCGCCGACTGGGCTAGTCACGGCGCCTGCCAGAAGTACTTGCCACTGACAAGTTGCCAGTGGCAAGCTAGCCGCATGCGACGAGCGGACGCCGACCTGCGGACGACGCTGCTGCGCTCGGCCGCCGACGTGGTGGCCCGCGCGGGCGTCGGCGATGTCTCGATCCGCGAACTCGCCCGGCAGGCCGGTGTCTCGCACGCCGCGCACCGCTACCACTTCGCCTCGCGCACCGGGCTGCTCACGGCCCTGGCCGCCGAGGGGCACCGACTGCTGGCCGACGCCCTCGAACGGGCGGCCGCCGAGAGCTTCCTCGAGGTAGGCGTGGCCTACGTCCGCTTCGCCCGGGACCACCCCGGCCACTTCGCCGTCATGTTCACCCCCGACGTCCTGGACCCGGCCGATCCCGAGTTGACCGCCGCGCGGTCGAGGACGTTCGCCGTGCTGCAGGGCGGCGTCGACAGCCTGGCCGCCCAGGGAGAGCTCGACGACGCCCGGGCCGCCGTCGTGGCCGCGTGGTCGCTGGTCCACGGGTTCGCCACCCTCGCCGCCACCGGCAACCTCGCCCAAGCCGGGCTCACCGGCCCCGCGACCGGCGACGAGCTGCTCGACCTCGCCCGCCGTGCGGCGGGGATGCTGTACGGCTCGTCCGGGAGGGACCCCGATCATGCGTGACACGCTCCTGACCGTCCACGTCCTGGCCGGCACGACCGGTCTGCTGCTCGGGCCCGTGTGGCTCGTGGCGCGGCGCCACGGCGCCCGGGCACGGCCGGCCGCGGTCGGATACCAGTTCGCCGTGCTGGTGGTCAGCGCGACGGGGGCGGTGCTGGCGGTGATCACTCCCGGCCTGGCGTGGCTGCTGCCGGTCGCGGTCCTCACCCAGGCGCTCGCCGTGACGGGCGCGCTCGCCCGCCGCCGACGGTGGCCGCGGTGGGACACCCTGCAGCCGCACCTCCTCGGCGGCTCCTACATCGCACTGGTCACCGCGCTCCTGGTCGCGGAGACCGGGAATCCGCTGTTCTGGGTTCTGCCCGCCCTCGTCGGGCAGGCACCGATCGCCGTGGCGAAGCGCCGGTTGCACGCGGCGGCGGCCGTCGGCTGACGGCTCCGTCGGCCGCGACGCCTAGGCTGGTCCCGTGAGCGATCTGCGGGTCATCCGGGCCGGCCTGGTCCCCTACGAGCAGGCGTGGGACCACCAGCGTGAACTCCACGCCGCGCGCGTCGCGGGCGAGGGACCCGACACCCTGCTGCTGCTCGAGCACCCGTCGGTCTACACCGCGGGCAAGCGCACCCTGCCGCACGAGCGGCCGTTCGACGGGACGCCGGTCATCGACGTCGACCGCGGCGGCAAGATCACCTGGCACGGCCCGGGCCAGCTGGTCGGGTACCCGATCGTCGCCCTGCCCGACCCGGTCGACGTCGTCGCGCACGTCCGCCGGCTGGAGGAGGCGCTGATCGAGGTCTGCGCCGGCTTCGGGCTGCCGACCGAGCGGGTCGAGGGCCGCAGCGGCGTGTGGGTCGCGGCGGACGGCACCCGGCCGGAGCGCAAGGTGGCCGCGATCGGCGTGCGCGTCGCCCGTGGCGTCACCATGCACGGCTTCGCCCTCAACTGCGACCCGGACATGACGGCGTTCAGCAACATGATCCCGTGCGGCATCCCCGACGCCGGCGTCACGTCGCTCTCCGCGGAGCTCGGCCGCGACATTCCGGTCGCCGAGGCGATCGGACCCGTCCAGGAAGCGGTGACCCGAGTGCTCGCCTCCGCCCAGGCGCCGGCGACCTCGGTGGCCTGACCGCTCTCAGGACGCACCGAGCCCCGCCGCCGGCACGACGGCGGGGCTCGCTCCCTGGTCAGGAGATGATGCAGACGGGCTGGCCGCCGTAGGCCATGGCCAGCCAGGAACTGATCCGCCCGCCGTATCCGTAGCCGTACTGGTTGAAGTACACGGCCTGCTGCCCGACGCAGTCGGCGTGGTAGGGGCTCGGAGTCTGACTCGGCGTGGCCGAGGCAGGTGCGATCCCCGCCCCGAGCGCGATGCCCAGCGCTGCGGGCACGATCAGCAGAGCACGGTTCCGGACATTCATCGGGAATTCCCTTTCCTGGATTCCGTCGACCGTCCGGCTCACGCGGGATTCGGAGCTGGGCGAACGGGCCGGGGCACCCGGAAAGCAGGAGGCGGACCCCGCCTGCACGGATACATCAGGCGGTGTCTCAGCGGGCCCGGCCGTCGAGGAAGATCGTCCATTCTCGGACCTCGCGCACGGGCAGGATGTCGTGCACCGCCCACGGGTCGGCGTCGAACCAGGCCCGTACCTCGTCCGGCGAGTCGGAACGGACGACGACCAGCGCCCCGCTGTCGTCGGCCAGCGGGCCGGCCAGCTCGATGAGCCCGCGGTCGAACAGGTCGTCCATGAACGCCGCGTGATCGGCCCACAGCCGCCGACCGCGGGAGCCGACGGACCGGTCCCAGCCGGAGCCGGGACCCATCCGGACCATGATCATCGCCGGACGGTACTCACCCGAGCACGAAGTTCACCAGCCGGCCGGGGACGGCGACGACGCGGCGCACGGTCGCCCCGTCCAGGTAGCCGGCAATCTTCTCGTCGGCCCGCGCCGCCGCCTCCAGTGCCGCGGCGTCGGCGTTGGCCGGGACGCTCACCTGCGCCCGCACCTTGCCGTTCACCTGGACGGCGACCTGCACCGTGTCCTCGATCAGCCAGCGCTCGTCGGCGACTGGGAACTCGTGCCAGGCCAGCGACTGCTCGTGGCCCAGCCGCGCCCACATCTCCTCCGCGACGTGCGGCGCCAGCGGTGCGAGCAGCAGCACCAGCGGCTCGGCCACCGACCGCGGCACGGGCCTGTCGGCCCCGTAGACCTGGGTCAGGTGGTTGGTCAGCTCGGTGATGCGGGCGATCGCGATGTTGAACCGCAGGGTCGAGAACCCGTCCCGGACCCCGGCGATGGCCCGGTGCAGGGCGCGCAGGGTGTCCTCGGACGGTTCGAGGTCGGCTGTCCGGACGGCACCGGTCTGCTCGTCGACGACCACCCGCCAGATCCGCTGCAGCAGCCGCTGCGAGCCGACGACGGCCTTGGTCTCCCACGGCCGCGACTGGTCCAGCGGTCCGGTCGACATCTCGTAGACGCGGAAGGTGTCGGCGCCGTAGGCCCCGATCATCTCGTCGGGCGTCACCATGTTCTTCAGGCTCTTGCCGATCTTCCCGTACTCGCGGTTGACCTCGGCGCCCTGGTAGAAGAACCGCCCGTCCCGCTCCTCCACCTCGGCGGCGGGCACGTAGAAGCCGCGCTCGTCGGTGTAGGCGTAGGCGGAGATGTAGCCCTGGTTGACCAGCCGGCGGAACGGCTCCTCGCTGGAGACGTGGCCCAGGTCGTGCAGCACCTTGTGCCAGAA
>DATHAK010000202.1:0-2521 GCA_035296685.1 Blastococcus sp.
CTGGGCAGCCAGATGAAGGCCCCGTAGTAGCTGAAGTTGATGCAGAACCAGACCACCCACAGCGCCGCCGTCCGGATCCGGATGCCGCCGGCCCAGAGGGCGCCGGGGCCCAGCGCGCGGGCCGGCTCCGGCAGCGGCGACGGCGCCGGGTCGACGCCGGCGGCGTTCTCGAACCGCCGGACCGCGGCTTCGGCCTCGTCGACCCGCCCCCGCAGTTCCAGGAAGCGCACCGACTCCGGCAGCCCCCGCCGCACGGCGACGGCGTAGAGCGCCGGGAGCGCCCCGATCGCCAGGGCCCAGCGCCAGCCGCTGTCGCTGCGCGGCACCACGAGGTAGCCGATCAGCGCCGACAGCGTCCAGCCCACGGCCCAGAAGGCCTCGAGCAGCACCACCACCCGGCCCCGGACGCGGGCCGGCGCGTACTCGCTCACCAGCGTCGAGGCCACGGGGAGCTCGGCCCCGAGCCCCAGGCCGATGAGGAACCGGAAGACCAGCAGCGCGCCGACCGACCACGACAGGGCGGCCGCGCCGGTCGCGATTCCGAAGATCAGCAGGGTCACGGCGAAGACCTGCCGCCGCCCGAAGCGGTCGGCCAGCAGCCCGCCCAGGGTGGCGCCGAGCGCCATACCGACGAAGCCGATCGACCCGATCCAGGAGACCTCGGTGGTGGTGATCCCCCACTTCTCCTGGGCGAGCAGTGCGGCCATGACGAAGGAGATGAGCCCGACGTCCATGGCGTCCAGCGCCCAGCCGAGCCCGGAGCCGAGCACCAGCCGGCCGTGCTCGCGGGTGAAGGGCAGCCGGTCCAGCCGCGCGGCCCGGGGGAGCGGTGACGTCGTGGCCGTCATGCGCTCCAGTGTGCGGGCGGAGGTCAGTTCCCGCGGCGCAGGTACTTCTTGATGCAGTGGACGACGCCCTGGCGCCGGGCGAAGGAGTTGAAGTCGGCCAGCGGGTGCACCTCGAAGCCGAGGTCCTGCCACGTCGCCGTCATGTGCGCGTCGACGGGCGTGAGGTCCGCGGCGTCGCCGTGGCCGAACGTGGGCAGGTAGACGTGCTTGCCCGCGCTCTCGCTGTTCTCGACCAGGCAGTTGTTCCAGGTGATGTGGTGCCAGTCCCGCACGGTGACCGGGGTGGCGTCCACTGCGCCGGCGGCCTCCAGTTCGCGCACCGCCTGCGCGAGCGCGGTGTCCGTCTCCCGCTGGGCGATCGCCCTCAGGTCGGCGAGCGAGAGGGTCTGCGCGGCGGTGGGGCGGTGGACCAGCGGGGTGCGGCGCACGTCGAACCCGGCGACCGCGAGGGTGGCCGCGATCCGGTCGTAGACGTCGCGCAGGTCGTAGGGGGAGGTGGTGCCCAGGAGGTCGTCGGCCAGCGAGGGATCCCCGACCAGGACGACGAAGCGCCCGTCGGACCGCCCGACCAGGGTCACGAACATGTCGATGTGGAAGATCGGCTGGAAGGCCCCGGTGCCTCCGGACGGCAGGTCGAGGAAGTACTCCTCGCCCTCCCGCCGGCCGGCGAACCGGGGGACCGCGATCGGCTTGGCCGTGCCGACGAGCACGAGCTCGCGCGACCGGTCGACGTAGTCGTGGAAGAGGCCGCGGACGGTGGCGTCCAGGTCGGCGCCGTCCGGCACGGCGACCGGCGGGCGGCCGCTCTGCAGGAGCGCGACGCTGTCGGCGAAGTAGTCGGTGCCGAGGAGCCAGAAGTCGTCGCCGATCAGGCAGTTG
Organism: Blastococcus sp.; assembly: GCA_035296685.1. Classification (GTDB taxonomy): domain Bacteria; phylum Actinomycetota; class Actinomycetes; order Mycobacteriales; family Geodermatophilaceae; genus Blastococcus_B. Next base: position 1,728 of record DATHAK010000202.1, read on the forward strand.
CCGCCCTGGAAGATCAGCGGCGCCTGGGAGGCCCGGATGTCGGTGTACTCCTCGACGGCGTCGGCGATCAGCGCGTCACCGGCGCGCTGGAACTCCCACGGCTCCATGAGGTACGTCGTCCCCTCGCCGGCGTCGACGAGGGCGACGTAGGCGTCCTCGGCCCAGTCGGTGAAGTTCACGTAGTCCGGCAGCGGGACGTAGGTGACCGTGTCGGCGTGGCCCGCTTCGCGGAACCAGTCCTCGACGGTGTCCCGGGCCGAGGCGGAGTGCACGACGACGAAGCCGGTGCCCGGCCGCAGCGCGGCGATCACCGAGCGGTAGGCGGTGGCGGAGTCGGGATCCTCCACAGCCCACGACGGCAGGGCGAACAGGATCTGCTCGATCCGCCCCTGCCACGAGGAGTTCAGCCGCGGTTCCTGGAGGCCGGGAACCGACGGGGCGGCTGCCCGCAGCGACTCCCAGCGTTCCAGCGCCGTGTCGCTCGCCGGGTCGCGGTCGGTGCGCCGGTGCAGCGGCGCGTCCGGAACCAGCAGCCGGTAGAGGCTCTCGCTGATCATGGCGTGCTCCCCCCGGGCGGGCTGCCCGCCGCCGTCCTCTCCGGAGAGATCGTGGACCCGCCGGCGGATACAGGTCGTCGACTCCCGGCGCTGGCTGCTCAGACGCTGCGGACGTGCGCGGTGACGAGTTCGGCGACGCGGTCGGCGGCGAGCTCGGGGATCCAGTGGGTCACGCCGTCGAGCACCTCGAGCCGGTACCCGGCGCGGCAGAAGTCCGACGTCGACTCGGTGGCGGTG
>DATHAK010000203.1:0-24606 GCA_035296685.1 Blastococcus sp.
CGCGGGACGGCGTTCACCGGTGTCCCGCGACAGCGTCTCCGTACAGGCGGTTTCCTGTGCCGCCATGACTCTCTCGTCCTTCCGGTGAGTGGGAGCGTCCAGCAGGCCCGTCGCGGGACAGCCACCACGCTGACGGACCGCCGAGCAGGAGGGCGCGTCCAGCACTTGCAACAGGGTCGCGGCAGGCGAACCGTCGGAACGCGGGTCGAAGACCGTGGCTCACATCCGCTAGGGCCCGCCACGGAGCGGAGACGGGGCCGAGGATGCCTCGTGGCCTTGAAAGGGCTCATGGCCTTGGAATGGACGGAGTCCGGATTGCTCCGTCGGTTGACCAGCCACGAGCGAGTCACCACCTCACTGCCCGCCGCCGGAGAGCACGGCGTGATGGTGGTTACCGGCCGATACCAACCTGCCGCAGGGCACGATCGCATGCGCATCGACGAAGCTGCCCCGCGGGCACGGTTAACCCGCGTGCTACTCGACAAGATCAGAAACGGGGAGTGCCGCGCGTGGGCATCCCTCGTGGGTGACCGTATGGACGTGCTGACTCTCAGCGACGACCACGGTCAGCGCTTCATCTACCGCCTCGGCCAGTACAACGAGTCGACCGACAGCTTCGATATCGAGTGGCCGGACTGACCCTGCCAGAGGGCTGGTCGCAAGTGGATGTCATTCGCCCGCCGCAGGCGCCCGAGGTAACTCCCTGCAGGGCATCCGCAACAGAGGTGTCGGCGAGGTTCGTGCGTCGTCGCAACGGGTTCCCTTTGCGACGAGGAGCGTGGCCGCGTCTCGACTCCACCGATGGCTAGGGCCTAGCGCTGTCAACACCAGGCCGCGGGTTTCGCCGAGCGCTTGGGTCACAGCCGTTGACGACACCGCCGTCCTGGACGTCACCCGAACCAGCGTCGCCATAGAGAGGGCTCGGGTTCACGCGCTGGCTCCTCACCCAGCGCGCGGGCAGCCTCGGCGACGTCGTCCGCGGTGAGCGTCGTCACGTCGGCACGGTCGAGGGCATCCACACTCCGGTCCTCATCGCGCGTCAGCCGCAGCGCCTGGCGGTTGAGCGCCTGCTCGAACAGCGTGCGGGCAAAGCGCGCGTTGCCGGACTCCTCACCAGAGCGGAGGCCACCGAGGATGCGGCGAAGCGTCGCTTCGGCGCCGGGCTCCAGCGCGTACTCGTGCTGAGCCACGATTAACGCGAAGATCGCTTCCAGTTCGTCCGTCGAGTAGTCGGGGAACCACACCTCGCGAGCGAACCGGGACCGGAGGCCAGGGTTCGAGAGCAGGAACGACTCCATCAGCCGGGGATAGCCGGCCACGATCACCACCAGGCGATGGCGGTGATCCTCCATGCGCTTGAGCAGGACCTCGACCGCCTCGGGCCCGAAGTCCAGCCGGCCGTCGCCCTCTGGGGCCAGCGAGTAGGCCTCGTCGATGAACAGGACGCCGTCGAGTGCCCGGCGGATCACGCGGTCGGTCTTGATCGCGGTCGCACCGACGTACTGCCCGACCAGAGCGGCCCGATCGACCTCCACCAGGTGGCCCTTCGACAGCAAGCCGACCGCCCGGTACATCTCGGCCAGGAGCCGCGCCACCGTGGTCTTGCCCGTGCCCGGGTTCCCGAGGAACACGAGGTGCTGGGATGTCGCCACCTCGGGTAGGCCGTGCGCCTTGCGGCGCGCCTGCACCTGCAGGAAGGCGACGAGCGCCTGCACCTGCTCCTTCACCGTCTCCAGCCCAACGAGCCCATCGAGCTCCGCCTGCACCGCCGAGAGCGGCCGAGCCGGCCCGGGGCGGCCGCCGAAGAGGTCGCTCACCAGGTCGTCCACGCCCCGCAGACCGGGCCGCGGAAATTGATCGCCCAGGCGACCGACAGTCTCACGCAGCTCATCGAGTGGCTTGCGGTTGGAAGCCATGCCGGAAGCCTAGTTGCCCCAGAGGCGGAGAACCATTGTGAGAGCCAGCAGTTGGTCGTCGGTGGGGTCGTAGCCCGCGTACCCCTTGTGTCCGCACGTCGTCGTGGTGCCACAGGCGACTGGCGTGGCATCATTATGGCATGAGCAGAACACGACTCAGCACTACGGTCGACGACGATCTGCTCCAAGCCGCTCGACGAGTGCGAGTCGGTGACACCGACGCGGCCATGATCGACGAGGCGCTCCGCGCGCTGCTGGCCCGCCACCGTTCAGCCGAAGTCGAGGCGAGCTACACCGCCTACGACGAACACCCGCTCGACGAACCCGACGAGTGGGGTGACCTGGCGTCGTTCCGGGAAGCCGCCGCACGGTCGTGACTGCGCTGCCCGCGCGCGGGGAGGTCTGGTGGTGCGAGATGGCCGAGATCGGGCGCCGCCCGGTCGTCGTCCTCTCCCGCGACGCAGTGATCCCCCGACACCGGCGCGCACTCGTCGCACCGTGCACCACCACGATCCGCGGGCTCGTCAGCGAAGTCGGCCTCGAGCCCGGCGAGGACCCGGTGCCCCGCCGCTGCGTGGTCAACATGGACTCGGTCGAGAGCGTCTCTGTCGCGATCCTCGTCGAGCGGCTCGGACGGTTGGCCGACACGCGCATGCGGCAGATCTGCACAGCCCTCGCCGTCGCGGTCGACTGCGCGGACTGACGCCGGATAGGTGGAGGAACCCACCCGGAAACATCGCAGGACCAGTGCACATGCCGTCGTCCACCCGTCCGGTAGGACCGGCCCGATGAGCCGTCCCGGACGGGCAGGATGACCGGGACTCGCTCCTCGGGCCAGCGCGGGCAGCAATGGCGCCGGACCGTGGCGATGCCGGCGTAGAGCAGCTTGTTCATCGTGCACGCACGTTGCGGCGCAGCAGAGTCACGGCTTGCGGTAGTCCGGCCGCGTCCGCCCGTCGCGGCGTGGCCGCAGTTGCATCCGCGACCCGCCGCGCTCGACTGGCAGCGGGCCGAGCCACAGCGAGGAGCCGCTCCTCCGGCCGCCCGGCGCTGAGGCACGCGGAAGGCACGGCATGCGCCTGAGTCGGCGCTGACCAGACAAGACGGCGACTGGAGTCCCAACCCTTCCAAGCTGACTGTGCGAGTTCGATTCCCGTCACCCGCTCCAATGCGAGCTCGCGGCACACCTCTCGCAGGTGTCCTCCAACCTCGATCACGTTGCCGCATGTCGCTGGTAGTCCTGGGTCGGGGCGGAGGGTCAGGGCGCGGATTAGTGGTCCGCGGCTGGCAATGACGCGGACGCGCAGGTCGTGGATGCGGACCAGCACGGTGGTGCCGGCGTGGCTGCCGCAAATGCCGATGTGGTTTGAGTCGCCTCGAAGTCAGTGAGATCCCCTAATCAATACGGAGGCGGTTCCAGTCGTGCGCCCGGCGAACCCGTCCCACCGGGCGCGACAGATGTGCCAGGCGAAGGCAGCGAAGCAGCTACTCATCGCGATCACAGACGGCCACCCACGCCTGAAGTGGCTCCCTATACCCGAGGAGGTTCGGCTGATCCGCGTCCCAAACGGTCACGAGCTTGAACCGGCCACGTGGTCCTCGAAGTTTCGACGGATCAGCCTGTCATGTCCGCCAACTGCGCAGTTGCTCCCGGTCACGACGCGGAAGCAGCGGCAACACTGGTTTCGGCAACGCTCATCTCGTGGAATCCGCCGGACTTGACGACTCGGAGTTACGTCAGTCGGGCATCAGCTCCGAGGTTGCCGATTGGAGGTGAATGGCGGCCAATGGTCCTCACCATGTGCGCCCCGGCCATCTGGCTTACGCACGGCTCAGGGATTGTGATCGCAGCCGAGGAGGCCGCGACACGAGGCCGTCGCGGGGTCCTCGTCGCCGAGGACTCGTACGAGTACGGGCAGCAAGTCCTCGGCCCTTCGCAGACCGAGCGCGGCCTGACCGGTGTGCACTGTGGCGACGGCTAGGTCCACCAGCACGGCTAACGTCTCGGGATGATCATTCCCCAGCCCATCGACCGCCGCGGCGGCGGCCTCCTCGAGGAGTGCGACAGCATGGCCAGGCTCGCCTCGCGCTGCATGCACGAGGGCCAAGTTGTGCTTCGCACGGATTGCTTCGAGAGAACCGACACCGAGACGCTGTTCGATCTCGGCGAGCGTGAGCTCGAACAGCCGAATGGCCGCCGCCGGAAAAGTGACCGGATCCTGCAGTGGGGTCACGGCCGTTGGGCCGTTCGGATGGCGGTTATCCGGTCGCTCGAAGCTCACGCGAGCCTCCCACCCAAGACGGCCTGGCACTCTGACAGCCCAGCAACGCACATTGTGGGCCTTGGCCGGAGCCGGCGTGACGGTCCGCTCTAGCGATCGAGACAGTGCTATCGGCCTGGAGGGAGCCCGTCCCCAAACGGCCGGCCGCCCAGCTGCTGCCGCCCGTGAGCCGAGCGCCAGTTCGAGGTGTCCGGACCGACCGGGAGGATGCCTGAGGAGTTGAGCTTGCGGTGGACGACGTAGAAGTGCGTCTTGATCTGGGTGAAGTCGACCGTGTCGCCGAAACCGGGGGTCTGGAACAGGTCACGCGCGTACGCCCACAGCACCGGCATCTCGGTCAGCTTCTGCCGGTTGCATTTGAAGTGGCCGTGGTAGACGGCGTCGAAGCGGACCAGGGTCGTGAACAGCCGGACGTCGGCCTCGGTGATCGTCTCGCCCATCAGATAGCGCTGGTCGGTCAGCCGCTCGGAGAGCCAGTCCAGCGCGGTGAACAGTCGCCGGTAGGCCTCCTCGTACGCTCTCTGGGTCGTCGCGAAGCCGCAGCGGTACACCCCGTTGTTGACGTCGGTGTAGACGCGCTGCATGACCCCGTCCATCTCGTCTCGCAGCTTTTCCGGGTAGAGATCGGGCGCACCGTTGCGGTGGTGGGCGGTCCACTCGGTGGAGAAGTCGAGCGTGATCTGCGCGAAGTCGTTGGTGACCAGCGCCCGGGTCGTGACGTCGACGATGGCCGGCACCGTGATCCCCCGGGAGTACGCCGGGTCGCGGGCGAAGTAGGCCTGCTGCAGCCGCTCGTACCCCAGTACCGGGTCCCGCCCGTCGGGATCGAGGTCGAAGGTCCAGCTGCGCTCGTCGTGCACCGGGCCGCACGACGCCAGGGAGATGGCCTCCTCCAGGCCGAGCAGCCGGCGGACGATGACCGCCCGGTTGGCCCAGGGACAGGCTCGGGCCACCACCAGCCGGTACCGGCCCGGCTCGACCGGCCAGCCGCCGGACCCGTCAGCGGTGATCCGGTCGGTCACGTAGCTCCGGTCTCGCTCGTACCCCTTCGGCCTCTTCACCCTGCCGAGAACAGGTGCTGCCAACACTCCGCCTCCCCTTTCTCGCTCACCCGCATCACGCGTACTGCTCGCGTCCCAACCGTCGGTCCTCCAGCACCCGGAAATCGGCACGCTGTCGGCTGACCATGTCGAGGTCCATCTCCACGGACAGGGCCTCGTCCCCGTCGTGCTTCGCGCGCGCGAGGACGTCGCCCATGGGCCCGATCACCTGGCTGCATCCGCCCATGGCCACGCCGCTGTGGGTCCCGGCGGTGTTGACCTGGACGACGACGCACTGGTTCTCGATGGCCCGCGCCTGGCCGAGGACCTGCCAGTGCTCCACCCGGGCCGCCGGCCACGCTGCCGGGACCAGGAGGACCTCGCACGACTCGTCGACCAGCCGCCGGAACAGCTCCGGGAACCTCAGGTCGTAGCAGGTGGCCAGCCCCGCGGTCGCCACCTGCCCACCGGCCGTCCGCAGCGGCACGGTGACAACGTCCGTTCCGGCCTCGAGCAGGGACCGCTCGCCCTCGCCGAACCGGTGGATCTTCCGGTAGGTGCCGAGGACCACACCGGTGGGGCTGAGCACCACTGAGGTGTTCCACATCCCGCCGGTCCCCCGCTCGACGAATGACCCGGCATGCACCGTCGCGCCGGCCGCCCGCGCCGCCTCGCGCATGGTCTCGACGAAGGGACCGTCCAAGGGCTCCGCGCGCTCGGTCCACCGATCGGATGCGAAGCCGCCATGGGCCCACAGCTCCGGCAGGACGACCAGATCGGCGTCCCGCTGCTGCGCCACCACGCCGGCCACGCGCTGCACGCGCTCCTCGGGGGTCTCCTCGTCGCCGTAGGCGACCTGCACGACCCGCAGCCGGAGGCGGCGCACTGCGCCGCCTCCGGCCAGGGCCTCCGGCGAGGAGGCGGGCATCAGGGACGCAGCGGGATGGCGAGCGGACGCAGAGGCGCACCCGACGCCCCCCGCAGCCGGATCGGCGCGGCGATGAGGCAGAACTCGTGCACCCCGTCGCGAGCAAGCCCCTCGAGGTCGAGCAGCTCGATCATCGGCACGCCTGCCTCCGCAAGGAAGTGGCAGTGCCCCGGCAGCCAGTTGTCGTCGTGCTCCGAGGGCCCCACCTCGACGCACTCCTGGTCCGCGCCGATCGCGATGATGCCCTGGTCGGTCAGCCAGCGGCCGGCCTCCAGGCCCAGCCCGGGCGGGTCGCCCAGCACCTTGGAGCCGTCTGGCCAGTACCGCATCCGCCCGGTGCGCACGAGCACGACGTCCCCGGACTGGATCTCCAGGCCGGCCCGACCGAGGGCGTCACGGCAGTCCTCGATCGTGATGGCGTAGGAGGGCGGCAGGCACTCCACTCCCTTGAGACCGGCGATGTCGAGCAGGACGCCGCGGGCGACGATCGGCGGGATGGTCTCGGCCCCACCCCTCGTCCAGTGCCGGCTGCCAAGGTGCTCCTCGGGAGTGAACCCGTTGTAGATCTTGCCGTCGACGCCGAAGTGGTTCAGCGCGTCGATGTGCGTGCCGGTGTGCGTGTACATGAACACCACGTCGCCCGAATAGCAGACGTGCTGGTTCGTCTGCGAGCCGACGCCGTTGAGGTTGTCGACGACGGTGCCGCCGGGCGTGTGGCTCATGAAGATCTGGTAGCTCGGGTCACCAGCCGCCTGGAAGCTCGGCATGCCGACGAAGTAGTCGATGCTCAGGTCGTAGACCACGGAGGCGTCGGCGCGGGCCATGACCGCTGCCTGCGACAGCGGGCTCATCAGGTTCAGCGCGCCCCGCTCGTCCTCCGGGCCGTAAGGGCTGGTCCCGACGCGGATGCCGGCGAGGGTCATGCCGTCACCTCGAAGTCCACGACCGCGCGGTCGGACACCATCGGCAGCAGCTCCTCGACGACCTCCATGTGGAAGGGCGCGGTCGAGTACTGCTCCAGGTCCTCCCAGCTGCGGAAGTCGGTGATGAGGGCGCCGTCCCACGGGTCGCCGTTCTCATTGGGCTCGCCGACGTGCTTGCCCATGCTCCACGCCGCGATGTCGAACTCGGACGAGGTGGACAGACGGTCGAGCAGGGCCAGGATCTTCTCGTTGTCGTGGCCCTCGGCCACGCGCCAGACGAAGACGTGTCGGATCACGGTTTTCTCCTTTGCATTGCCGCGACGCAGGTCGCGGAGGTCAGTGGGGTGTCAGACGTCGAGGACGATGCGGTTGCAGAGCGCTCTCGACACGCAGGGGAAGAGCACGGACATCGAGGCGTGCTCGGCGGCGGTGTAGACCGAGTCGCGGTGCGCGACCTCGCCGTCGAGGACGTCGAGCTCGCAGCTGCCGCAGGTCCCTTCGCGGCAGTCGTAGTTCACGTCCACGCCTGCGGTGATCAGCGCGTCGAGAATCGACTGCTGCTCCGCGACGGTGACCGTGACGTCCGAGTCGGCGCAGTGCACCTCGAACCGCTCGAGCCCGAGGTCGGGTTCGATCTGCCGGGCGGTGAACCGTTCGAGGTGCAGTTCGGTGCCCCGCCGGTCGCAGACGGTCTCCAGGGCCGCGATGAGCGGCTCGGGGCCGCAGCAGTAGAACACCGCGTCGCCGGCCTCCTCGCAGACGGCGTCGAGGTCGAGCAGGCCGAACTCGTCCTGCGGACGGAGCTGCACCCGATCGCCACAGCCCGCTAGCTCGGACACGAAAGCCATCGAGGCCCGGCTCCGCCCGCCGTAGACGAGGGTCCAGTCGGCTCCCCGCCCGGCGACCTCGGCGACCATGGGGAGGATCGGGGTGATCCCGATGCCGCCGGCGACGAACACGTACCGCGGAGCCTCGACCAGCGGGAACCGGTTGCGCGGTCCCCGCACCTCGACCGCGTCGCCGACTGCCAACTCCTCGTGCACATGCGCCGAGCCACCGCGGCTGTGGGGCTCACGCAACACACCGAGCCGGTAGCGCTCCCGGTCGTCCGGGCTCCCGCACAGCGAGTACTGGCGCACCATTTCCGGCAGGACGAGGTCCACGTGCGCGCCGGGCTGCCACGCGGGTAGCTCGCCGCCGTCCGGGAGCTCCAGGACGATCGAGACCACTCCCTCCGCCTCCCGGCGGATGTCGCGGACCACCAGCGTCAGCTGACCGTCGGGACGGTCGACCAGCGCGAGGACGGGTTGGACCACGTCACGTCTCCTCTCCAGATCGGTTTCCAGTGGTAGGACCCGGTCACCCGACGACGAAGCCGCCGTCGACGGGGACCGCCGCACCGGTGACGAAGGACGCCGCGTCGCTGCACAGCCACGCGATCAGCTCGCCTACCTCGTCGGCCCGGCCAACTCGGCCCATCGGGACGCTGTCCTCGACTTCCTGACGCATGGCCGCCCCGGCCGCCCCCATGGCCGACTCGATCCCGCTGAGCAGCGGGGTGTCGATGGGGCCCGGGCAGACGGCGTTGATCCGGATGCCGCTCTTGGCGTAGTCGAGCGCGGCCGACTTGGTCAGCCCGATGACCCCGTGCTTGCTGGCGCAGTACGCGGGGATCCGCTCCTTGCCGACGAGCCCGAAGTTGGATGCCAGGTTCACCACCGCGCCGCCGTTGCCGGCGTCGAGCATCGCCCGGACCTCGGCCCGCACCGACAGGAACGTGCCGGTGAGGTTCACAGTCAGGGTCCGCTGCCAGTTGTCGAGGCTGCACTCGGCGGCCGGGGCGAGCTGGCCCTGCACCCCTGCGCTGTTCACGGCCGCGTCCAGCCGGCCGAAGGTGCGCAGGGCCGTGTCGACCGCCTCGGCCACCTGCGTCTCGTCGGCCACGTCGACGAGGGTGGCTACCCCGTCGGCGCCGAGCTGCTCGATGGCCGCGACCGTCTCCTTGGCCTTGTCGAGGTCGGTGTCGGCCACTACGACGGCGAGGCCCGCGCGGGCCAGTGCGAGGGCACTGGCTCGGCCGATGCCGGATCCGCCGCCGGTGACGAAGCCGACCCGGGCCTCAGGCACGTCCACCCTCGAGCACCGAGACGAACAGCCGGAGGTTGGCGCCGTCGGGGACATCCGGCCTCTCATAGAGCTCCACCGCGTTGGCGATGTCGACGAAGGCGTAGGTGAGGTCCGCGAGTGCCAGGTCCTCCTCGGTGGCCGAGTCCACCGGCACCTGCTTCAGGTACGCCATGATGTCGGGGAGCTCGGGAAGGATCGCCTGGTAGAAGGCGAGGGACTCCTCGTACGGCGTGGTCAGCCGAGCCTCGATCCGGGCCTTTTCGTTCGGCAGGATCCACCGGCTGAACCGGCTGAGGCTGGCGAAGGCTTCCGGGAGCTGTCGGGTCGTCGTCGTGGTCATTTCGTCACCGGGCCAGGTAGTCGTCGAGGGTCTTGTGGAAGGAGCGGATCTGGACCTCCTGCTCACCGAGCACGAAGACGTCGCGCGCACGGGAGGTGAGGCCGGCCTGCAGGGCCTCGTGCCCGGCCTGGTCCTCGCAGAGGAGGTCGCGGAACCGGCACTTGGCCTGCTCGTTGATCACCTTCTCGGCGAGGTTGGTGGGCTCCAGGTAGTGCAGTCGGATCTCCCAAATGGTTTGGTCGACCGCGATCGGCCAGATGTTGTAGGTGAACATCGAGTTGTTGAAAAAGGCCAACACCATGTTCGGGAAGACGACGTGGAAGGCGAACGGCGTCTCCAACGGCAGCTGCAGTGCGCCGTAGTTCGGGTGCGCCGAGCTGTTCGTCGTGCCGCTGGCGGTGTCTTCGAAGTCGTCGTCCGACTCGGACGTGTAGACCGAGTGCAGGCCCAGCCGCTGGAAGTCGTGCAGCCGGGTGTATCCGTCGTCGTTGGTGTGGAAGGCGCCGCCGGCGAGGAACCGGTGCACCGGGGCGAGCATCGGCACGTGGTAGATCTCGTTCTGCGCGTCGAGGGCCACCTTCCAGTTGGCCTTCTCCGGGACGTCGTACCGGTACTGCAGCTTCAGCTTTTCGAACGGGAAGTTCGCGAGCCGCTCCCCCAGCGGGCCCAGGTGCTCCTGGAGGCTGACGGGGCTCTTGCCGTCCGGGTTGATGAAGATGAACCCGTTCCAGGTCTCCGTGCGCACGGGCACGAGGCCGAGCTCGCCGGCGTCCTTCTCGAAGTAGAACTGGTCCTCGTCGGGGACGTCGGTCAGTGCCCCGTCGGTGGAGCGGTAGCCCCAGCCGTGAAACCGGCAGGCGAAGAGCTTCGGGCAGGTGCCGTCCTTCTCCCAGATCAGCTTGTTGCCCCGGTGGGAGCAGACGTTGTGGTAGGCCTGCACGTTCCCCTCGGTGTCCTGGACCACGAGCAGGGAGACGCCCAGGAGGGGGATGTCGCGGACGAAGAAGGAGTTGGGCCCGGAGAAGTCGTGCCGCGAGCCGATGTTGATCCAGGTCTTGCGGAACAGCTCGTTGCGCTCGCGTTCGAAGTGGTCAGCGGAGATGAACCGCTCGGTGGAGATGGCGCCGGTGCCCAGCTCTGGGTGAGCCGTCGCCCAGCGGCGGGTCGTGGTGTCGTAGTCGAGTTCTTCCTCGAGGAGCGGGCGCTCCTGCAGTTCGGTCATCAGAGTTGCTCCGATCTTTCGCTGGCTTGGTTGGGAGGCGGGCTGTCAGCTGGCGCGGGCCTGCATCACCGAGTCGTCCTGCCTGCCTGGCACGGGGTCCGCCAGGTAGACGAGGCCGTCCTGGACGGTGCATCCGTACGTGGCGACCGGCTTCTTGGCCGGCCGGCGCGTGGCTTTGCCGGTGGTGACGTTGAAGCGCCCCTTGTGGAGGACGCACTCGATCTCGCAGCCGATCAACTGGCCCTCTGACAGGGCTGAGGCCCCATGGCTGCACAGGTCGTCGACGGCGTAGAAGGTGCCCTCGACGTTGCAGACGGCGATCGGGGTGCCGTCACCGCGGTCGACCGAGATGAGGGTGCCGGGGGGGACGTCATGGCTACTGCACAGGGGTTCCCGCACGGTCTTCTCCTTGCTGATGGTGGTGAGAGGGAGCTGCGTCGCCGGGGGCGCCCGGGCCGGCGGCGGTTCGGCCGCCGGCCCGAGCAGCAGGTCACGTCCGGCTTTGCGCGCGAGCAGCGCCGTAGAACGTGGGGCTGGCCGAGGCGCAGCCGGAGCAGATCGCCGCCCCGTCGGCGGCGGGATCGCGGTCCATCTCCACAGCGATGTAGGACTTGCTGCAGGCGTGGCACTTCACTCGTGCCTCCCACGCGTCGTCGACCTCGGTGCGGGGGTCATCGCCCCGGGAGAGCAGCGCGTCGTAGCGGGAGACCGCGAGGTAGCCGAGCGCGCTGAGGGCGAATGTGATGGGCGCCGACCAGGTAGCACCGAAGACGCCACCGCCTTCGGCCAGCCAGATGCCGATGCCGGAGGCCGCGACCCACACCGCGACTGCTGGCGTCAGGGCCTTCAGCCGGCCCGGGCGGAACTCCGGGACACCGGTCTCCTTACGGTGCACGGCGATGTGGATCAGCGCGATGGCGACCCAGGCGACCACGAACACGCCCTGCCAGGCGAGCGCACGCAGCAGGTAGGAGAGGACGTCGGTGAGCATCATCGCGTAGACGAGGACGCCGGCCACGACGGCCCAGGCGACCCGAGGCAGCTTGACCTTGAGGACCCGCGAGACGAACGCCTCGAGGTTCGTGGAGGCCAGGTAGAGGTTCGCACTGTTGATGCGCGTCTGGCTGACGACGATGAGCACCAACCCGGCGAAGCCCAGGGTCGAGATGATCGCGTTGACGATGCCTGTCTCGGTGAGGCCCGCCTCCCCGATCACGCCGGGGACGGTGGCGGCAAGGAAGATGCCGACGAGCCCGGTGCCGAGGTACGTAGCCAGGTAGAAGACCGGCCCGAAGGTCACGAGGCCGTGGAAGGTCTCGTCCTCGCGCTTGCCGAACCGCGCGAAGTCGACGGTGTACATCATGAGGATGTAGACGCCCATGTAGACCGTGAAGGCCCAGAGCCAACCGGGCGCACCGAACGCCACGTGGGGGTCCGGGAGGCTGATCGACGGCTGGTGGCCGATGCTGGCCACGGTGACGAGGGCGACCAGGCCGACGACGTAGAAGGGAAGGAGGAACCCGTTCAACTTGTCGAGCCAGGTGCGGACGCCGCCCAGGACGAGCGGGACGCTCCAGAGGACGACCACGAGGTACCAGATGCGGATGTCGCCGCCGCCGATGAAGTCCTGTAGGGCGAGCGCGATGATCGAGCCCTCGAAGACGCCGTAGTAGAGCGCGGTGGCGGCGAAGATGAGCGGCGCCAGAACCGATCCGAAATAGCCGAAGATCCGCCGCGAGAGCAGAGCGACCGTCAGGCCGGTTCGGCTCGCGTACCGCGAGAAGACGTAGTTCATCCCGCCCTTGGTGAGGCACGTCAGGACGATGCCGATGACCGCGTTCACGGTGCCGACCGCCGATGCAACCGTGGCGGCGACGTACAGCCAGAACATCGCGCTGAACATCCCGCTCCAGGCCATGAGCAGCGACACGCGGCCGCTCCGCCAGCTGCGCGGCATGATGTGGACGGAGTAGTCCTCGGTGGCCGCCTCCTTGACGACCTTCGGGTCGTCGTCGAAGGACACCTGCAGCGGGACCCGCTGCTTCCGGGACACCGCCTCCGTCTGCAGAGGCGGATCGCCGACGAGTTCGGACATGCGCGTCTCCTTTTTCAGGACGGCGGCGGTCCACCGTCATCTGGGGATGCGCTCCCAAGTTGGCCGATTGCTGTCATCGACCGGCGGGCGCAGTGCGGCAAGCGTCACAGGGAGGAGAGGCCGTAACCATCCTTCAGTCGGACGATCCGATCGGAGGATGCGGCGCCCGGTCGGCCGGCGGATGGGGACACCGTCTGCAGCCGCGATCGCACCCGGCCGCGCTTGTCAGAGCGGCACCGGCGCTACCGGAGGATGCCCCGCCGGTGCGCCTGGGCGACGGCGGCCGCGCGGTCGGAGACACCGAACTTCTCGTAGATGTGCTGCAGATGGGTCTTCACCGTGGTCACCCCGAGGAAGAGTCGCTCCGCAATCTCGGGGGCCGAGAGGCCCTCTGCGATCAGCTGCAGCACCTCCAGCTCGCGTGCGCTCAGCGCCTGGTCGCCGGTGCGGTCGCGCCGCGAGCGGATCTCCTCGGCCAGCCCTGAATGCAGGGCCGGCGGGATGACGGTCTCGCCCCGGGCAACCGCCTGCACCGTGTCGCAGAGCGTTGACGCCGACGCCAGCTTCGTGAGGTAGGCCTTGGCCCCCGCGGCGAGCGCACGGTAGACCGTGGCGCTGTCCTCGTACGCAGAGACGATGACGACCCGCGTGGGCAGCTCCTCCTGAGCTACGGCCTCGATGACGGCGATGCCGTCCATCGACGGTAGCTGCAGGTCCACCATCGCCACCGTCGGGACGAGCCGCCGGATCTCGGCCACCGCCTCGGCTCCGTCACCCACCTCGGCGACGAGCCGGATCCCGGGGCGGGCCGAGAGGGCGCGGGCGATGCCCTCGCGGTACAGCGGGTGATCGTCGGCGACGAGCACGCTGACGACGTCGTCGTCCGAAGGAACCTCGGAGGCCGCGGAACTGCCCTCTTCCCCGGACGCCATGGTCACCTCTTCCCCATGGCTCGCTGGACGGCGGGCAGGAAGACGTCGATCTCGATGGGCTTGGTGACGTAGTCGGCGGCCCCCTGCTCGAGCAGCCGCTCCCGCTGGGACGGCGTCGCATCGGCCGACAGAACCACCACTGGGATGTCGCGGGTGCGCGGGTCATCCTTGAGGCGCCTTAGGACCTCCTCGCCGCTCATGTCCGGCAGGTGGAGGTCCAGAAGGATCACGTCAGGGATGTGGAGCTTCGCCAGCTCGACCGCCAGCTGCCCCTGGATGGCGGGCAGCAGGACCGGCTCTCCCGCGTGGGAGAACACGCCACGGACGACTTCGAGGTTGGCCAGGTTGTCTTCGACGCAGAGCACGGTCCGGCCGGCCAGGCTGGTCGGACCGGTCCGGCCGGCGGCCAGTGACGCGGGAGCCGCGGGCTCGACCGCCGAAGGCGGATCGGTCAGCGGCAGCTCGATGTAGAAAACGCTCCCCCGGCCGACGACGCTGCGCTGGAGGTCGATGGTCCCGCCCATCGCCTCCATCAAGCTCCTCGACAGTGCGAGGCCGAGGCCGGTGCCCTCGGCCTGGAGGCGGTCGGAGTGCAGGCGCTCGAAAGGCTGGAACGCCTTGGGGACGTCCTCCGGCCTGATCCCGATACCCGTGTCGGTGACCAGCACGCGCAGCTTGCTGCCGTGCACCTCGCCCGAGACCGTGACCATGCCGTTGGGGCGGTTGTACTTCACGGCGTTCATCAGGACGTTGAGCAACACCTGCTTCAACCGCTGGTAGTCGGCAGCCACGTATCGGTAGAGACAGTTGTGCAGGTCGCGCGCCAACTCGACGCCATGTTCGGCGGCCAGCGGGCGCACCAGCTCGCACGCCTCGCTGATCGGATCGCAGACGTGGACCGGCTCGACCGAGATCGCCTGCGCACCGGCTTCGATCCTGGAGATGTCCAGCACCTCGTTGATCAGGGCGAGCAGGTGCCGGCCGGCGCTGAGGATGCGATCGACGCCTTCCACGGCACTCGGTGGGAGCTCCTCGAGCCGCAGTAGCTGGCCGAACCCGAGGATGGAGTTGAGCGGAGTGCGCAGCTCGTGGCTCATTCGCGACAGGAACTCGCTCTTCGCCTGATTGGCCCGCTCGGCTTCGTCTCGGGCCTCTCGGATGGCGGCTTCCGCGCGATTCCGCTCGCTGATGTCGGTCGAGATCCCACCCACGCCGTACAACTCGCCAGTCTCGTCGAAGAGGGGGAACTTGAGCGACAGCCACATGCCGAAGTGGTCGTCTTCGGTGGGGATGGGCTCCTCGAGCTCCAAAGGCTGCCCGGCGGACGAGACGGCGCGGTCGGCACTGGTGTAGGCGGCGGCGATGTCGGGCGGCCAGAGATCAAAGTCCGTCCTGCCCACGGCGTCGTCGCGGGTGAGCCCGAGCAGCGTCTCGTATCGGCGGTTGATGAACATGTAGCGACCGTCGGTTCGCTTGAGGTAGATCAGCGCCGTGGCATTGTCGGCGATCTCCTGCAGTCGCTTCTCGCTCTCCCGCAGCGCCCTCTCCACGTCGCCGTCTCCGGGTTCCTGCAGCTGAACGATCGCGGTCCCCGGCGGGTCGTCGACGGCCGCCCCGTCGAGCAGGATCGGGATGTGGCGGCCACGGCTGTCCACGCACCACGTCTCGAGCCGGTGAGCGACGCTCTGCGTGACGAGCAGGCTCCGTAAGGCGTCGGCGCCGACCGTGACTGCGGCCAGCGGAATCCCTGCCAACTCATCGATGGAGCGGCCGAGCAGCGAGCAGAGCGCGTCGTTGACCGAAACGATCACCAAGCTGCTTGGATCAGTGGTGTCCACCACCGCCGTCGGGGTGGGGAGCTTCGCGAGCGCAGCACCCAAAGTCCCCATGTGGTCGCTCCGTCTCCCTCGGACCGACGCCCTGAGGGTTCAGGCAATGTTGATCACCCAGACTATCGCCGCGCCGAATGCCGATCTGCGACCGGGTCAGAGGTGACCTAGGAGCACGTTCGCGTACCCGGCCCCGAGCACCGTCGTCGACGTCTCGCCCGGCGTGACAGCCGGTCCTGGCACTCGGTCCCGGACCCTTGGGTGCCATGGACGATCAGCTGTGAGCCACACCGTTACCGTCGACACGCCCGCCGGGCCGCAGGCGCGCCAGGGCCCATCTGCGACGAGCAGGTGCCGGCTACCCACATGGCCGAGCCGCTCGCCGCCAAGATCCGGGCCAGCGTGCACGGCGCAGCATCAGGTTTGGCCTCCCGGGGTCGAACACGTCGAAACGGCGACGCGCCGGACGGACCTGCCGCCTCGCTCGCGATTTCTAGCGCAGGAGTACCACGCCGTTGTCGCACCTGGTGGCCTCGACCAGCACAAGGTTTCGCCGATCCTGGAACCAACCCGGTGAGACGTTCCTCACGGGTCAGCCACCTGGGACTGGATCTTCTGGCCAGCGTGGTTGCGATTGGCGCGGCCCCGATCTGTGGCGCTGAGGCACGCGGAAGGCACGACGTCCACGTGACATGCCGCTGACGAGGGAAGATGGCGCTTGGATTCCCAAGGCTTCCAAGCTCGCCATGCCTGTTCGATCCCGGCCACGCGCTCCACGAACTGGCCGGCTCGACGGTCTGCTGCCTTCTTGCCTGACAGCTCCGGGCAGAACTACAGGCCTATGACTCTGCGGCCCATCAGGACTTACTCATCCAGGTGCCCAGGAGCCCGCCTCCTTGGCCGAGGAACTCCTCCCCCTGTGAGGAGCCCGGGCCCGCTTCGGTTCGTCGAGCCCGTCCACATGCGCGGACAGATCGTCCCTCGAGCGACCGGTCCCCGGGATGGAGGCCGCGTTCCACGGCTGGTGCCGGGGCAGCGCCCGCCCCTGCCCGAAGTCGACGCGCTGCTGCCCGGGCGGGACCTCGTCATCCGGCCGGGCGTCGGCCGTCGCCGGGTCGCCCCCGGCCGCCGGCGGCGGGGCGGAGGCCCCACCAGACCCCGGCGCGGGTGACCCGGGCAGCACCGCCGGTCGACCCGTCCCCGCCAGCAGGCCCGGGCCCTGACGCCCGCGTCCCGTCCCGCTCCTCACACGCCTGCCTCCTGCCGGCCGGCCGCTGCCCGCAGGGCGCGTTCGAGGTTCTCGTGCGGGACCCGGTCGTGCGCCAGCAGGATCCCGCCGGCTCGGCGCACGTCCGAAGCGAACCCGGCCGCCCAGAGGTTCTCCCAGACCAGGACGAGCGCCGTGGTGCCCGGTTCCAGGTCCGCGGCGAGACCGACGAGATCCTCGTCGCTGAGCAGCTCGAGAACCTCACCGTCGACCTCCTCGAGACCGTCCTCCACCTCGGCGATGCGGACGCGGCCGTCGACGTCTCGGTGCACCATCACCGCGTCCATCAGCCTCGCGGTCCCTGAGCGGACGAGCGTCGCGAGCGCGGGAGCGATCCGGGGATCGAGCCCGGGACCGGGAAAGGCGATCGCGAGCCACTCGACCGGCCCGAGCTCGACCGGCCCGAGCTCGGCCGGCCCGAGCGGGGAGGAGGCTGTCACGGCTCTCCCTCCGTCCGGGCAGAGCACGGCGGCGCCGCAAGCACGGTGCTCGGGACGATCGTCGGGCACGGAGCCGGTTCCGACCTCGTCCGTAACGGGTGAGGCGCCGCTGTTCTCGAAGCCCCCGGTTCAGGTCCGGACGACGGCGACGACGAGCAGGACGCGGGACGTGGGCGACCCCACCGTCGCTCATCCGTTGCGCGCGGTCGCGGCGGACGCCCGGCCGACGCCGTGCGGGCCCTCATCCGAGGAAGGTGATGCCCGGTATCCCGGGCCGGTCACACGATGCCGTTGCTCACCCACGCAGCAGGTCGTGTGCCAGGAGGACCTCCATGTCCATCTCCAGCATCAGATCCTCCGATGTGTCCGGGCCGACCGACCGGCCTGGGCGATCCGACGGTGACGGTGACGACTACATCCCGGCGTTCGCGGCCTGGGCGCTGCTGCTCACGCTCGTCGTGCTCGCCGTCCTCGTCGTCGCCGTGTGGGCGATGAGAGGTCTGTGACGCCTCGGCAGTCATGACAGCTCGCGCCCCGTCAGTGGGCAGGACCCGTCAGCGGTTCGGCTCCAGCTCCCGGGCCAGCAGCCCGAACAGCACTCCCAAGGCGTTGGTCGCCCAGTGCGCTCCGGCGCTCGCGACCACGCTGCCGCTGCGCCGGCGCAGCTCCCCGAAGACCAGTCCCCCGACGGTGGTGAGCGCAACTGTGCCCACGACCAGCGCGGCGCCGGCCGCGCCGAGCGTCTCGGACACGCCCCGGTTGGTCTCGGCGGCGCGCAGCGCCGGGATGACGTGCCAGAACCCGAAGAGCGCCGACGTCGTGACGAGCACCTGCCACTGGCCCAGGTGCCGGGCGAGCACGCCCCAGAGGACCGAGCGGAAGGCGAGCTCCTCGAGCGCCACGGTGCCGAACGGGATGGCGACGAACGCGGTGTGCAGCACCTCCGGGAGCGGCAGGTCGTACCGGGCGTCCTGGAACGCCGGCCGGGTCAACGGCAGCAGCACGCCGACGACGTAGACGCCCGCGACGACGCCGATCGCGCCGAGCGCCCACCGGCAGCCGCAGCCCAGCCGGTCCCTGCCCAGCCCGAGCTGCGACCAGCTGAGCCCGTCCAGGCGCGCCCAGGCGAGCAGGCCGGCACCCTCCAGCGCGCGCACCCACCAGGGCGGGTGCAGGAGGTGGTCGGTCACGTTGATCGCAGCCAGGGCCACCACCACGGCGCCGGACACCAGGAGGTTGCGGCTGCGCCTGGCCGCGGAGGTGGTCACCCGGGCCTGCCTGCCACCGGCTCACTCCCCGCCGACGACGGGCCGCAGGCGCTCGGTGTCGGCGTCGGTCCAGCCCGGCGGCTGCGCGACTGCGGCCCACCCGTCGACGTAGTCGGCCCGGTACGAGTGACCATGGCCGTCCGGCACACCGGTCGCGAAGGCCATGTCGGCGCTGACCTGCCAGAAGGTCACGAGGGGCATCCACACCATGCCCTGCGACACGTCCGGGCCCCGCTCCCCCTCCAGCCAGCCGGGGCGGCCCAGGATCAGCTGCGGTGACCACCAGACGATGGGGTCCGACGCGTTCTGCAGGTAGACCACCCGGGGCTTGCCCCAGGGACCGGACGGCCGGTCCAGGTCGGGAGCCTCATCGGCGAACCGGACGGTGCGGCCGTCGTCGACGACCGGCAGCCACTCCGGGGAGTCCTCCGCGCGGTCGGCGACGGTGTCCCGCCACAGCGGGTTGAAGTTCGGCGGCCCCGCCCACAGCACGCCGTCGGTGCGGTTCCCGATGTCGGCGAGCCCGCTGAACGCGGCCTCGCCGCCGAAGGTGCCGAGGCTCTCGCCGAACACGTAGAGCGCCGGGCGCGCGTCGGGCGGCAGCTCCGCCCACACGCCGTAGACGGCGTCGAACAGCGCCCGGCCGGCGTCCCGCGCCTTCACCTGGTCGACGAGGAAGGACATCCAGCTCGGCAGGTAGGAGTACTGCAACGCGACCATCGCGGTGTCGCCGTTGAACTCGTACTCCAGCGAGTCGGTCGCCGCCTGGTCCACCCAGCCGGTCCCGGTCGTCGTGACGACCACCAGCACGGAGCGGTCGAAGCCACCGGCCCGCTGGAGCTCACGGACGGCGAGGGCTGCCCGGACATCGACGTCGTCGGCGCTGGCCAGGCCGACGTACGCGCGGACCGGTTCCTGAGCCGGCTCGCCGGAGAACGCCTCGAGCTCTGGAGGCGTCGGTCCCTTCCCGACGAAGTTGCGCCCCTGAAGGCCCAGGTCCTCCCACGGCACGATGGACGCCGGGCTGCCGGACCGCTCGGACGCCGTGGGCTCGACCGCGCCCGCCTCGGTGCCGTCGTCCTTGACGCTGAACGCGGAGTTCATCGCCTCGACCAGCCCCCGGAAGAGCACCCCGTTGAGCAGGAAGACCACCAGGGCCGTGACCACGAGGACCCCGAGCGGCCGTGCGACGCGCCGCGGGAGGATGCGGCCGAGCAACCGGACGAGCCCGAGGGCGACCCACCGGACCCCCCGGCCGATCCCGACGAAGAGCGCGAATACCAGCACCGCCAGCACCACGATGCCGGTCCACGCGTAACCCGAGGGGGCGTCCAGACCCATCAGCTCGTGGATGTCCCGCTGCCAGCCGGCGCCGAACCACAACATGACGACGCAGAGCAGCGCGCCGGCCGCGGCCAGCACCTGCCAGGCGCGGCGACGGAAGCCGGCCGACATCCGGCTCTCGGTGAGCTCCGCGACGAACCACGCGACCGCGGCACCCAGGCCGTACCCGATCGCCGCCGTGATCCCGGCGATCAGGCCCTGCAGCACCCAGCCCCGCGGCAGCAGGGACGGCGTGAGCGACGCGCAACCGAAGAGGACGGCGCCCAGGGTGCCGCTCCAGGTGTAGCGCGGCAGCCACCGCCACCTCCGGCGGGCGGGGCGCGAGCCCGCAGAGGGTGCTACTGGCGGGGGTGAGGATGCGACCTCCGTGCCGCCGGGGGGAGGCCTGGTGTCCGGTTCCGCCGTCATGCCCTTCTCCGCTCGTCGGAGAGGACGACGGTAGGACGCACCGGCGCGGCCGGGCTCATACCGGGAGGATGAACCGCGGCCGTTGCGCGGGACCCACCATCTGGTCATGAGCAGTGCGGCGACACGGTCGGAGCGGCGGAGCCGCGAGGGAATCCTGACGAGGAGCACCGCGCCCGATGTCGGGCTCATCATCGCCGCGGCGATGGCCCCCGGGACGTTCGCGCCGTCCCTGTCCGCCCGGAGCGCGGTCGACCAGGGCCTGGTGACCGGGCTGGCGACGGGCCTGCACTACCTGCTCACGGCGGGAGCGCAGGACGCACTGGAAGCCACGGCAGGGTTCCTCACGGGTGACGTGCCGTCCCGGGCCGCGCAGCGCGCCGGCACGATCGCGGTCGACTGTGCGGCCATCCCCCTCGGACTCGCGGTGCTGCGGGCCCTCCCGCGCCGCGCCGACGACCCGCTCCGGGGAGCTGTCCGCCAGGCGGCCTGGCGGCTCGGCGCCACGGGCCTCGGCGGCGCGCTGCTGAGCGGGGCGCAGGCCGGCGTGCACGCGCTCGACGACCGCCTGCGGCTCGGCGGACGCCTCGCATCGGTCCCCCTGGCGGTCCCGCTCGGCCTCGGCGTCGCCTACGTCGTCGACCGGCTGCGGGCCGGCGAGCACGCCGAGCCCGCCGAGCGCGCCGGGCACACGGACGGCGGGACCACTCCCCCGCCCGTGCAGTCCCTTGCCGTCGCTACGGGGATCGTCGGCTGCCTCACCGGCGTCGCCTACGGCGAGCACTTCCTCACCGACCTCGCTGCCCGCCGGCTGGCCGCAGTGCTGCCCGGTCCGCCCGACCTGTGGCGACTGGCCGGCCATGCGGGCTTCCTTGCCGGGCTGGGGGTGGGCGCCTCCTCGGTCTGGCACCAGGCGATGCGCCGGATCGAGGCGATGACGTCGGCCGACGTGCCTGTGATCGAACCGGGCGAGGCCGAGCGGTGGGTGCCATCGACGGTCAGCGGGGGCCCCGGCAGCCTCGTGTCCTGGACGGGCATGGGGCGCGACGGCCGGTTGCACTCCCTCGCATCGGTCCGCCCGCGGCCGCTCGCGAACCGCCCGGCCGGCGTGCCGGACCTGTCGATCGAGACCGTCATGGGCACACCTGCACGCGCCGCCCCGGTCCAGGTGTACGTGGGCCTGGACAACGCGCCGACCCCGCGCGCACGGGTGGACCTCGCCATCGCCGAGCTGGAGCGGAGCGGCGCGTTCGACCGGTCGCTGCTGGCTCTCGTCTCGCCGACCGGCACCGGCTACGTCAACTACGTCGCCGTCGCCGCGCTGCAGTACCTCGCGCTCGGCGACGTCGCCACCGTGACCCTGCAGTACTCGCGCCGGCCGTCGCCGCTGTCCCTCGGCATGGTGCGTGGGGCCCGGGAGCAGAACCGGTTGCTGTGGCTGCGGATCCTCCAGCGCCTCCGCGATCGCCCGGGTCCTCGTCCGCGCATCGTGCTGTTCGGCGAGAGCCTCGGCGCGCACACGAGCCAGGACGTGTTCCTGCACTGGGGAACGCTCGGTCTCGACGCCATGGGGATCGACCGGGCGCTGTGGATCGGGACGCCGTACGGGAGCAAGTGGATGCGCCAGGTCACCCGCGGCGACCGCCTCGACGTCGACCGGGACGCCGTCGCCGTCGTGAACGACCACGCCCAGTTCGCCGAACTCACCGAGGAGCGTGGCGCCCCACCGCGCTTCGTCCTGCTCAGTCACGACAACGACGGCGTGACGAAGTTCGGCGCCGACCTGCTCTGGTACCCACCGGACTGGCTGGGCCGCTCCCGGCCCAGCCCAGAGCCGGTCGCCGGGGGCAGCCCCCGCGGCATCCCGCCCGCCATGCGGTGGCGCCCGGTGACGACGTTCTTCCAGAGCCTGGTGGACATGAAGAACGCGCAGACGTCCGGGGCCTTCGGGGCGAACCAGCACGACTACCGCGCGGACCTGCCCCGCTTCCTCAGCGACGTGTACGGGCTGCCCGCGACCGAGGAGCAACTCCTCCGCATCGAGGAGACCCTGCAGGTCCGCGAGACCGTGCGCGAGAAGCTGTTCGCCGTTGTCCCGGGGGCTGTGGGCTGAGCCATGCGGGCGAGTCTCGAGCAGCACCTGGGGTCACGGCAGGTCGGCCGGGTCGTCTACGGGTCGATCATCGGCATGGCGCTGGTCGTGTACATCGAGAGCCACCCGCCCAAGCCCTTGGTGATGGCCGTCTGGCTGCTCGGGACCGCGCTGACGGTCGGGCTCGCCGAGATCTACAGCGAGGTGGTCGGCGCCGAGACCAGCGCCCGCCAGCCGGTCACCCGCCGCCAAGTGCGGTACATGCTCGAGGACGCCGTCGCGGTCGCGTTCGGCGTCGCCTTTCCGGCCGTGTTCTTCCTGCTCTCGGCGTTGGGCGTCATGGACGTCGAGCGGGCCTTCTCGGTCGCCAAGTGGACGGGGCTCGGCCTGATCGGCTTCTACGGGTTCTGGGCGGCGCGGTTCGCGGGCGCGGCTCCCCACCAGGCGTTGTTCAAGGGGTTGCTCGTGGCGCTGGTCGGCGCCGGCCTGATCGCCTTGAAGGCCCTCGTGCACTGACTTCATGGTCAACAGCCACGTCGGCGGCGTCTCGTCGTCCTGGAGGGCCCCCTGGAGGGGCAGTCGATCATGCCTGTGGACGACGTCAGCGCGGGGTCGCGGCGAGCAGGCAACCTCCCCGCGTGCCGATGCCGCCCGAACGCCCCGCAGCCCTGCGTGCACGCGTGTTCCGCGGCTCGTCGGCCGTGCGGAAGGGACTCCTCACGCCGGACCAGCTGCGCAGTCGCGCCTGGCGACGACTTCGCCATGACGTGTACGCGGATGCCCGCCTGCCGCTGGACCATCACCTCATGGCGCTCGGCGTGAGCTGCGTGGGCTCCGGCCGGCGCGGTGTTCGCGGGGCTCTCGGCGCTGGCGCTGGCCGGCGGCCACTCCTTCGCGACGGCGAACGACCCGGTCGAGGTCGTCCTCCCGGTCGGCCGGCGCTGGCGTCCGGGACCCGGCGTGCGCGGAAACGTCTCGTCGTCCCTCGACGACATCGTCGTGGACCGCCACCGGCTGGCGAGAACGGGGCCGGTGCGGACGGCACTCGATCTGATCCGTCGGGGTGCGGTCGACGACGGCGTCGTCCTTCTCGACCGGCTGGCGCAGGCGAAGCTGGCCGACGTGGTCGCCGTTCGGGCCGCGGCCGAGGCGCTGCCCCGGTGCCGAGGGAGCCGGGTCGCCGGCGACGTCGCCCGTCTCGCGGACGTCTCGCGGAGTCGCCGCAGGAGACGCGGCTGCGACTCCTCCTGCACCGAGTGGGGTTCCCGCCCCCTGTCGCCCAGTTCCGGATCTTCGATCGCGAAGGATTCATCGCGCGGGTGGACTTCGCCTATCCCGAACTCCGGCTCGCGATCGAGTACGACGGCCTGTTGCACGCGGAACCCGGACAGTTCGAGAAGGACCGGGGGCGGCTCAATCGGCTCTCGGCCGCCGGCTGGCGAGTGATCTTCGTGACGGCGGCAGACCTCCGGCACCCCGAACGGCTCCTCGCCCGGCTGGCCGCAGCGCTGGCGCGGTGATCAACAGCCACGCCGCCGGGGCCTCGAACGAATCGAGACCCCGGCGGACCGGCAGTTGACTCAGCCGAGGACCAGCACCCCCGCCAGCGCGACCCCCGTGACCAGCAGCGTAGACAGCGTCGACACGAGGAGGACACGACCGCTCCCGCGGAACAGCGAGCGGACCTGCACCGCCGCGCCCATGCCGAACAGTGCGCAGCCGAGGGCGGCGACCTGCACCTGCGAGATCGCGGCGAGCGCCCCCGTCGGGATCACGCCCGTGCTGCGCAGGGCGACACAGGCGAGGAACCCGAGCACGAACAGCGGCACGATCGGCGGTCGCTTGCCACCCGTGTCCTGACCGGTCAGCCGCTTCCGCACGCTGACGGTCGCGACGACGGGGGCCAGCAGCAGCACCCGCGTCAGCTTGACGACCACGGCGATCGCCACGACGGCGGCACCTCCGGCACCGGCGGCCGCGACCACCTGGCCGACCTCGTGGATGCTGGCCCCGGCCCAGATGCCGAACTGCACATCGCTGAGGCCCAGCGGGCCGGCCAGCAACGGCAGCAGCACCATCGCGACGGTGCCGAAGAGGGTGACCATCGCGATCCCGACCGCGACGTCCTCCTCGTCGGCCCCGGCTGTCTGCTCCAT
>DATHAK010000204.1:0-5135 GCA_035296685.1 Blastococcus sp.
AGCTGGCGGGCCAGCCCCTCGCGCACGGACAGGTAGCCGGCGTGCGGACCGCCGTAGCCCATGGGGACGCCGAAGCGCTGGGTGGTGCCGCAGGCGACGTCGGCCCCCCACTCCCCCGGCGCCTCCAGCAGGGTGAGCGCCAGCAGGTCGGCGGCGACGACGACGGAGGCCCCGGCCTCGTGGGCGGCGGCGGCCAGCGCCCGGTGGTCGCGGACCGCGCCGCTGGCGCCCGGGTAGGACAGCAGCACGCCGAAGGCACCGGCCTCCGGCAGGTCGGTGGGCCACCCCTGCGACAGGTCGGTGACGTGCAGCCCGATGCCGAGGGGCTCGGCGCGGGTCTGCAGGACGGCGAGGGTCTGCGGCAGCGTGTCGGCGTCGACGACGAAGACGGCGTCGGGCGTCGCGCGGCCTGCCCTGCGCACCAGGGTCATCGCCTCGGCGGCGGCGGTGGCCTCGTCGAGCATGGAGGCGCCCGCGACGTCGAGGCCGGTGAGGTCGGCGACCATCGTCTGGAAGTTGATCAGCGCCTCCAGCCGGCCCTGGCTGATCTCCGGCTGGTACGGCGTGTAGGCGGTGTACCAGGCGGGGTTCTCCAGCACCGTGCGCTGGATGACGGCCGGGGTGACGGTGCCGTAGTACCCCAACCCGATCATCGAGGTGTAGACCTCGTTGGCGTCGGCGCGTTCGCGCAGCAGCGCGAGGACGGTCGCCTCGTCCTCGGCCGGCGGGAGGTCGAGCGGCGTCCGGTCGCGCACGCCCTCGGGCACGCAGGCGTCGACCAGCTCCTCGAGCGACGGGTGACCGATGGCGGCGAGCATCTCGGCGGTCTCGTCCGGACGCGGCCCGATGTGACGGGCGGCGAAGGATCCCGGGGACTGCAGGGCACTCAGTGGAGGAAGCGACCCGGCCAGCGGCGGGAGGGTCTCCCCCGCCTGGGCTGACGCGGTCTGCGATCCGTCGACCATTGGTCGGACGGTACCAGCGAGCCGCGCCTGGGCCCCGTGCGCCGGCTCGGCGGCTCCGACCCCCTGAACTGGCCGCTTCCGGGGTGTTTCGCACGCTTCGCGGGTCCTGCAGCACCCCGAGAGCGCGCACTCGACCCCGGAAGCGGGTGGGCTCGGTCCCGTTGCTGCTGTTCCTCGTGGATTGCTGCTCCTGCAGGACCAGCAATCCACGAACAAGGGCAGCAATCAGTGTGGACGTGGCCGGGTTCGAGGCTTCCGGGGTGTTTCGCACGCTTCCCGGGTCCTGCAGCACCCCGAGAGCGTGCACTCGACCCGGGAAGCGGGCCCGGGCAACAGAAAGGCCCCCGCGGGATCGCGGGGGCCCTCTGTGCGGGTTCGGTCAGGCGGTGGCGACGCGCTGGCGGCGACGGCGGGACAGCTCGTCGTCCGTGTGGTTGGCCGGACCGCCGTCGATGCGCTCGGCCGGCAGCTCGGCCAGCTCGCCCGACAGCTCGCGCAGCGCGCCCGAGACGGCGATGCCGAAGACGCCCTGACCGCCGGCCAGCAGGTCGACGACCTCCTCGGCGGAGGTGCACTCGTACACCGTGGCGCCGTCGGAGAAGAGGGTGACATTGGCGAGGTCCTTGATCCCGCGGTTGCGCAGGTGGTCGACCGCCTTGCGGATGTTCTGCAGCGAGACGCCGGTGTCGAGCAGCCGCTTGACGACCTTGAGCACCAGGATGTCGCGGAAGGAGTACAGCCGCTGCGTACCCGAGCCGGTCGCCGTGCGCACCGAGGGCGCGACCAGGCCGGTCCGCGCCCAGTAGTCCAGCTGCCGGTAGGTGATGCCCGCAGCGGCACATGCGGTCGGGCCCCGGTAACCCACGAGGTCGGTGTCGACCTCGTCGTACGCGGGAGCGCCGACTGCGGCGTCGCTGAAGAGCTGACCCTGGGAGCCGCCGTTGGTCTGGTCGCTCACGTCCAGCGTCCTCCTCTGGTCCCGCACCGCTCGCGCGATCCGGGTCGACGGCTTGCACCCACTGACCTCAGGTGTCACACCGTTGTTGTTCCGCGACCGTAAGCCGGGCCAGGGGGTCGGTCAACTGAGCGGGGCGGCGTGTCGCGCCGCTCATCATTTCGAGTGGAGATCCAGGGCCGCCCTGCCGATAACGCTCGAAGGCTCAACTTCAGGGCGAGGCCGGACGAGCCCTCAGGCAGAACCGCCCGAACCGGACCCGGCGCCGAAGTCCTCGGGCGAGATCTGGTCCAGGAACTCGCGGAACTTCTCGACCTCGTCCTCCTGCTCGTCGGGGATCTCGATCCCCACCTCGTCGAGCAGGTCGTCGGCCCCGTAGATCGGCGCCCCGGTGCGGACGGCGAGAGCGACGGCGTCCGACGGTCGGGCGCTGACCACCCGGTCGTCGCCGAAGACGAGCTCGGCGATGTAGATGCCGTCGCGCATCTCGGTGATGTTGACGGCCTCCAGGGTGGCGCCGAGCGCGCGGACCACCTCGCGCAGCAGATCGTGCGTCATCGGCCGGGCCGGACGCACCCCCTGCTGTTCGAACGCGATCGCCGCGGCCTCGACGGCGCCAATCCAGATCGGCAGGTACCGCTCTCCCTGGGTCTCCTTGAGCAGCAGGATCGGCTGGTTCCCGGGCAGCTCGACCCGGACACCGACGACTCGAAGCTCCTGCACGGTACTGCTCCTCAGCTGCGGCCCGGGGGTGCGGGCGGTCGGTCTGGTCACGGCTGGCGAAGGCTGGCGATCGGGTCCGGCGCGTTCCTGCTGCGACCCGTTCACGGTACGCCGGACTCAGGGGCGCAGGAGATCCCGGAGGCGCGCCTCCAGCAGTGCGGTGTGCAGCTGGGCGGACAACCCGGCGAGCTCGCGCAGCTTCTCGGTCGCCCGGGTGCGCGCCTCCTCCGACCGGGCGCGCAGGACCGGGGCGACCAGCTGCTCGACCAGCCCGGCCTCCCGGTCGACCGCCGTCCGGTACACGCGCAGGTGCCGGGGCTCGATGCCGTGCCGGGCCAGTCCAGCAGCGGCCCGGGCGACGGGCAGGTCGGTCGCGGGGTGCCGGCCTTCGGCGTCGGTGACGAGCAGGCCGAACTGGACGCAGTCGGCCAGCTGCTGCGGCTCCAGCCCGGCCGCCCGGGCGAACTGCTCGGCGGTGAGGGGCGGCACGCCGGCGTCGCCGCCGTCCTCGGCCCGGGGCGGCCGGACCGTCGCCGCCGCGCCGGCGCTCGGGGGCAGCGGCTCGCCGCGGTCGAGCGCCTCCAGGTGCTCCTTGATGACGCGCAGCGGCAGGTAGTGGTCGCGCTGCGCGGTGAGCACGTAGCGCAGCCGGCGGACATCGGCGCGGGAGAACTTGCGGTACCCCGACGGCGTGCGCTGCGGGTGGACCAGGTCCTCGGACTCGAGGTAGCGGATCTTGCTGATCGTCACGTCGGGGAAGTCGTCGCGAAGAACTGCCAGCACCTCGCCGATCGTCAGGCGGGGCGTGTGCTGATCGACGGCGTCCCCGAGCGCGTTGTCGCGCTCGGGCACGGCCGTCACTAGCGAGCGGCCGGCTCGCCGGTGCGGGGCCCGGTGAGGTAGACGAGACGGAACTTGCCGATCTGCACCTCGTCGCCCCCGGCGAGGGTGGCGACGTCGACCGGCTCGCGGTTGACGTACGTGCCGTTCAGGCTGCCGACGTCGTGGACGGAGAAGCCGCCCCCCTCGCGGTGGAACTCGACGTGCCGACGGCTGACGGTCACGTCATCGAGGAAGATGTCGCTGTCGGGGTGCCGTCCGGCCGTGGTGACGTCCTGGTCGAGCAGGAAGCGGCTGCCCGCGTTGGGCCCGCGCTTGACGACCAGCAGCGCGGACCCGGCCGGCAGCGATTCGACCGCACCGGCGTGCGCGTCGACCGCCTCGGAGATCTCCGGCTGGTCGCTGGTGTCCTCGCCCCCGACCTTGGGGATGACGCTGG
Source organism: Blastococcus sp. (assembly GCA_035296685.1). Classification (GTDB taxonomy): domain Bacteria; phylum Actinomycetota; class Actinomycetes; order Mycobacteriales; family Geodermatophilaceae; genus Blastococcus_B. The sequence goes on from DATHAK010000204.1 coordinate 3,923, forward strand.
TCGACTCGCCGACCCGCTCCTGGGAGAGCGCCGAGCCGCACTGCGCGCAGAAGCGACTGCCCTCGGGGTTCTCGTGGCCACATCGAGTGCAGTGCACGTCTGTCTCCTCCGGTACGAGGGGCCCCGCCGCGGGCCTCGGAACGGGCCGCGGGCGGCCGGCGGACGACGGGCCGGACGGCCAGTCGAGGGACGGCCACCGCGGGCTGAGCGGCGGACCGTGGGTCATGGAACCAGTCGGCTGGCCCGAGGGTCAACCGGACGTACAGGGTGAGGAACTCCGACTTCCCCGGCAGGTCACCGGGGGTGTGGACCCCTCGGCGAGATCATAGTGATCCTGCCTCCGCCGCAGTCCGGCGGCAGCCCGGTCACGACGCGTCGACCAGCGCCTGGTAGGCGTCGGCGTCCAGCAGCGCACCGGTCGGGTCGCCCCCCTCCCCCGGCACGCTGATCTCGACCAGCCAGCCGGCGCCGTAGGGGTCTGCGTTGATCGTCTCGGGCGAGTCGGTGAGCGTCTCGTTGACCGCAGCCACGACCCCGGCGACGGGCGCGTAGATGTCCGAGACCGACTTGGTCGACTCCACCTCGCCGATCGGGTTGCCCGGGGAGACCTCGTCGCCCACGGCCGGCAGCTGCACGAAGACGATGTCGCCCAGCGCGTCCTGCGCGTGGTCGGTGATGCCGACCCGCACCACCGTCGACGTGCCGTCCGTGCCCTGCACCAGCGCCCACTCGTGCTGGTCGGTGTACCGCCGGTCGTCCGGTGTGGCCATGCGGTGATCGTCTCCATGGGGTCGAGGGGCGCTGGGTGAGGCCTCGGTACAGGGTCCCGCCCCGAGCGGAGCGAGGGGTGGGGGGCACCGAGGTCCTTTCTCAGTCGCCTGTGTCGGGCGAAGCGTATTGAGGCGTGTCGAGCGGTCGCAACGCGTCCACCACCACCTCGTCGGACTGTGTGATCTCGACCGACCCGCCCCGGCTGGTGAACCGCGGCGCCACTCCCCCGGGGATGTTCATGGCCGTCTCCATGTTCTGCGGGGAGCCGATGACCACGAACTCGTACGGGGACGTGATCGGACGGCCGTCGATCATCAGGTCGCCCGGCTCGCCGGTGACGGCCGTGGAGACGCCGACGCGCACGTCGTCGATCTGCATGGTCTCCGCGCCGGAGCCGCGCAGCTCCTGGATGGCGTCGAGGATGTCGGCCACGCGGATGGCC
>DATHAK010000205.1:0-2539 GCA_035296685.1 Blastococcus sp.
AGACCCGCACCACGCGGACGGCCAGTTTTCGGGGTTCGAAGACGGAGCCAGAAGAGCTTGCTGCCAGCCGAGAGCTGACGGCTACAAAGAGATCAGGCCGTGCCGCGCCCCGCGGCTGACGGCCTCGGCGCGGTTGTTCACACCGAGCTTGGCGTAGAGGGAGGAGATGTGGAACTTGACGGTGTGCTCGCTGATGTGGAGCTCGCCGGCGATCTCCGCGTTCTTTAGGCCGTGGGCAAGCAGATCCAGGACCTCCCGCTCGCGCGCTGTGAGGGCCTCGGAGAGCTCTCCGGCGGATGGTAAGGGCTCCTGCAGCAGCCGTTCGGTTAAGGTTTTCGGGAGCACGATCAAGCCCTGCCCCGCAGCGGCGACCGCGGCGGCGAGCTCCTCCGGAGGGGCGTCGGGCGGCACGAGGCCCCAGCCCCTTAGCTGCATGGCGCGCAGCCTGGATACCACATGCTCCTCCTCGGAGACGAGGACGAGCGCCTGGGTGCCGTCCTCCGCCACAGCCATGGAGGCCTCTTCGAGGAGCTCCTCGTCCGCCAACAGGACGACGTCGGCCTCTGAGAGCGCCGAAGGGTCGGTGGGCGAGGTGGCCTCGCCCACCACCCGCACCTCGGTCCCTTCGGCGTTCGCGAGCATCGAGCGTAGCCCTGCCCGGGTCACCGGCGTCGGGGCCACGACGAACGCCCGTGTCGCCATCAGGCGGCGCGCCCCGACGTTCTCAGGTCCACATCCACGGAGGAGATCTTACCGCCGCGCATCACGCGCAGACGCACGGTCTCCCCGGCCCGCACGATGGCGTCGAGCAGGGACTCTACATCGCCCGGTGTCCAGTCGTCCACCCCGAGCAGAACGTCACCGACCAGCAGGCCGGCCCTCCCGGCGGGTCCGCCGGCTCCGACGGCGGCAACCACGAGGCCAGCCTCCGGTATTTCGGGGTCCACGCCGCGTAGAGAAGCGGGTATCTCGACCGGCAGGATGCGGACCCCCAGGCGGGGACGCTGCTGGTGCGCTCCCGCGAGCCACGCGCTCGCGGCGTTGCTCGGGATCGAGAGCGCGAGGCGGCCGAAGATCATGGCGTTTATCCCGACGACCTCACCGCGCGCGTTGAGGAGCGGCCCGCCCGAGTTGCCGGGTGCCAGAGAGACGTCGGACTGGACGTAGCGCGCCCTCCCCCTCGGTCCGCCGGCTATGCCGAGGCCGCTCACGACGCCTGCGGTAACCGCCCCGAGCCGACCCCACGGGTGGCCGATGGCGTAGGCGAGCTGCCCGACACGCAAAGCGTCCGAGTCCCCGAGCAGGGCTGCCGGCAGATCACCAGGACCGCCCTCCACGCGGAGCAGCACGAGGTCCAGGTCGCGGCCACGCTTCACGACCTCGGCGCCAAACTCCCGGCCGTCACGCAAGACCACCGTCGCCTTCGTGCCGCGACGTCTGCCCGCGACGACGTGGTGGTTGGTGAGCACGGGACCCTCTTTGTCCCAGATCACGCCGGCCCCGACGCCGCGGCCCCGGGCGCGCACCTGCACGACGCTCTGGTGCGTGCGCCAGATCATCTCCGCGCTCGCCGACGAGATCCTCTCCGCCTGCTGCCCGGCCGCTTCCGAAGTCATCTCGTCCCCTAACCGCGCTCGCCGACGGTGACCCGCAGCTCCTGGAGCTCGCCCCCGCGAACCACCTTGACCGGGACCTCCTGGCCGACCCTATCGCCGGTGAGCAGCACCAGCAGGTCCTCGGTGTCCTCGACCGGCTGACCGTCCAGCGTCGCTAGGATGTCGCCTATGATGAGGCCGCCGCGTCCGGCGGGGCTGCCCTCCTCGACCCCGACGACCAGGAGGCCGCCCCTCTGGGTGAGCCCGAGCCGCTGACCGTCGGGAAGCTGGACCGGCTGGCTGAGGATGCCGAGGTAGCCGCGCTTGACGGAGCCCCGCTCCCCGAGCGTGTTCGCGACGCGCCAGGCCAGCTCCGCGGGGATCGCGAGCGCAGGGCCGCGTGCGAGGCCAGTGGTCATGATGCCCAGCACGTCCCCCCGCGCGTCGATCAGGGGTCCGCCGGAGAAGCCCGGGTAGGGCGTCGCGTCGGTCTGGATGTAGCGCTCGAGCCTCGGTCCCCGCCAGGTCCGCATCGGACCCCCGACGGTGCTCACGACGCCCAAAGACGCCCTCGGCCCCTCGCCGCGTCCCGGACCACCCACCGCCAGCGCGAGCTGGCCGATCCGGGGCTCACCCTCCGCGGGGCCCGCTGCCTCGACGCCCAGATCCCCAACGGACAGCACGGCCAGGTCCGACGAGGGGTCGCGACCGACGAAGCGCGCCGGCAGCGTGCGCCCGTCGCCCGTCACGACCGAAAGGTCCTCCTCGCGCTCCAGCACGTGGCTCGCGGTGAGCACCGCGTCCGGCGCGTAGACCACGCCGCTCGCCGGGCGGCGCCTCCGGCCGTTCACCCGCACCACCGACTTGCCGACCTTCGCAACCGCGTCGGCCATCCCGTCCGACAAGGCGGCGAGAAGGTCCGAGCTCTCCTTCACGTTCTCCAT